>CAYTNB010000050.1:0-15217 GCA_964439085.1 uncultured Desulfobulbia bacterium | reverse complement strand
CCCGAATGTTTTTATCGGGGATCCAGGAAGGCTGTTTTTTGGCTGCCATACAGGCTGTATCTTTTAGATATTTAACCACCAGGGAATACATAGAGATGCTATGCGCCGCCAATAGTGCCTTGTTAGCGAGCAAAACAAATAAAGCTATAGTTTCTGGTAAGTTAAAAAGTACTTTGAATCGAATGTCTAAAAGTAAAGATATTCATACAATATACATGTCTTTAAGGGAAATAAGTGACCTTGCGGGTTGGATGACGGCAAAGTCTAATCATGCCCAATCTTCTCAAAAAGTGGATGAGCCAGGGTGGCTATGCGACCATTTTGAAAGTATTGAGTTTCAAATTAAACAAAAATTAATAGCTCCAAAAAAATGGAAATAAACTTTGAATGCAAGAAATGCCATGGCATTTTTGATTGCGATGTAGGTAATGTTGGGGTCAATGAAAACACTTTCAGGCCGCAATTTGAAAATGATATATCTTGTCCAAGTTGCGGCAAACGTACAATTGACGACGTACTACTAACCGAACTTGGTCAGGAGCAACTCACACAAGCCACTCTTGATTTTGAGCCTGAAGAAATCATTCATTCCGAAAACGATGAATTGTTCGGTATTAATAGTACAGGTGAATGCCAAGGTTGCGACACCACCAAAAGCCTTAATGACTTGGGCCTTTGCGACGATTGTGCTGAAAAACTTAACCGTGACTTAATCCGGCAACGTGACTGGGCATATTCATCATTAGCTTTTGAAGTACCTTCATCAAAGCATGAAGAATTACGCGAGAATATTATTTCAGTGTATGGTGAAAAACTTGAGCTTATTGGCCCCTCCAAGAATCTATCCACCTCTAGAAAACGAAAAAAGAAACGGAAGAAAAAAAGAGTCAAAGGGATGCCAAGGCGATAATTTCGCTAACCACCAAAAAATAGCGGTAAAACCACGTTCGTATGCGAGTGTATAAATATGCAACAATGTAATTTACATAGTCATATTACCGATTCCCGTTTTTTTAGGGAAGGTTACTCCACCGATGAGGCACGCAAGGTTTTTTGTGACCTGCATCGAATGCAGCGCTGGCTTGACGTGGAGGTTGCTCTGGTTCAGTGTCAAGCGGAGTTAGGCATCGTCCCTGCTACTGCGGCTCAACGTCTGACTGAGAGCGCCAGGCTAGAAAATTTTGATTTGGATGCCATTCAAAATGATATTTCCAGAACAGGTCATTCGCTGGTGCCACTTTTACGTGAATGGCAAAGGGTTACTGGAGACGAAGCAGGGGAATACATCCATTTTGGCGCCACCACCCAGGATATTCAAGATACCGCTCAATCTCTGGAACTAAAAGAAATTGGCAATATTATTCTGCGTGACTTGGCCATCGTGATAGTCACCCTTGGCGAACTGGCCCAGAAACACAAATCTCTGCTAATGATCGGTCGCACTCATGGTCAGGCCGCCCTGCCAACTACTCTTGGTCTAAAAATGTCAACATGGCTGGATGAAAGTCTGCGAAATTTTGATCGGCTGCAAAGATGTATGAAATCTCTACTGGTCTGTCAACTTTCGGGCGGAGTTGGCACCATGGACTCGCTCTCAGAGCAGTCTCAAACACTGATAGAGAATTTTGCCGACAAACTTGGCCTACATGTCCCCATGACATCCTGGCATGCCAGTCGAGATCGCGGGGCAGAATTTTTGTCCGTCCTGGCATTACTTACCGGTGGGCTAGGCAGGATTGCCAATGAGATATGCCAATTGGCAAAAAATGAAATTGGTGAATTGGCCGAGCCTTTTCATAATGGTCAAATCGGCAGTTCCACTATGCCGCATAAAAAAAACCCCGAACTTTGCGAACAGGTGGTGGTTCTGGCCAAATTATGTAAATCAAATGTGGCTACCGGTCTAGATACCCTGATTAACGAACATGAACGTGATTATCGGGCCGTGAGACTGGAATGGATCGCCATCACCGATTCTTCGCTATTCTGTTCTGCGGCCCTCGGTATGATGAAAAAAATACTACCCGGTCTCCAGATCAATACAGCCCGAATAAAAGATAACCTCAACAAGGCCGCAATTTTAGTCTCCACCGAAGCGCTGATGTTTATGCTTGGCGAGAAAATCGGCAAACAATCAGCCCACAAACTAATCTACCTTACATCACTAAATTGCAACGATAATATTTCAGATTTGTTGGGGAAATTAAACAGTGCTCCAGAAGTAAAGGGCAAGTTTTCTTTGCAAGAGCTACAACAGGCTGCGACTCCAGCCGTTCCTGGTCACGCTGCAACTATAATTAAACGGCTGATAGCGAGTATAGATTATGATAAACTCGGTCAGGCACAAAAGGCCATAATTTCGCCATGCTCTTTGGCGGGCATCCTATGCCAATAACATTTATATCAGAGCCACTCACCTGCTTTGACTGAATCATATCCGAATATCCTGGCATATTTGCCCATTGATCATTATATTATCAGAACGTTTAGGGTTATCTAATTTCCCTAGTTTATTAATTTTGCACAAGATTTTGCGGGAGAATATTATGCGACGACAATTCATCCATTTTCTTATCATTGGCCTTATTTGCTTCAGTGCAAGTTTAAGTCAGGCCTGCGTGGGACGCACTCTCTACATTGGCTCCCTTAATTCACCACAGGCTAGAGTAATGTCTGAGATGTTGGCCCTGCTAATTAATGAAAGAACTGGCACCACTGTCCAGGTCAGATATTTTGCTGACAATGCCTCATTGTATAAAGCCTCCAAATCAGAAAAAGAGACAAAGCGAGTCGACATTATGGTTGAAGATACCATAGATGCCTTGCAAGTTCTTAAAAAAGTGCCAGGCACCAATCCCGAAGAGGATTATTTGACTGTCAAAAAAATTTACGGGAAGACACTAGACATAATCTGGCTTAATCCCTTCGGTTATGATAGCAGTAAAGGCTCCGGGCAAAAATCAGTCAGCGCACCACTAATAAGACGAGATGTCCTGATTAACTTCCCTCTTCTACCCAGGGTTTTGAACAAATTGTCCGGAGTGATTTCAAACAAGTCATATACCAGCCTCAACAAAAAGGTTGCAAAAGGTGACAAACCCAGGAATGTCGCCAAGAACTTCCTGAAAAGGAAAAAGTTAATTTAACTGCTAACCGCTCAGCACTATTATCAAGTTCATTGGCTTTTCGACAAGAAACGATTGTTTTGTGTGAGATTGGCGCAAAATACGGTTGTCGACGATTGTATAGGCTGCCCACCGAACCAATGGGGAGTTTCTAAACAAATATAACTTACATTAAAATCATCTGGAATTAGTTTATGAAAAAATTAACAGCTCTCTTTTTAGCCTTTCTGCTTTTAAGTGCCTGCAATCAATCTTCACCAGACAAAGGTAAAACGCCAAATATTAAAACGGCGGACTTACCAACATATAAAATTGGGTATATGATTTGTAATAGCAGGAAAGAAACTAATGCCAGGTTTAAGCCATTTACCGCCTACCTGAGCAAAAAGCTTGGCGTTAATTTTGAAATGGAGGCCATTGACACCACTGATTTCACCAAAAAGGTCGATTCGTTGGACTTCACTCACACCAACTCGCTTCTCTATATTATGATGAATAGATATAACGGCGTTCGGGTTCTAGCTACAGAGATGAAGGACTCCCTGGGTTCCAAATCCCAAGGGGTCATTATTACTTTGAAGAAAGGCCCCATCAAAACAATCGAAGATCTACGGGGTAAAACCATGATTTTCGGCCCGACTCTGGCCCCCACTGGTTTTATGAGTGAAGTTGACATTCTATTGAAACACGGTATTAATCCAGACAAAGATCTGGCTTTTTACACCGTCCCCAGAGGCTCCGACAAACATGAAAAAGTAGCCTATGGGGTACTTTTTGAAAGATATGATGCAGGGGCATTGCCCATTGCCGATCTTGAGAATATGGCCGCTGATAATAAAATCTCAATGGATGACTTTAGAATTCTGGATAAAGGCGTAATCATTCCTTACTGCAATTTTGCGGTAAACCAAAGAGTGGATGCGGCATTTGCCCAGAAGTTCAAAGAGGCTGTTATCAATATTGATAAAACCGCCACAGTTGCATACGATGGTGAGGTTGTCAGAGTTTTGAAGCAGGCCTTGGATGATGGCTACGAGTCGGCTAAGGACTCAGATTTTGATGTAGTACGGGAGATGGCCAAAAGGACGAATATGCCCCCTTATCAAAAGTATTAAGGATATGGGGCGGACGTAATGGTTCCACTCACAAAACTCTATCCAGCATGATACCAGCCTCTCGTTGCAGACTGTTAAGCAGCCCGTTCAATTCATCAAGGTCAAGGGCCGCCTCATGGATTATAAGACATTGTTGCTGATCCGAGCAATCATAAATGTCCAAGCCCCACTCATCACCAATTAAGGAGATGACGAGATGGATCAATATTCCACAGTCCGCTAAGTGGGTATTCACCTGATCCACCAACATACGGATTTTGCGAATCGTCACCTTGTCCTTAACTTCTTGTTTACGGCGTTTTTCGCTCCCCTTTCCCCAATCCTGTCTTGCGAATAGCTTATCAACTGCCCGAATACCAGTAATAGGTATCACAGAGACGACTTCCCTCTTCCGGGGCTTAATGGCAGCGGGCGTCACGCCGAGGGGTTCTTTTATTTCCCAGACCGGCATAATTTTTACCTCCTCGTATCTACCTCATCGGCTAACGGGCGTATAAACATTAAGAGGTTGAATTATAGGACTATTTCCATTCCCTCTCTGGCAAAAAATATTTCTGGCACTCCATTCAGGCCTGAACGGCAATAGGTATGAACCAGATCATCCATTTGCTGATCGGTTCGCATAGGTTCGTGATGGAACATAGCCATCTTCCCAATCTGACAGCGAGAAGCAACCTCAACGGCATACTCCATAGGAGAATGTCCCCAGCCAATCTTAGACTCTTCGTACTCGGTCTGGGTATATTGCGTATCATAGACCACGAGATCAGCCCCCGCCAAAAAACTTTCCATGACCAGATTCTGCTCTTGAGATACAGCCTCACCCTCAATTGCCATTCCCTCGTCATAAGACGGATCATCAGGGTCAGTACAGAAAATATTCGAATAAGGCTCAGTGTCATAAGACGTACAAAATACCTTTCCCTTGTACTCAAAGCGATACCCCAAACAAAGAATTGGATGATTAAGATATTTAGTGATCAAGGTAATGCCGTCGCCAAGATCAAAGCGTCCTTCCTTTAGGTGATCATATTCAATCTGGGCTGCCAATTCAACGTCACGGACGGGAAAATACCGATAGGTCATTTGGCCGCCAACGATGGTTTCCAGGGTATCCGCCTCGTGGGTCACCGGCCCATGTACCCGTATTTGAGTGCTAGGCAGATACAGTGGCACAAAAAACGGAAAACCCATGATATGATCCCAATGCGTATGTGATAAAAACAAATCAGTCTGAATAGCGCCTTTGGGAAGATCATTGGCCATCATATAATTCCCCAACTCACGAATTCCAGATCCAGCATCAATAATTATCAACCGATCAATATCATCAAAACGTAATTCAATACAGGCCGTATTGCCACCATATTTCACTGTCTGTGGGCCTGGACATGGAATCGACCCTCTTACTCCCCAGAATTTAATTCGCATTTTGTTCTTTCTCCGCCACTTGCAGGAAGACCTGCGCTTTGTCTATCTCGCTACGTACTATTTTATACAGAGGAGCAAGATCGTTCCAGGACATACCCATCAGATCCAGGACATCCATCAAAAAAGAAGCCCTCGGGAAGTGATCACCAGCCGAGCCAATTTCATATATGTTCGCATACAAATTAGCCAAAGCCACAGTAGCCACTATGGTTCTATTTTCAGCCGAAGCACTGGCCGGATCGTGGTGCAAGCTAAGAGCCTGAATAAGGGTTTCACTAAGCTGCCATTTTTCCGCAATCAGACGGCCTGTGTAACCGTGATCAATACCAACCAGTAACTTCTCGGAACGAATCAACGGCCCCTGCTCCAGATCAGCTAATTGAAGTGACTGTGTGTACTCAGCAACAAAACAATTATTAAGTGGAATTTTACCAAGGTCATGGAGCATGCCAGCCACAAAATATTCCTCACGTTCGGCAATAGGAACTTTTTTCTGCGCTGCCAGTGCCTTGGCAGTTACCCCAACGCAAATCGAATGAGACCAAAAGTCATCCATTGGCAAGGTTTTAAAGGATGCGTGTTTACCAATTGTGGCAATAACGGCTGTGCTCAGGGCTAAATTTTTAACGGTGTTCAGGCCCAGCATAATAATCGCCCGAGCTAACGACGAAATCTGATTTGGAAGTGAATAATAGGCCGAGTTAATCAGTTTTAGAACCTGGCCGGTAAGTACCGGATCAAGGGAAATGACTCTGTTTAAATCATTCGGTGAAGCATTGGGGGCATTACACACATCAAGAACCTTAGTTACCGTCGTGGAAAGACTCGGCATCCGGTCGACATACTTCTGAATTTTTGCAACTTGCGAATCTTTAGAATCCATCAATTCAGTATATTATATATTATCGAGTTAGAGTAACATAACGCCCTGCGGGCGAACTGTTTTTTTTAGCCACAGAAGCACACAGAAAGTTAACTGCAACACAGGTAGGCCGATTTTACTTCCAGGGAGGCTGTCCGAGAATGGAGAGCCTACTATAAGATAAGCGCAGACATCGAAGCTATAGATAAGCGCAAACATCGAAGCCGGAGAAATTGGTCTCAATTCTCCAACTTTTCGCTACGGCTTCTATTCTCGGACAGTCTCCTAGGCCTTACGCCGACCAATAGACGAGATACAAAAGGATAGCATCATTAGGGAAAATGTGCAAAATTTCTTTTTTTATTAACGCCGATTAAACTCAACCGCCTCTTTATATTTTACTCCACTACCGCCGAAAATATCCAAGGCGCTGCCAATGGTTACATCAAGACGATTTCGGCCAATTTCGGCCAACCGATCGAGATCAGCCATATTTTTTACGCCACCGGCGTAGGTGGTTGGGATTGGAGAATTTTCGGATAGGATTACAGCCAGTTCCTCCTCAATACCATTGCATTTACCTTCAACATCAACGGCATGGATCAAGAACTCATGACAAAAATGGCTAAAAAACGCCAAGCTTTCTCTGTTTATGGGGATTTCGGTGAATTTCTGCCAGCGGTCAGTGACGACAAAATAGTCATCACCCTTTTTGCGGCAACTGAGATCAATGACCAGTCTCTCCTTAGTAACCAGAGCAGCCAGATCTTTGAGACGATCTTCAAAGATTTTACCATCTTTGAAGACATAGGAAGTAACAATTACAGCAGAGGCTCCATTCTTAAGCCAAAACAGAGCATTAGAAGCAGTAACGCCGCCACCGACCTGCATTCCACCGGGATAGGTGGACAGAGCCAGCAAAGCAGCATCGTCACAACCAGGGCCAAGTTTGATAATATGGCCACCGGTTAAATTATCATCCCGGTACAAGCCGGCATAATATGAAGAAGGTTTTTCTGATAAGAAATTAGTGTCAGGACTTCCAGCCCCATCGGACAATGTAGAACCTATAATCTGTTTTACCTGCCCATCATGCAAGTCAATACAGGGCCGAAAATTCATAGGGATGCCACTATTTATTTTTTGCCACGTTTTTTCTTGATTTCGGCAATAACATCATCAACAATGCCCTTAGGAACCGGATTATAGCGGGCAAATTCCATGGTGAATTCTGCCTTTCCCTGAGTAAGAGAACGCAAGACTGTGGAATATCCAAACATCTCAGAAAGGGGAACCTCAGACTCTACCACGGTATAATCGCTCTCTTCCAAAGTACCAATAATCATACCACGGCGCTGGTTTATACTACCCATTATTCCCCCCTGGAACTCAGTGGGGCCTTCAACAACAACCTTCATGATCGGCTCCATTAAGACGGGACCAGCTTTGAGATACCCTTCCTTAAATGCGCCTTTAGCCGCCAATTGGAAAGCCACATCAGATGAATCCACGGAATGAGCGGCACCATCGTTAATCACACAACGAACACCAGTCACCTGGAACCCTGCCAAGGCACCCTTAACCAAGCTGGCAGTAAAGCCTTTGTCACAGGAAGAAATGAATTCCCGTGGAATTACACCACCGACAATTTTATCAACAAATTCATAATCGCCCTCTTCAAGGGGCTCCATAAAACCGCCAACTCGGCCAAACTGCCCAGATCCACCAGTCTGTTTTTTGTGGGTATAATTAAATTCAGCTTTTTTGGTTATAGTTTCACGATAGGCAACCTGAGGAGCACCAGCCACGACCTCGGCGTTATACTCACGCTTCATGCGCTCAATATAAACTTCAAGGTGCAACTCACCCATACCAGAAATAATTGTATCACCAGTTTCATGATCCACAAAAGTTCTGAATGTAGGATCTTCCTTGGTAAATCTATTAAGAGCCTTTGACATACTGTCCTGGGCCTTGTTATCAACTGGTTTAATGGCCAGTGAGATAACTGGGGCCGGCACATGCATGGAGCTCATGGACATGCAAATTTCGGAAGAGGTAAAGGTATCACCCGAGGCACAATCGACGCCAAAAAGGGCAACAATATCACCAGGGCCAGCCTGTCCAATTTCTTCCATCTCGTTAGAGTGCATTCTAACCAATCGACCGACTTTAACTTTTCTACCAGTACGATTATTGATAATGGTATCGCCTTTATTCAGGGTTCCCTGATAGGTTCTCACATAGGTCAACTGGCCATAGCGACCATCTTCCAGCTTAAAAGCCAGACAGACCAACGGGGCTTCTGGATCATTGCCAAGAACCTCTTCTTTCTCCTCATTATTCAGGTCAAGAGCAATATTCTCAATTTCACTAGGAGCTGGCAAATAAGAAACTACGGCATCAAGCAGGGCCTGAACTCCCTTATTTTTATAGGCAGAGCCAATAAACACCGGCACCATTTCCAGAGCAAGTGTACCCTTACGAACGGCATCCATAACCATTGTTTCTGAGATCTCTTCCCCTTCCAGGATAGCCTCCATCAAATCATCAGAAAACATAGAGGCTGCATCAAGCAGCTCCTCACGTTTTTCATCCGCCTGCTCCTGGAGCTCGGCGGGGATATCGACAACCCGGATTATCTCGCCATTATCACCTTCAAAATAAATAGCCTTCATTCTTACCAAATCAACAACACCGGCAAGATCACCTTCCAGACCGATGGGCAACTGCAAAGGCACCGCATTTAGCTTCAATTTTTCACGGATCTGAGCTGTAACTCGGGCAGGGTTGGCACCGGTCCGATCACACTTATTAATAAAAACAATCCGGGGAACCTTATATCTGGTCATCTGGCGATTGACCGTAATACTTTGGGATTGCACCCCGCCCACCGAGCATAAAATAAGCACCGCACCATCCAATACCCGCAGGGCTCTCTCTACCTCAATGGTAAAATCAACGTGACCAGGAGTATCAATAATATTAACATCGTAATCATCCCAATTACAATATGTGGCGGCAGACTGAATGGTAATACCACGTTCTTTTTCCAGCTCCATGGAATCCATGGTGGCTCCAACGCCGTCTTTACCGCGCACTTCATGAATGGCATGAATTTTATCAGTATAAAATAAAATTCGCTCCGTCAGGGTTGTTTTACCTGAATCGATATGAGCACTAATTCCAATATTACGAACTTTGTCCAGATTACTTTTCATTGCAGCTTCCTTAAAATTAATGTAACAAACACAACCTAACCCACTAACACCCTGCGAGGGGGTATCGGAGTCTACGCTTACCGATGTACCTTATAAATTCTTTTCTAAAAAACAGATAAGCGCAGACTCCGAGAAAACAATCTGTAAGGTACTAAAAGGGGTGGCTTATAGCACTACCTTCCTAATTAATAAAAAAAGGTTCTAAGAGCAGAACCGTAAATACTTAAACAAAGAACGTGACTTAATACATTATTTCTCAAATTACGTCAATGACAAATCTTGTCTAGGTTTTTGTTTGAGGCTCTTCGACAGCGAGTGATAGTGTGTAGGGGGGTTACAATTTATTGCTTATACAATCAAATAGCAACTTTAAAGCGCCTGTCTTCATGACTGAGAACAACACCGACAGGCGTAATTTTTTCCAGCTTAATTCCGTCTAGGATGTCTTCGCCCTCTCTAAAAATCCTGCCGTTAATACTGACCAAGCGCTTGGCTGGCTTATAAGAGTAGGAATGGAAGGAAATATGGATTTCAGGGATATTTTTCCTAAAATCCAGCGGCATCTGACTTAAATTGGGAATTTTTTTCAACTCTTGTGCTTCAACCTTACGTTGCTGTTCCGCCAACAAATCACGTTCAGTATAATCAGTATCGGGCAAGGGCTGGCCGCCAATTCGCTCAACAATTTGCCGCGGATGTTCGGCGGTCGCGTTCAGGCCCTCACCAATATTATCCTGATGAGATTCACCACCTTCAGCGCCAGAGCCTCGATCATCGACTACAGATTCACCTGAAGTGGCAGGTTCATCAACAGGCTCCGCACCTTTCTCTGCGTCAGGTAATTCGTCATTTACCGCTGCGGTCTCAACTTTTGGAGATGGCGGCTGGTCGTCAACCGCAATTACCGATTTACTAACCGCTTCTCCCACCTTTATCGTTGTCTCCGCTGGCAGAACAGCCTCTTTTGTAATTGTGATTTTGGGTTCAGTAACTTCTTGGTTTACAGAAGCTTTAGGTAGAGGTTTGCCGATTTCCCTTGTCTGCCCAGCTATCGCCTGAACCTTTGTACGGGTAACAGCGGGAACTTTTGAGGACCATGGCTGTAACCACAACACGATAAGAACAGCATTCAGAAAAAGCCCTGCGGCTAACACATAAGGCCAGATCAGGCGTTTCGCCACTGGCGATGGCCCTTCGTGGACAGTATGCACGTCAGGCACGCTGCCGAGTTTGCGCTTTTGATCGGCCTTTTGGATGGCATTAAGGATATACGACATACAGCGTTTACGCCCCTATTTTACGCAGATAAGGTACTTTAGCGCCAGTCAACGTATTAAGCAAAATAATGGTCTCCTTACCAACGATGCCATCAGGAATAAAATCATGGTCGAATTGTATTTTTTTGATTTTCCGCACCATGGTATCATTAAAAGTTGCCGACTCACTTCGCGCATTGTACTCTTCCCCAGCCACGAGAGCAAGTTGTTCAGCAAGCCAGTCAACGTCGCGCCCCTTATGCCCTGGCCGAATTGACTCAGAGTAACCAATGGGCGGACGCCAAAACAAGATATAAGATCCAGACCAATGCGTTGCCAAATCAGCAGATACCACATTAATCACCTTGTCGCCATTCCTAAGCTTAAGCCTGCCGCCGGACTCGGCCACCAACACCACGGAAAAGTCCTGCCCATCCTTATTTCGCATCTTTAAAATAGCTGGTCTGTTTAAGCGCAACAGAGCGGCCAAACCGCTTTGTCCGGCCAGACACCGCAGACCATAGCTCTCCGCATACTGACAGCCCCACTCTTTATCGGATGCAAAGCCCTCCAGCCCCCAAATCCCCAAAAGTGTTTGCATGGCAAGATTTGCACTCTTAGCTGTTTGCTCACCAGCAGGCCAATTTACTGGCATTTTGCTTGTTGCAGCCACATTTCCAACACCCTTTTCCATGGTGGGCACAAGACTTGGCACAACGGGCATAGTTTTAGCTGTTCCGATACGTTTAACAACTAGAGATGACCAGTTAAGTAAAGTCACAACTATGCCACAGATCAAGATTGTCACTCCAGCAACCAGCCAGGGCGAGATGTAACGCAAAGACTCTCGGCGCAACTTACCGCCAAAAACCTCACCCCCTGCCACCGCCATAACAACATTACTGACGACATGCGTCCCCTTGGCATAAGCTCCCAACAAGGCCCGGTCACAGATTATATTAATCAGCCTGGGAATACCACCGCTTAAATAATACAATTTTTTCAAACTGCCCTGTGAAAAAATCTGCGGTGCCATCCCGGCAATTGAAAGTCGATGACGCACATAGGCCGTTGTTTCCCTGGCACTCAATGGCCCCAAATGGAAACGAGCCGAGATTCGCTGCGCCAATTGTTTTAGCTCATTACCCGCCAGCTTCTCCCGTAACTCCGGTTGTCCCAGCATGATAATTTGCAATAATTTTTGTTCACTGGTCTCCAAATTGGTCAACAGGCGAATTTGCTCAAGCACCTCTACACTGAGGTTTTGAGCCTCATCAATAATCAAAACGGTATGCCGCCCTTCACTATGGACGGCCAGCAAATAACCATTGATAGCGTCAATCAGTTCCTTGATGCGGGCAAATTCAGGAGTTGCAATAGCTAACTCATCACATATAGTTGCCAATAATTCAATCGGGGACAACTTGGGATTCAAGATAAAGGCAACATTGGTATCCTCTGGAATATGCTCCAGCAGACAACGGCAGACGGTAGTTTTACCGGCACCCACCTCACCTGTCAACAGGACAAAACCACCGTCATTCTCCAGACCATAACGTAAATGAGCCAGAGCCTCCCGATGTCCCTCGCTCATGTATAAAAATGTGGGATCAGGGGCAATTGAGAATGGTTTTTTGTGAATGCCAAAGAATTTTTGATACACAGACAGGGGAAAAGTTAAATGTAGTATTCAGCAAGGAGCCAAAGCCCCTCTATTAATTTTAAATGAAATTTGGATCAATTTCGGCAGCATAGTTAATTAACTGCCAAAGCCGCTATATAGGGACCGAACAATTCATCATAATCCCTTAATCCTTTTCCAAGGATCGTATCAAAATATTTGACCTCAGCATCATTGACCACGATATTGGCACTAAACGCCAGGGCCTCAAGGTCATAAAGTGTACGAAGTTCGGAACCTATCAGAACGTAATAAATTTCCCGCCTGCTCGACATGGGCATTTGAGACATATAAGCATGGAATTCCGACTCCGCAAAATTTCCATCAAAGTCAGTATAAAAAACCACTACCGTAAAATTAACAAACCGCATCTGCTCCACAGCGTCCCCTGCTGATTCGGGAAAAGTTATTTGATAGCCCAAATCAACGAAAGCCCGAGCCACGTTGTCACGAGCCTCCCCCTCAGGCATCAAAACCAGAGCCTTCGCCACATCTTCCATAACCTCATTTTCGTCACAAATTTCATTTGCCATCCAACTAATATCAGGATAATCCGGCGGCTTAATTCTGACAAAATTTTCCTTCTCCACCAAGGCTACCGTGGCAGCTTTCATATCAACGACAGAGCCATTGGCCCGAAGGTGAATATGTTGTTTACAGTAGGGGCACCCTAGTTTAAGGGTACCGGATTTCAGGCCATTTAAAGCCGTCTGTAATTTTTGTTTCTGCCCCTCATTGAAATTCAAATTTTCTTGGCAGTGTGGACATTGCGATAACATAATTTCCTCGATGCACGTTAAACGTATATTTACGTTTTTGTAACTGCTCAGGGGACTCCACATTTCCGTTTGGACTTCGAAGCATACTAGTCGTATTCGAGAAGGACAAAATGGGCAAAGATGGGGTGCACCTGAGTAGTTACCTATATTCTATCTTCTGTTACTTAAGCTGAAGTTTCCCGTTTTTTAATTTTATGCTACAATGAATAACATGGCCTATCACCCTGAAATTACGGCTATTTATTTTAATCGAAAAATCCACGTCCAGAGGTAATATAATTGCTTTTTGCTATACACGAGGCAAATCTTACAAAATTAATCCCACCCCAAGCTTACAGGCAAATTGGTAAGCTTAAAAGCGTGAAACTTCAGCTACTTAAGTTGTACCTAATCTCGTCTAACCTCTACCTGAAATTGGCGAAGGGGTCATCCTCTTCAATATCCATAGACAATCCGGTAATGCCAGTGGTTGTTTCTCCCTTTTCAGCCTTAATCTGGTCAAGTCCGCGGGCCACAGCACTCCGTCTTGAGCAATACCCCAGGGCTGTTTTCTCATCGACAAGTCCTTCCTGGTAAAGTTGCAAAATATGTTGATCAAAGGTTTGCATGCCCAAGGCGTGACCATCGGCCATAATATCATAAAAGGTTTTCCCGTCAGATTCGCCATTCAAAATAGTGTCACTTACTCTTAGATTTTTTCGCATCACCTCTAATGCTGCTACCCGGCCGCCTCCCACTCTAGGTAGCAGACGCTGTCCTACAACCCAGCGAATCGTATCAACCAGACGGTTGCGAATCTGCTCCTGGGCCTCTGCGTCAAACATTCCCAGGCAGCGGTTAATTGCCTGCCCGGCGTCCACAGTATGCAAGGTGCTCATCACCAAGTGCCCGGTTTCAGCTGCAGTAAGGGCGATCTCCATGGTTTCCTTGTCACGAATCTCACCCACCAAGATCACCTTGGGCGCCTGGCGGAGTGCTGCTCGCAATCCGTTGGGAAAACTATCAAAATCGTTACCCAACTCCCTCTGGTTAAAAGTTGCCTTAATTTGGGGATGGACAAACTCGATTGGGTCCTCTAGAGTGACCACATGCGCCTGACGATCATGATTAATCTGATTAAGCAAGGCAGCCAATGTCGTTGATTTACCAGAACCCGTAGAACCAGTGACTAGAATAAAGCCATTCAATTCCTTGGGCATTGCATTAAAGATCGACGGCAGATTCAGCGAATCAATCGTCGGTATTTCAGTTGGCAATATCCTGAGTACTGTTGACAAATGTCCCTTTTGGGAAAATATATTGACTCTGAAATGGGCCTTTGGGCCAAGGGAATATGCTAGATCGCAGGAACCATTATGGACCAAATCATAGAGCAGGCGCTTGTTACCGCCAATTATATTTAAGGCGAAAACTTCTGCTTGAAACGGGGTTAGTTTTTTAACCGCAGGCTCAACAGCAACCGGAGTCAACACACCAGACATTTCTACCTGCAACGGTTTACCAACCGTGACATTCAGATCAGAAACATTGCCAGGACTCTCCAGCATATTAGCTATCCAATAATCGATTTCAGAGTGTTTCATTTTTTTCTCCTTCGAGGGCGGAGTTGCTGGTTAGAGAGCTGCGCCTCGGCAATGAGCTAACAGTTCGGGCAACAATTCGAGAACATCCTAGGTAAGCGCTCCATGAACACCCTTACATTCCGAGATGTTATAAACTTAAGTGTGTAGTTTGGTGAGCGCTTTCC
>CAYTNB010000049.1:0-15235 GCA_964439085.1 uncultured Desulfobulbia bacterium | reverse complement strand
GCGCAATAAAGGCTCGCGAATCCCGCCAGATCCGGAAGGAAGCAACGGTAGTGATTTCCTTTATGTGCCGCAGGGGTGCCTGGCTATCTTTTATTTATTTATGTGCAATTTTTTGACGGTTTATCAAGGTGATTCACAAATACTGTCATAATTTTTTTTATTCTATATTGGAGTCTTCGCTTGCCACGGACGTTTTATATTGAATGTCGGACGTTCCGCTCGTTTTCCCCTGTAGGGTTTCACGTTCTGATTCCTTGCCCGTAAGTAACTTTTTCTTAATAAAAAAATGTCCTATCTTGTTCTGGCCCGAAAATGTCGCCCTCAGAAATTCCAGGATGTTGTTGGCCAGAAACCTGTCGTTCGTATCCTCCAGAATGCCTTAAAACGGAATAGAGTGGCGCATGCCATGATCTTTAGTGGTGTGCGTGGTGTTGGTAAAACAACTCTGGCCCGGATTATGGCTAAGGCTCTAAATTGTCATAATCACGCAGAGGCCCCATGTGATCAGTGTTCATCCTGTGAAGAAATTAAGGCTGGTAATTCCATTGATCTTCATGAAATTGATGGAGCCTCTAATCGTGGTATTCAGGAAATTCGCGATCTGAAGGAAAATTTACGTTTTCTGCCGGCCAGTGAAAAATACAAAATTGTTATCATTGACGAAGTCCATATGTTGACCACGGAGGCCTTCAACGCTCTGTTGAAGACCTTGGAAGAGCCGCCTGAACATGTATTCTTCATGTTTGCTACCACTGAATTGCATAAGGTTCCGATTACCATTTTGTCACGGTGCCAGCGTTATGAGCTAAAACGGGTATCTTTTGCCGAATTGGTTAGTTTTTTTGGCAAAATTGCAGCCCAGGAAGGGGTAGATATAAGCCCGGAAGCCCTGGACATCGTGGCCCGGGAGGCTGATGGCAGTGTGCGGGACGGCTTAAGTCTGCTGGATCAAATTTTTTCCTTTGCTGGTGAGACTATCACTGAAGATGATCTGACTCAGGTCTTGGGGCTTGTTGATAACTGTATTTTTGTACATTTGGCTGCCGCTCTGCTTAAGGCTGATTTAGGCACGGTGTTGGGTCTTTTGCATGATATTTATGCTCAGGGCGTGAATATAAAACGTTTCTCGCTGGGATTGTTGCAGTATTTTAGATCGTTACTTATTTGTAAAACATGTCGTACACCCTCCGATATTTTGGATATTTCTGATCAGGAAATGGCCGATTTGGTGGATATCGCCGCTAAGTATTCCTTTGAAACTCTGAGTAATGTATTCAATATAATATTTCAGGGAGTTGAGGGTATGCGTTACACCTCCTATCCTCGCACCGCCCTGGAAATTGTTTTTATCAAGGCCTCCCATGTTGGAGAAATCGCCCCCGTCTCCGCTTTGCTGGGTCGGCTGGATGCTCTATTGGCCGCTGAACCAGTTGTTCTGGAGACACCTCTTGCCGTACCAAATGCGGCAACATCAATTGAGTCTGCTGTCCCAGCAGTGGACGATGATTGCGGAATCTACCCGCAGGTTGGGAGACAACCACCGGCGGCGGCCATTGCTAAAGCTGAAAATATAGAACAACGTGTGGAATCGGTTTCTGAACCAGTAGAAAATCCTGCACCCAAGGATATCCTAGTGGCATCTTCCAAAGAAAATGTCACAGACTCTGACGGGGAGGAGACGAAAGCCGTAGCGCCTGCAGCAAACTCCCCAAAGGGATTACAACGTGATTGGAATGGTTTCGTTATCCATGTTAAAGAACGTAAAAAATGGATGGCTTCCGCTCTGGAGTTGTCGCAAAAAGCCATGGAAAATGGAGGCGAGTTAGTCATCAAATTTGACGATTCCTCTGAGTGCCTTTATTTGCAAGAACCTGGCAATATTAAGTTGCTGACGGAATTTGCACAGGACTTTTTTCAAAAAGACCTTATCGTTAAAATTGTGGTTAATGATGGTCATGGAAACGATAAGCTAGGGGGGGGGGAGGCACAGGAAGAACGCCGTGCCTTGGCTAGGGATCCCCGGGTGGAAATGACCGTTGAGGTTTTGGGCGGGCAGGTTGCCAGAATTAGAACTGGCCCCAGAAGTCGGTAATTAAAACTTAATTAAATTTTTGGATTTGGCTGCGAACGGACACTAATGCAGACTGACTTTTTTCTAAGAACCGTTATAAAATCTGTTTATTTGGGAGAAAAACATGGACATGAATGAAATAATGCAGCAGGCCCAACAACTTCAACAGCGCATGGGACAGGCTCAGGCAGAATTAGCTAAGCAGGAAATTACCTCTACAGTAGGTGGTGGCATGGTTACCGCCGTAGTTAATGGCAAGAATGAACTGCTGGAAATTAAGATTGCAAAAGAGGTAATTGACCCTGATGATTCGGTTATGTTGCAGGATTTAATTGTTGCCGTCGTAAATGATGCCATGCAAAAAGCAAGGACGGTGGCTCAGGGTGAGATGGGTAAGCTTACCGGTGGCCTTAACCTGAATATCCCAGGGCTTTCCGGGATGTTTGGTGGTTGAGCTATTTTGCAAAATGAGCTTTTCAAAAAGCTTTGTGGGGAATTATTTGTATGCGTAAAAGGCTGATCCTGTGGACATAATGCCAACGGCTTTGTCGCATCTTATTAATGACCTGGGGCGTTTACCTGGAATTGGTCCTAAAACGGCTACCAGGCTTGCCTTGCACATCCTTCGTCGTCCCGCCTCTGAGGCCCAGACGTTGGGCCGTGATTTGGCGGATCTACATGGCTCAATCAGTTTGTGTGGTAAATGCTTTGCCTTCTCTGAGGATGACCCTTGCGTCATTTGTAGTGATGCTCGACGTAAACAGGATATAATTTGCGTAGTGGAAGGCCCGGGAGACCTTTTGGCTATTGAAAAAACTGGGGCATTTAAGGGACTTTATCATATATTGCATGGCGTCTTATCACCAATGGATGGTATTGGACCGGCGGAGATTAAAATTGAAGCCTTACTGGGGAGAATAAAGAGTCAACATATAAAGGAAGTGTTCATCGCCACCAGCTCTACCGTGCCGGGGGAGGCTACTGCCAGCTATATTTGTGAACGTTTGATGAGTATGGTCACTGTATCGCGCTTGACTTGCGGCATTCCTATGGGCATGGACATAAAATATGCCGATGAGCATACTTTGTCCCGAGCCATTGAATCACGAAAATAAAGCAGGTAATCTTTTGGCCCACTAGTTTTTCAGCTCCAGGTTTACTTTATTGTGCAAGTATGTTAGGTTGCATAGGGTATCTTCAATACGTCCTCTCCTTTTCCTTTTTTTAGAAAACCTCGGAATCCCATGACTAAAAACGAAGCTAGTATATTTGATGTAGGTGATATGGCAGTTTACCCCGCCCATGGTGTGGGCAAAATTGAGGCCATTGAAATGCGTGAGGTAGGTGATCTACAGCAATCTTTTTATGTGATTCGGATTATAGACACCAATATGGTTATTATGATTCCTACTGGTACCAGTGAACATGTTGGTTTAAGGTCTATAATTAAATCAGATGAAGTGGAAGGTGTATATTCCATTCTTCAACAGAAGGGTGTTGCTATCGTGGCTAGGCCATGGAATCAGCGATATCGTGAATATATGGAAAAAATTAAGTCCGGTTCTGTTTACGAAATAGCTGAAGTTTTGAGAGATTTATATACATTGCGGGAGGATAAAACCCTTTCCTTTGGCGAAAGGAAGATGATGGATACTGCACAAGGTCTTCTGATAAAAGAAATAGCCATTGCAGACCAAATTAATGAAGATGCGGTTGAAGAACGCATTACTCATATTTTTGAGTAGAATCCTGCCCATTATTTTATCTAATCCGTGTCCTTTCTTTCCAAAGCTGATCAAACCTTGAAAATTAAGGTCGGCCCTCGTAGCGTTGGTCAGCGTCTTGATCAGTTCTTAAGCTCATGTAGTGACGGGTTGTTGAGTACTGTGTCTAGGGGGATGTTCCAAAAACTGATCCAGTCAGGGCATGTCCTGGTGGACGATCGTCCCCAAAAAACTGGGTATCGTCTTCGCTTGCACGAAAAAATTGTAGTTTGTGTGCCTCCCCCGGAACCTGTTAATCTGGTACCTGAAAAAATTGATCTTGATATCTTGTATGAAGATGATGACTTGATTGTTATCTCCAAACAGCCCGATTTGGTGGTACATCCCGCCTGTGGTCATAATACCGGTACGTTGGTGCATGGTCTTTTGTTTCATTGTCGGGACTTGTCTGGAATTAACGGCGAAATAAGACCGGGAATTGTTCATCGTCTGGATAAAGATACTTCTGGGGTTATGGTGGCTGCCAAAAATGATGTTGCTCATAGGGCCTTGGCTGACCAGTTTAAGGAGAAACAAATATCTAAAACGTACCAAGCTTTGCTGGACGGGGTTCTTTCCCCGTCTACCGGAAGCCTTGAAACGCTGATTGGCCGTAACCCGGTGAATCGCCAAAAGATGGCGGTACTTGAACGAGGTGGCAAGGATGCTGTTACCGATTGGCAGACGCTGGAGAAATTTAAAGGGCCATTTACCCTTGCTGAAATTCAGCTGAAAACTGGTCGTACTCACCAAATACGGGTGCATATGGCTCATCTCGGTACTCCCGTGGCTGGGGATCATGTCTACGGCCGCAAAAATGTTCTTTATCAGAAAATGGGTATTACCAGGCAATTACTACATGCCTGGCGTTTGGCATTTTTTCATCCCTGTACAGGCGAAAGGTTGACTTTTACGGCTCCTTTGCCTGCTGACATGGCGGGGGTTATTAATAGGCTTGAAGTTGATGGGGACGGCGGTGGATGATTTCTGCTTTGCAGCGGGGGCGGTTGCTCTTACCGGCGGCATTGGCTCTGGTAAGAGTTCTGTGGGCCATTGGCTTAGAGATAATGCTGGTTATGCCTACATAAGTGCAGACGATATTGTGGCGGCATTATTAGAGATTAACTCCTGTGGGTGGCGGCAATTGCGGGATGTTTTGAAACCTGATTTTTTTCTTGCCGATGGCTCACTTGATAAAGCCTGCTTGCGTCGGTCAATCTTTAGCGATATCGATTTGAGATTTACTGTTCAGGATGTGTTGCATCCGTTGGTGTTTCAGAAAATAAAGGAAGTGCTGCTAGAAAATGATATCAATAAAAAACCTTATTTGGTAGAGGTGCCGTTGCTATTTGAAGTGGGCTGGCAACGCTATTTTAAAACTGTCATTGTTGTCTACGCCGCCAGTGAGACGTGTTCGTCTCGTTTGCAAAATAGGGACGGGGTAGGGAGTAAAGACGCAGCTGCTGCACTTAGTGCACAGATTCCCTTAAAGGAAAAGGTCTCTGTAGCCAATTATATCATTGATAACACTAATAGCTGGCCTGAAACGATTATTCAGATAAAGAAGTTGCAAAAAGAACTTGACACATGTTTGGCAATATCATAAAAAGGTGAGAAAGCAAAAGGCACACCTCGTATTCCCTTCAATTTTAGACCTGCATCTTAAATATTCGCTAATTTAATGTTTTTCATCGCCAAGAACGATACCATTAATTGCTGAGATAGCATACCAAAAATATAAAATCATAATTATAACTTCCGTATTATCCTAAATTATTGTTCTTGCGGTAAATACAGAGGGGGATTCCCTTTGCATACGGTGAAAACAATTTAATTTTAACGTGGTTGGTTATAAGTCGACCATAACGAGAAAGAAGTTTGTAGAAGTATATTTTCGTCGGCTAACGGCGATATCACTATTTGAGTCGCAAGGAGACTATTTTAAATGGATTTGGCAGAACTTAAACTTAAAAAAATCAAGGAACTTACCGGGCTAGCTCGTAAATACAGGGTAGAAGGATACGGCAGTCTGCGTAAGCAGGAGTTGATTTTTGAAATCTTGAAGGCTCATGACGCTCGGGCTGAAAAAAAGAATGGTGAAAACCATGGTAGTGGTGTGTTGGAAATCCTGCCCGATGGTTTTGGCTTTTTGCGGTCATCGGCCTATAATTATCTGCCAGGTCCTGATGATATCTATGTCTCTCCATCTCAAATACGTCGTCTTAACCTTCGTACTGGTGATTCGATTTCCGGTCAGGTAAGATCTCCCAAGGAGGGCGAAAGGTATTTTGCTCTGCTCAAGGTCGAGAGTGTAAATTTTGATACACCTGAAAAAAATCGTGATAAAACACTATTTACAAATCTGACCCCTCTACATCCAGATGAACGGCTATTACTAGAAAATAGGCCAGATGATTATTCGATGCGGGTATTGGATATTATATCGCCTATCGGCAAGGGGCAGAGAGGTCTGGTTGTTGCGCCTCCCCGGACAGGTAAGACGGTATTATTAAAGCAAATTGCTAATAGTATAGCTCATAATCATAAGGAAGTTAAGCTGATAGTCCTGTTAATCGATGAACGCCCGGAAGAGGTTACCGATATGGCTCGCAGCGTTGATGGGGAGGTCGTTAGCTCAACTTTTGATGAGCCCCCACAGCGCCATATTCAGGTGGCGGAGATGGTAATTGAAAAAGCCAAACGTCTGGTTGAGGCTCAGAAGGATGTTGTCATTCTTTTGGATAGTATTACGAGATTGGCGCGGGCTTATAATACTGTAGTACCGCCCAGTGGTAAAATATTGTCGGGTGGCGTGGATTCCAATGCCTTGCACAGGCCGAAAAGATTTTTTGGAGCGGCTCGAAATATTGAAGAGGGGGGCAGCCTGACCATTATTGCCACTGCCCTGGTAGATACAGGTAGCCGCATGGACGAGGTTATTTTTGAGGAGTTTAAGGGAACCGGTAATATGGAAATTATCTTGGATCGCAAAATGTCAGACCGCCGCCTTTATCCGGCTTTTGATATAAACCGTTCTGGGACTCGTAAGGAAGATTTGCTTCTTTCTCCTGAAAATCTTAATCGGGCCTGGATATTACGCAAATTATTGTCATCAATGAATCCTGCCGATGCAATGCAGTTTTTGCTTGACAAAATGAAGGGCACAAAGAGTAATCAGGACTTTTTTGATATGATGAAGGGGTAGGATGCTGTAAAAACATATTGAAAAATAATCACAATTAGTGTACATACTTGCCGTTAGTTTTTGTGTTTAATTATCCCCGAATGGGGGCTAGAGTTTAGTGGAATTATAGTAACTATCAAGATAGTTACTAATTATAAACATTTGAGGGAATTGAGATGAAAAAAAATATCCATCCTGAATACCATAAAATAGAGGCTACTTGTGCTTGTGGTAATAAAGTTGCGCTTGGTTCGGTTGATAGTTCGATGAGAGTGGAAATTTGTGCTGCCTGTCACCCTTTCTTTACCGGAAAACAGAAGCTGGTTGATACGGCTGGCCGGGTAGAAAAATTCATGAAAAAATACGAGAAACACTATCAACAGAAAAAATAACCTGCTGGTAGTTGCAGTTATTATTTATAAGCATCACTGGATTATTTCGGTGGTGCTTATTTTTTTGGGGTTACCTAAATGTTCTCGAAATTTGAACATCTTTCAACAAAACGACTTGAACTAGAGTCGCGCCTTTCTGATCCTGCTCTCATGTCCGACCATGAAGAGTATCAACGGATAGCCAAAGAACACTCGAATGTTGTTAAGATGGACGACCTGTATATTGCCTTTAAACATTCCGGGGAAGAGTTGGCTGCCAACCAGGAAATGTTGCTTCAGGAGGATGATTCTGAAATGTTGGCGATGATAAAGGAAGATATTGAAGCTTTGGTATTGAGGCGGCAGGACATGGAGAGTCAGCTCAAGATTCTGTTGCTTCCTACCGACCCCAATGATGAAAAAAATACTGTTCTGGAAATTCGGGCCGGCACGGGTGGTGATGAAGCGGCGCTATTTGTGGCCGATCTCTTCCGGATGTATTCTCGTTATGCGGATTCTCAAGGTTGGAAAATTGAAATTTTAAACAGTAGCTCAACTGGTATTGGCGGATTTAAGGAGATGATTGCCCTAATAAAGGGGCATAAGGTCTTCAGTAAATTAAAGTATGAATCTGGGGTGCATCGTGTGCAGCGGGTTCCTGAAACGGAGACGCAGGGGCGGATTCATACCTCAGCTGTAACGGTGGCGGTTCTGCCTGAGGCTGAGGATGTGGAGCTGGATATTAAGCCCAACGAGTTACGGTTTGATATTTTTCGTTCCTCCGGGCCAGGCGGTCAGAGTGTTAATACTACGGATTCGGCAGTCAGGATTACCCACTTACCAACGGGGATGATTGTCATCTGTCAGGATGAAAAATCGCAGCATAAGAATAAAGAATCAGCCATGCGGGTTTTACGAGCCAGGTTATATGATAGGATGCAGCAGGCCCAGCATGATCTAATCTCGGCAGAGCGTAAAAGTCAGATCGGCTCGGGAGATCGCAGTGAACGTATTCGAACTTATAATTTCCCGCAGGGGCGGGTAAGTGACCATCGGATAAATTTAACACTTTATAAAATAGATGACATCATGATGGGGAAACTAGATGATGTGATCGATCCTCTTATCTCTCATTATCAGTCCGAAGCTCTGAGAAATATTCAATAACTGCTCTTTAGTGCCTTACAGATGATTTATGTCATAGAAAACACGAAATCATAAAAAGTATTTTGAAATAAAGATGTTACACATTACTGTTTAAGGCACTTATACCCCCTAGTTATCTGCAGAAACATTCAGTTTAACGCCCCGCAGTCTCTTCGCTTGCTTGTGGGGGTACACAAAAGCACATATAAGAAATAATTACCCACGAGAATATACCAAGAATGTTCGCTCATTGGCGACTCTTCACCCAACTTCGACCAGAGCTGTATGTGTCTGAAGTGATCCTGTAAATTTATCAAGACTTGTTTCACGCAACTCTTCTATGACGATTCTGGAATTATACCATGATGTTTGTCGACGTCTTAAGAAAGCGGATATTCCTGACTGTGATTCTGAAGCTATTATTTTAGTTGGTCATTTTTTGCGTCTCAATAGGGGGGAAATCTTCCTTAGCGGTAAACGGCTTGTGCAACCTCGTTATGTTGCGCTGATAGAAGAGGCCTTGCTCACAAGACTTAATTTACGTACCCCTTTAGCCTATATTATTGGTGAGCAAGACTTTTGGTCTTGCACCTTTAAGGTTACGCCTGATGTTCTTATTCCTCGCCCCGAGACGGAAATTTTGGTAGAGAAGGTCCTAGGTGCTTTGCGCCATGACTCGCCATGCGCAGAGTTAAAGTTTATGGATTTGGGGACTGGTAGTGGTATTATTGCTGTTACCCTGGCACTTGAAATTCCTGATTCCATAGGGCTGGCTGTTGACCGATCTATGGCTGCTTTACAGGTTGCTCGTTATAATGCTGTTTGCTATGATGTTGCCGAACGTCTATTCTTTTTAAATGCCGACTGGCAGAGTGCCGTCAAACCGGGGGAGAAGTTCGATCTTATCGTGTCCAACCCACCCTATGTGGCCAGAGACGTTTTAAAAACCTTACAACCTGAACTTGATCACGAACCTGTTTTAGCTTTGGATGGAGGGCAGTCGGGGATGGTTGAAATTGATCGGATTGCCAGGACACTGCATGAGGTCTTACGACCTGGTGGCTGGTTTTTTATGGAAATAGGCTTTGATCAGGAACAGTATGCACTCGAACTTTTTAATACCCTCGCATGCGATCATGGCCGTACCGCTGGATTATATAAGCAGGTCATGGTACATAAGGACTATGCTGGGCTGCCTCGTATCCTACAGGCCCGCCTAACTTAATAATTTACTACCCCACCCCGCCATCTTATGGAAAAATTAGTTATAGAGGGAGGTCAGCCACTGTATGGCGAGATCTCCGTTAGCGGCGCCAAGAATGCGGCGTTACCATTGCTTGCCGCTACCATGCTTTGCGCAGGCAAACATACCCTGCGTAATGTCCCAGACTTGCGTGACACGCAGACAATTGTTAAGCTCCTTGAATCCTTTGGTTCAAAATGCCAACGTGAGGCTACGGGCGTTTGGCAGATAGAGCTGAACGATATTAACAACTTTGAGGCATCATATGATCTGGTGAAGACTATGCGAGCCTCTGTCCTCGTTCTTGGCCCTCTCCTGGCACGATTCGGTGCGGCAAGGGTGTCGTTACCGGGAGGATGTGCTATTGGGGCTCGGCCCATTGATTTTCATTTGCAAGCACTTCAAAAAATGGGAGCCGAATTAATCCTGAGTGAAGGCTATGTCGAGGCTAAAAGTCCGGGCCGTTTAACCGGAGCTAATATTTGTTTTGATATTCCATCGGTAACCGGCACCGAGAATATTTTAATGGCCGCCACTCTGGCCCGTGGAATCACCGTAATTAAGAATGCCGCTCGAGAACCTGAAATAGGTAATTTAGTTGATATGCTTTGTGGCATGGGAGCGAAAATTGAGGGTAGAGGCACTGATATACTCAAAATTAATGGTGTCTCGGAACTGTATCCGACTAATATTTCAATCATTCCTGATCGAATAGAGACAGGTACTTATCTCATTGCTGTTGGGGCTGCCGGTGGCGAAATATTAATTAAAAATTGTAATCCTGCTCATCTTCCATCGCTTCTTGAAAAAATGCGGACGGCTGGTCTTTCCATAGAAGAGGATGAAAATACCATAAAAGTTTCTCGCTCCGGGCCATTAAGCAGTATTGATATTAAGACTATGCCCTATCCGGGATTTCCCACTGATTTACAGGCGCAAGTGATGGCTTTGATGACTTTGACGAATGGTCTATCGGTTATTAACGAAACAATATTTGAAAATCGCTTTATGCATGTAGCAGAGCTTAGGCGAATGGGAGCCAATATTAAGGTGGATGGCAGAAGTGCCATTGTGAAAGGGGGCGGTGGGCTAACGGGGGCCAGAGTAATGGCTACGGATCTTAGAGCCAGTGCGTCTCTGGTTGTTGCTGGCCTTGCGGCCAAGGGGACTACTGAAATATCCAGGATCTATCATCTGGAGCGGGGCTACGATAATCTGGCCGGTAAATTGTCCGCCTTGGGTGCTGTGATTCAGCAGGTTAGAGAATGACCTGGAGGTCTGCTTGACTTTTACTGGCTAGTTTTTTATATTGAAAGTTTAATTAAATGCCACTGAACGTTTTATTGCTGGTGGGAAAACCTGGAAGCCTTTAGGCACGATCTGAATAACCTTAAGTATTAGTAAGAGGAATGGGACAAGTATGACTACTGAAAACCAACGGCGGCACGAAAGGGTCAACTCTCTTAATTTGTCATATATATGCGTTGATAAAAATGGAATTATGATGAAGCAGAGTATGGGGAGGACGCTTAATGTTTCGGAATCAGGTATTTGCCTGGAGACATTTTTTAATATTGATACCTGTTATTTTTTGACAATGACCATTGCCCTACAAAATGTTCTGGTTGATATACGGGGTACGGTAGTCTATTCTCGTCCTGGACAAGATGGCAAGTTTGAGACTGGCGTGCAATTCGTTGATCTTGACCATCGCAGTCAGTCGGCTTTACATGAGTTTATTATGCTCTTTAATGAAGAATTGGCTCAAACCGACTGAAATCTTAGGCGAATTAAAAGTAGTTATTATCCCCACTAAATTATTCCTCAAATTTATCAATCTGATCCTGTATATCTTCCCAATCTGGATATATACGTTTTAGGTGTTCGGTAGTTTTCTGATACTCCCTATTTTTTTCTGCGAAGGCATCTTGGTCATTGTATAATTCCGGATCGGATAAAACCATCTCCAGCTTTCTCTTTATTTCCTCCAATTCTTCTATCTCTTTTTCCAGGTTAGCTAATTTCTTTTTGAGGGGGGCAAGATGTTTATTTTTTGTGGCTCGATTTCTGGCATTTTCCTTTCTGATCTCTTTACTGGACTTCTTTGTATTTACCCCTGAATCGGAGAATTTTTTCCCCTTATGATTCTTATCACTAGCTGGATTTTCTTCAGCCTGTTTTGTCTTGTTTAAATAATATTTTAAATTCCCTTCGAACATGGTGGCTTGGCCGTTTTTTATCTCCAGCACCTTGTTGATAAAACCGTCCAGAAAAAAGCGGTTATGTGAGACAACAATTATCGAACCATCGTATTGTCTGAGCCCCTTTTGCAGTATATCCTGTGACATCATATCAAGATGGTTGGTCGGTTCATCCATAATCAGGAGATTGGCGGGGGTTATGATCATCTTAGCGAGAGCGAGGCGGCTTTTTTCACCACCTGACAGAACCATTACCTTTTTATCAACCTCATCACCCCTGAATAAAAATGCCCCTAATATTGAGCGGGTACTGGTAACCGTTTGCTCCACATCGGTTTGCTCCATGGTCTGTAGTACGGTTAATTCTTTATTCAGTTCCTGGGCCTGATGCTGACCAAAATATGAAATTTTAACATTGTGGCCCTGACGAATTTTTCCATGACTGGGCTTGATAAGTCCGGCAAGCATTTTGACCATGGTAGATTTACCGGCACCATTCATTCCGACAACAGCTACCTTGTCGCCTCGGTTAACCTCCAAATTAAGATTGTCAAAAACAAGTTTTTCCTCATATTCTTTGCCTAATTTGTCGGCCAGGATTGCTAGGCGTCCACTGGATGTGGCGGGTGGAAAACGGAAAGCTATTTTTTGCTCGGAATCTTCCAATTCCAGCATGTCCATGTGTGATAGTTGTTTGAGACGGCTTTGTACCTGCTTCGATTTGGTTGATTTTGCCCTGAATCTGGTCACAAAACGCATGGTTTGTTGAATTCTGGCTTGCTGGTTATTGTAAGCTGCTTTCTGTACCTCCAGACGGGTACTTTTATCCGTTAGGTATTTTGAATAATTACCTTTATAGACCGTAAGGTTGCCCAGGCTTAATTCCCAAGTCATGTTGGCGAGATTATCAAGGAAGGCACGGTCATGGGATATAATGATCATCCCGCCCTGGTATGATTTAAGGAAATCCTCCAGCCAGGTTAACGATTCAATGTCAAGATGATTGGTAGGCTCATCAAGGAATATAAATGACGGGTGGCTGAGCAGAAGTTTGGCGAGCATGATGCGCATCTGCCACCCCCCGCTGAAATCAGCACAGGCTTTATTCATATCGGCCTGGCTAAAGCCAAGGCCGGTCAATATTTTTTCAATTTTGCCTTCAATATGGAAAAAATCAGAACCATCCAATTGATGCTGTAATTCTCCCTGTTGGTGTAAAAGATCTGCAAAAAAAGTGCTTTGAGGATCGGCATGACCTAGCTGCTCGTTTATTGTATCAAGCTCACGCTGCATTTTTAAAAGATGCTCAAAGGCTGTTTCTGCCTCTTCCCGTAGGGTTCGCTCTGGTGATAGTCCCTCAATCTCTTGTGGAAGGTAACCGATGGTAGACTTTTTGGATTTAGTAACAACCCCAAAGTCCGTTTCAATAATACCCATCATCATTTTTAAAAGAGTGGATTTTCCAGTGCCGTTTACCCCCACTAAACCGACATGATCTTGATGGTTTAGGCGTACTGAAATGTCTTTGAAAAGGTGCTTGTCGCCATATTGCAGAGAAAGATTATTTATTTGTAACATTTTGGGGGGATTATATAGTGAGGATGGAAATTGATAAAAAGAGAATTTAGTAACAATGATGGTGTCGTAAAAAGTACCCAAAAGGGGTATAGCAATCCGATCTACTGCGTTGTAGCATTTTTTTAGGTGTGAGGCTATACCATATGTATAGCCTCACACCTAAAAAAATGCTACGCCTCGGAGTCTCACTCTGTTCGCTTGCCTGTATATCAAACTTTTTACAGTATACGCTTAGCTACTTAGCTATTCCGAGACTCCTTACGAGTGCCTCAACAATGACTTAGGTGGTAAAAAAGTACAGGGGATGTGGCGATTACAAAGTAATCAGCCAAGCACCTCGGCAACTGCCCCCAGTAAATCATCTTTTGTCACAGGTTTGGTTAGATTTTTTTGAGCGCCAATTGTGTCGGCCAAGTTGAGGTACCGTTCTGCTTCAATAACCCCGCCGCCTGAAATTGCGATAATTTTTGCTGTCGGGTCATCCTTTTTTAGTTCCATGATCATTTTTAAACCATCTTTTACCGGCATTATCATGTCGGTTATGACCAAATCGAAATCGTTGTGTTTGTACAGGATAAGACCTTGCTCACCATCTCCCGCACAAAGAATTTCATGGCCTTCGGTCTGTAAGATTTGGGTGAAAACATTTCTGACCCAGGGGTCGTCGTCAACTATTAGAATAAACGCCACATTTAAACCTTTGTGGTTGATTTTGGGAAAAGATCCTGTCCGTCAAAAAAAGACTGAATATAATGCCCGGAGGTAAACTGCTTTTTTTGGCCACAGACACATTCTGCTCAATACCCCCTTGAGGGGGTGCACCTGAACTGTTACAGTTCTTTTATCTGGATATCATCACCGGGGCGAAGAGTTCCAGGTGAAATTACTTTAACGAAAATTCCTTCCTTGGGCATTATACAATTTCCAACCTTTTTGGCAATATTACATTTATCGTGGCATTTTTTGCCGATTTGAGTTACTTCCAGCTCTGTCTGCCCAGAAATAAGCCTGGTACCGACTGGAAGAGATACCAAATCAATACCTTCGGTTGTTATGTTCTCGGCAAATGCACCAGGCGGCAAGTCAATATCTGGCCTATCAATCAGCATCTTATTGACACTTTCAACCCCTAAAAGGCTGATTTGCCGGTGCCAGTTCCTGGCATGGGCATCACCTACAATGCCATAATCCACTCGTAGAGTAACCTCATCAACAGGTTTCTTCTCTATACCTTTGCTAATACTTACGTTTAATGACACAATTTTAGCCATCTTGTCAATTCCTTATATTATTCGGGTGATTGCCCGGAAGTGAATAGCGGTGTACTAATATAGCGTTCACCGGTATCTGGTAAAACTACAATAATTTTTTTGCCTATATTTTTAGGTTGCAGGCCGATTTGGAGGGCTGCAAAGACAGCCGCACCAGACGATATACCACAAAGTATGCCTTCCATGATGCCCAAATCTCTGGCGGTGTTAATTGCCTGATCATTACTTACCTGAAATATCTGGTCGATAATTTCAGTATTTAAAATTTGGGGAATAAAACCTGCTCCAATCCCTTGGATCTTATGCGGGCCAGGTTTACCGCCACTCAAAACGGCTGAGTCTTCCGGCTCCACGGCAATGACCTGGAGTAGTGGGTTACGGTTTTTAAGTACCTCTGAAACACCTGT
>CAYTNB010000048.1:0-15758 GCA_964439085.1 uncultured Desulfobulbia bacterium | reverse complement strand
CTGGATCAACAAACACTGGGCTATTCCTGATACTAAGAAGTACACTCCCTTTATCGCAATGGTTATGGCCGCCGGAGCTGCTGTCAACTTGCAGGGCGGCAACAATAACAGAGAAGCACTTGCCTTTGTAAATTCCCAACCCTGATTCAGCATATAAGGCATATTTGCCGATTTCTGCACACTGAGGAGAATTATTCCCAAATAAAAGAGCAGCCCAGTCTAAAATGAAATTGGCGTCACAGGGAGACCAGCTAAAATATTCCCTGTAAATCATCACCCTGGCATCAGAACTGTCTCCTAGATGTGGCATTTTCCCCCAGGTTTGCATCCACTCACTTACAATACTTGTGGCCTTGTGGATTCGCCCAAGAGATTCGGAAGAAAGACTTTGCACGTCTCCATGTCTATTGTTAGCATCCTCGTTACAGTCAGTTACTGAAAGCATGAAATAAATTGCCTCAAGTAGATAAATATGATATGCCGTTGCCGATTCAAAATTCCCTCCATCTGATTTGAACTGGCGGACAATCTCCCGGTTTATGACCAATAGCATCTTCTTCTTCATATCCCTGATCAATTCATCCTCACAAAACCAGTGCAGCAGGCAGAACAAGGAAATACAGGAAATGAGCAAATGGTTATTATTGACTATTTTACTTTGATCAACATCACGTTCCATTAAATAGAGAATATGCGCCCATAAAAGTTTTTGAAAATTAAGCAATTTATCAGCTGGAATCTGATCTCTAAAAAACGCCAGGCCGATTCCAATATTCAATGCACGAATCCCTATATCGAGGCCGCACATCCAATTCACACCATATAAATAGGGGTTTTTTATGCTCCAGTCTTCAAGTAGATTGACGAAGAAATCGACAAAACGACGCTCGCCGGTAGTTCGATAAGCACAAACGAGCGTTGGGATAAATTGCAATTTTGACAATTCCCATGGAACAACAATTTCAACGCCTTGGTCTTCAATAATCGGTAAAGAGGTATATGGCTTAAGCGGATAACTAAATCCGGAGAAATAATCTTTACTCCAATCCAAACCGCCTGGGGAAACGGTTATGGTTTTTGAAAAAATCCTAAACTCCCCCTCTAGTAAACGTCTCGCATCTTCATTGGCAATGACGTTAGATTGAAGTAGTTGAACAAAAAGAGATGAGCCTCCTGTGATCCTAAAAAGAAAATCTTCATTAAACAGAGGAGGAGAAATATTGTTATATTTTGACTCTGCTGAAATAGATATAGCTACTGAGGACGCCAAACGACAAGATTTCATTTTCCAATACGCAATTTTCCGCTGCCCGACTTCTACAAGGGATTTCCTTTGCATTATGGTCATAGTTGCATTCAATTTTAAGAGAAAATAGCCAATTGATTGGAATTTCCACCCCTAACACCAATCCCCTCACCTTTAACTTTAATCTGCTCTACGGCAATCCGAGCAATGAGCCCTACATATGACCATATAAAAAACCACGGTTTATATAAATTCACGAAGAAAATAGCAACCAGCATTGGAATGAAGCCATACAGAAAAGCCAGCATTAGCTGCCTTGGGATTTTTTCCTGGGCATAGCTGATGCCCTGCCGAGTGAGTGAGCATATCTGATAGAGAAGTGCCAGAAAAACTAGCAATCCTGGTATGCCTAGCGAAAATATCAAGGAGAGGTATGTATTGTGCGATGCAAGTTTGAAGACATCATCGAAAGACTCCCAACCAAATCCCGTGAGAAAGGTGACTGGGTACTCGGCCTGGAGATCTAATGCTTTCTCCCAAATCCACGTCCTACCTGAACTCGCAGTTTTAATGCTACCTGTAAACGATTGGTTAATAAAGCGATTCTCGATCAAGCCTTCATATTTATATGTGGCTAATGTCAGACCAACACCAAAAATAACTGCACCCAGAACCAGCGCTACTAAAACTTGTTTAGCAGAGATAAATCTTCTCACATATATTGTTGCCAATGTCGCTCCAGCGACCACACCAACCACGGCTCCCCTTGATGTTGTGAGAAATAGCACGGCCACACTTAAAATTAGACCAGCAATATAGAGTAAACGAGCCACACCTCTTTGCATCGCAAAAACGGTCATAGAAGGAATAAACAGAATCAGAAATGCTGCGTATTGGTTCGACTCCCCAAGAGGCCCATTTACGCGCCCATCTATACGCTGATGTATGATGCCAAGATCTGGTATATTTAAGGCATCAATAATGGTGATTAAATTGCCTGCAATTATCAACAATAATATCCCTTTAGCAACAAACAGAGCGTCATCTGTATTCTTACACATAGAATAAAAAATATAAAAAAACAGAATATGATCTATAAGTTGATTTTTCACTGCAATGGCACTTTTCCATTTATCGAAATTTGGCACAACCCAACCAAGTGAAGCGAGAATCCATGAGAATAATGCTAAAATTATGAGAGTAATGAAAAGAATATATATTATTTTAATTGACAGAATATTTTCTTGTGATCTGTTAACTGCTTTTCTAACTACAAGAAATAGGAAAAGCACATACAGTATCAAATTTTTAAAACTGAAACCAGTTGCTAGGCTCATATCAAATCCCAAAAGCACCGCAACGATTAAAATAGTATAAAATGAAAGTAATATTATTCTTGAAGCCATCTGATCCTCACGAATACTAAGAAGTAATTGGCGAATATTTTTCGAAATAATTAAGTAAACTGAATACCCACTATTATTCCTATCAGTTGCAGTATATTAGATAGCTTTCTAGCGGCATGTTACCAGGTTGGTAATGACTATTCGTTACATAATAATTGATGTTCTATAAAATTTGTGCCATCCATTCAGGCTATATTATTTACGATCCTCTTAATTTCCTTCACAACTCGATGTGCTGTTTTACCGTCCCATAACTCTGGAATATTCACCTTTGGTTCTTTTCTACATTGAAGAGAATGTACAAGTGTTTCAAGTTCTTCAGGCTGGCATAAACTATTTGTACCAATTTTCACGGTAACCGGCCTTTCGGTATTAGGCCTCAAGGTCAGACAAGGTATTCCTAAATAGGTTGTTTCTTCCTGCACTCCACCTGAATCTGTGATGACCATACCAGAAGAAAAAACAAGGCTCATGAAACGGATGTAATTCAATGGCTCAAGCAGATGGATTCTTTGGCATGTTTCCAGTTTTCTAATCAAGTCAAATTTCTCAAGATTTTTCCGAGTACGTGGATGAACTGGGAAAGCAATTGCAGTTTCTTCAGAGATATTTAAAAGAGTCGTCATTATTAAAGTCATAATGCTTTCATCGTCAACATTTGCTGGTCTATGAAGCGTCACAAGAATAAAATTACTTCTCTCCAAACCTAGTTTTTCGTAAAACAATTCATTTTCGATACGGTGTCGCATCATCTCCAGAGAATCAATCATAATATTGCCGACTAAGGTTATTTTATCCTCGGCAATCCCCTCGTGTTTTAAATTTTTATCTCCATCACTAGATGGTGTCCAGAGATAATCGGCTATGGAATCGGTGATAATTCGGTTAATTTCCTCCGGCATGGTTCTATCGCAAGACCGCAATCCGGCTTCCAGATGCGCCACTCTGATTCCAAGCTTCACCGCCGCTATGGTTGCGGCCATGGTTGAGTTGACATCACCGACCACAACCACCAGATCTGGACTTGTTTGTGAAAGAATTTTTTCATAAGCGATCATTACATTGCCGGTTTGCTCCGCATGTGAACCACTACCAACGCCAAGGTGAATATGAGGTGTGGGCAACTGTAGATCCTGAAAAAAAACGTCCGACATATTTAAGTCATAGTGTTGCCCGGTGTGTACCACCAACGGGTCAGCCCAATCCTCATTTGAAAGCGCATGGTAAAGCGGCGCTATTTTCATGAAATTAGGTCTAGCGGCTGCAATAAGATGAATTATTTTCTTTTTCATAACTTTAATTGTCACTATGGGTTTGATGATTTAAAATCAGACTCTATTTAATGGCACCGATCGAGATAATTAATCAGTCACACTTTCAGCTATGGGAAAATAATTGTGCTCAGAACAAGTGCAGAATTGGAGACTTTTTCCCACTCTTGAACGAATAAAAAGAAATTGAAACGATCAGGAAATACAGGTCAACGCTAACTGTACGCATGCCCAATTCTAATCAAAACCATTCGGATTTTCTGACTGCCAGCGCCAAGCATCCCGGCACATTGCATCAAGTCCTCTTTCGGCCTGCCAGTCAAGTTCATGAGCAGCCTTGCTAGGATCGGCGTAGCAGGCGGCGATGTCTCCCGGACGACGGTCGACGATTCTGTATGGTACCTCACGTTCTGCGGACTTTTCAAAAGCCTTTACCATCTCTAGAACACTGTACCCTCTCCCTGTTCCGAGATTATAGACAACCACTCCCGGATTCTCAGTCAGCTTCTCGATGGCCTTGATATGCCCCAGGGCAAGGTCGACCACATGAATATAATCGCGCACACCGGTGCCGTCCGGGGTAGGGTAATCGTTACCGAAGATAGACAATTCCGATAATTTCCCCACCGCCACCTGCGCCATAAAGGGCATCAGATTATTGGGGATGCCGTTGGGGTTCTCGCCTATTCGACCACTGGCATGGGAGCCTACCGGATTAAAATAGCGCAGCAATACGATATTCCAGGCATTATCAGATTTATGAAGGTCCTGCAGAATGTATTCTATAAATAACTTAGAATTGCCGTAGGGGTTGGTGGCGGTCAAGGGAAATTCCTCTGTAATCGGCAGATGCGCAGGGTCTCCGTATACTGTGGCCGAGGAACTGAACACGATGTTTTTAACGTCATACTTTGCCATTGCTTCACATAAAACCAGAGTGACCAAGAGATTGTTATGATAGTAGCACAAAGGCATTTCGACGGACTCAGCGACCGCCTTCAGTCCGGCAAAATGGATCACCGCATCGATATTATTTTCCATAAAAACGGCTTCCAGTCCTTGACTGTCCTGCAAATCAACTTCATAAAAACTTATAATTTTACCAGTTAGCTCTTCCACCCGTCGGAGGGAGTCTTTCTTGCTGTTAGAGAGGTTGTCGACCACTATGACTTCATAATTGGCCAGGAGAAGTTCAAGGCAGGTGTGACTGCCAATATATCCTGCCCCTCCAGTAACTAGTATTTTCATATTGCCTCGTCCGCTTGATATCATTTATATTTTTGATCGGCTAGAGCTTGCTTCAGGAAAGGTAGTATCTTGGCTCGCAGGTCTGGCCGGTCCAGGGCAAAGGTCAGATTCGCCATTTGGAAACCGGCCTTATCACCACAGTCAAATCGGTTTCCCTGAAAGCGGTAGCCGAATATAGGCTGTTGCCCGAGTAGAATTGCCATGGCGTCGGTCAATTGAATTTCGTTGCCAGTGCCAACCTGTTTTTGCTCAAGAATTTCAAAGATCTTCGGGGTCAAAATATAGCGGCCGATGATGGCCAGGTTGGAGGGTGCTTCTTCAGGTTTGGGCTTTTCAGTCAAACCTCTCACCCGGACTACCCCATCAATTTCATCGCCCGTGTCCAGAATGCCGTAACGTGATGTTGCTTTTTTGTCGACCTCGATGACCGCCACAATAGAGGCCCGCAAACGGTCAAACTTCGCAATCATCTGGGCAAGAACTGGCTCTTCGGACTGGATGAGGTCATCGGCCAGAATTACGGCAAAGGGCTCATCCCCTACTATATTTCTGGCACACCATATGGCATGGCCCAGGCCAAGGGGCTGATCCTGTCTGGTATAGGTAATAGTCCCTGATGGTGGCACCATGGCCTCAATTTGCTTGAGCAGATCGGTCTTGCCGCACTGGCGCAAGGTCTCTTCCAGAACCAAAGAGCGGTCGAAATGGTCTTCAAGAGCGCTTTTTCCCTTGCCGGTGACAAAAATGATCTCTTCAATTCCAGAAGCAAAGGCCTCTTCGACTGCATATTGAATGACAGGTTTGTCAACCACCGGCAGCATCTCTTTCGGCATTGCCTTTGTTGCCGGCAGAAACCTGGTGCCAAGTCCGGCTATCGGGAAAACTGCTTTACGTATTTTCACAGATTTGTTGCTCCATAAATTATTCATTTTAAAATCTACGATACTGACCAGATGTTAGGGTTTGGTTACTAGACGATTAAAAATATATTAGTTGCGAGAAAGGTCTCATAGGTCCTAACTATCAACGAATAATAAATGCTTCAACCTGTCTTGACAATGGGGTCCACCTTAATTGTCCCTCACAAGGTTGTTATCATCGAAAGCCATATTTTTTGGCAACAGGGCTCTTTCAATAGATGAGTTGCTAGGCTACCAGCCTATTAATTGGATTTGGTTAATGAACAATTATTTTTTAATCGAAGAAAGATGACTGTAGTAGTCAACACAAAGGATGATGAAAAATTAGAGAGGTGCAAACATTGATGGACTTGCGAAAAGTCACGGGATGGCTAAGTAGCTAAGCGTAGACTGCGAAAAGTTTGATATACAGGTCAGCGAACGGAGTGAGACTCCGAGGCGTGGTGATTTTTTAGGTGCGAGGGCATACATACATGGTATGCCTCGTGCCTAAAAAATTGCCACAATGCGGTAGATCGGATTGCTATGCCCCTTTCGGGTACTTTTTACGACGCCATCAACATTGGCCAATACTAAAGACATGATGAAAAATTAACGAAGAACAAACAGCAAATTAATTTTTTCGAGGTATTTGTTGTCGATATCTCGTCCCACAAAAGCACGATTCCAAGAAGTTAGGATGCTTCGGGGATATACCACTTAAGTTGCGGGCGCTATCAACCAAACAACAAACTTCATCTAAAATACTGTGAAAAACCATGAACCGTAATTCTCCAAATACCAGACAACTTAAGGCTAGTCACTTGCTTAAGTCGGCAGTATTGATCTTTTCGACTATACTATTCTTAACAGGTTGTTCCTATTATGATCGGCTGTTCCTGACCCCCGACACCCCGCCCGCAGGGCAGTCTCTCATATACTTCTACCGCCCGCTTGACGCTGTGGACGACAATCCTGATCCGGGAATTTACTTGAACGGTATGGAAATTCTTGACCGTATGCCGAAGAAAACCTATTGGGCGTATGCCATACCGCCCGGCACCTATACTTTCAGCGCCAACTTTCCTATGTATGGCAGTTTGCCGCTCACCCTTGAAAACAAATACGTAGATGCCTTGTTTTTTGTCGAGGTGGGCTATGAGTATGGAGCTCCTGACCGTTTTACTCTTTACCTTTCCGGCTTGAGTGAAAATGATAAACCGAAGGCAATCGAAGGTTGCTTCAGGATTGACAGATAGATACGCATTTTAATTACTGGCAAAGTCCAGGTCAGTACAAGCGTTTACCTCTCTCCGGGCGTAACTATTCAGGTCATGCCCCAAAAGCTTATAAAACCACGGAAGCGTGACTGTTCAGATGTGCTCAATCAGGCGCAGCTGAGTAGTTACCCCCAGGGCTATATTTTGCCGACCTTAACTTGATGCAAGGGACTAACTGATGTGCTAAAGAATTCCTGAGCCGAAGTTCTATTCTTCGGCCCAGGAATTTAATCATCAGGTATTGAAAAGTAGAACTAATCGTATTTTGTTCAATACTTAATTTTACCTTGATCTCAGTCATGTTAGTGCTTCGGTGTTTAAATAGTTAATTTAAAATACCGTTATTTCATATCATTAAAGAAGCAACACTGGATTCCGGCTAACAACATGCCGGAATGACGATATCATTGACAACCGTCATCCCCGAATGTTTTTATCGGGGATCCAGGAAGGCTGTTTTTTTGCTGCCATACAGGCTGTATCTTTTAGATATTTAACCACCGGGGCAATAGGATAAAAATTATCTGTCGAATTACTGATTCGACTTAAAAAGAATTCAAGCGAGGGTTGGGTAATGATAAAATGTTGTATGAAGAATAGATTACGTTCCTTTTTCTGCTTCAGCCATAAATGGTTAGAGATGGCAGCGCAAAACAAAGAAGTGACGTTGTATCGTTGCGAAAAGTGTGGCGGGGAAAAACATCTGACATCGTCGCAATTGTACATTTTGCTGCCCGAACAGTTCCGCGGAGAGAATTTCTGATAATTCCAATAATATCTATCTTTTGGACATGAAACGCAAGACTGGAAGAACCCGCCAAAATTGTGATACCTGACGAGACCTGCCATTCATTAATAGAGAGAGGCGCACATATTCCGGGGGGAAATAGCCATCGTCAGCTACTAAGTACCTGCCAGGCACATGGCATTGTCGTAGTCATCTGCACCGGCATCAAAAGATCTGCTGCAGAGCTGTGTGGGTGAAGCAACCAGCTTTTGGTGAAGATAATTTAATTAAACTTTCACAATAACTGAATATACAATTCTTACAATTATATCCTTAGCAGATAACTTAACCAGTTGTTGACAGGATGGGGCTCGGTCGCAAAAAGGCTGGAAATTAATATATGTCCGGCATAGTTGTGCCAAATGAGAGGTTATTATGACGGAAATAATTATGAATGATCTTGGGAATGTAGATAATCGTGATGACTTGGCTCTTGAAAAGGCCGCGAAAATTATCTGCAATCTAAAATGTGGTGTATGTCCGATGCGGGAGAAAGATTTTCAAGGCTGCCCTTATGAATGTACGGAGGAAATCAGGCCCTGGAGATGCTGGATGGCTCACTTGAGAATTGGTGGGTCACAGAATTAGGAGCCTGGCTTCATTAAGGCTATTTACTGTTTTTTTCTGGAAAGGGTTGATGGCAGTGTAAAAAGTACCCGAAAGGGGCATAGCAATCCGATCTACCGCGTAATAGCAATTTTTTAGGTATGAGACATCCTGCCTAAGAAATCATTATGCCTCGTAGTCTCACTCTGTGCGCACCTGCATATCAAACTTAATAAAATTGTAATAATATCTGAATGGAAACCTATGATTCATTTTTTTGGTATCTTATCAGTGATTTTCGTGTTTTTTATGGCAAGACTTTGAATTACTATATTAATTTCAACAAGTTGCAACCTACCGTTAAGATACTTATCTAGGGATTGTTATCAAAGTTTTGATCTTTTCCAGTTTATCTGGGTTAGGTAGTATAATGTAGATTTATTCTGGAATTTTAATCTTTGCTAGAGAGTAACGCACATGATTAAAAAAATATACTTGTGGTTGAAGACGAAGAGGACATCCAACAACTTGTGCTCTATAATCTGACCAAAGCTGGTTTTACCGCTCGATGCGCTGGTTCTGGGGAAAAATCAGTCCACCGTCAACTGCCACACCGAATAAACTTTTATCCTAGGGGTTGTATTTCTATCACATCAATAGAGTTGCTCATCATCGCTCCCGTGTCAGAAACATAACGTAACTATAAAAAGGTGCAGTTGAAAATAATCACTACCTGCCGGAAACTGAAATTTTCTGTTTCTGGGGCAACATCGGTGACCGACGAGAGTTGGTCTAGAAGAAAAAAAGGAAGGCCGTAACACGTGTGTTAAAAAAAGTTACGGCCTTCCCGGGGGGAAAAGAATGATACTAACTATAAGATGATAATTGGCTAAAGTTATATTTCGGTTAGAACCTGGTAAGATATTCATTAGCTGTTCAACGGTAAATTGCTGCTAGATTTATTTCTACAATATATGTCTGGAGGCATACGCCGGGCAGGATGAATCATTTTTTGAGCGTCGGTTTGTTCTTGTCAACGGCTTTGGCTTTAACGGGTACAGAGGGCGGTATAGGGTTGGTGCTTGGCTCTGATTTTTTTCCCTTCGTCGTACTCGGTGTAGTGCATATTGGTTCTTTAGTCGTTATCTTGATTGGTCCGACGCCGTCGGCGGTGGCAGCATGCCAAGACAGCACAAGAGAAAATTTTTCCTTGTCCTTCTTCTTCTTGGCTGAGACATCTATTTGGACCTGTTCGGCCGGCACTAAACTGACAAAGTTGTCTCCATGCTGGACGACGATTCTTCCTGCTTTTAAACCCTTTAGAAGACCCTCCAGATAAGTAACTGCTTCGGAAATCTTCTGAATCTGTTTCAGTTCAACCTTGTTTGTCTCCATGCCTTGCTCCTTGTTGTGTTTTTGATTTATCTTAGCCATCTTTGATCAAACATGTAATGGTGCCATTTTTACAGTTTTTCTTATTTCAAGTTAGCGATAGCAGAACCGGCAGTAACAAAGCTTGATCGATTAGCGGCTTACTGTTTACGGAGATCAGTGGGGTGTCAATAATGGTGATGCCCTGCTTACCCAGGGCCCTGCTATTCAGTTCGCTGGTATAGCCGCCGTTTTTACTGTCAATAACAATGTGGGTCAGAAATTTTTTGGACTCAGTCTGCGGAGCATGTCTGTGGCAGTAAGAAAGCAGGGTGGACACCTGGTCGGCCAGGCTCATGCCGATGCACTCTGGATCAGGGGTGGTGTTAGGAATGTAGATCTTGGGGCTGATGTTATTAGCAATGGCTCTACCGACCCCGATCGGCAGCAGGTTGGCGATCACACTGGTATAGAAACTGCCCATGGGATAACAGATGAGGTCGGCTGAGGCGATCAGTTCCTTAATCTTTGGGCGGATACTGATATACACGGGCCGGAGATTATGCTCATCCGAGACTAGAAACAGTTCGATGATTTTGGTTTGCAATGGGGCGACTTCCTTACCGGTTAGGCAATGTTGTCCAACCACCGTAACGCCGCTATCGAGCCGAGCGGCAAGATGCAGAAAAGTGTTGTAAATCGGGCGGACAATACCGCGTGCCTGTACAAGTTTAGAGAAAATGTATATCACCGGATCTGGATGCCGCTTGTTTTCGAGGTAACCAGCGGTCAGGATAAGATTGCCGATACTCGCATTTCTGAGATCGAAGTCCTTCGGCATTTCATGCTGTAAGCGATACAGGTGGTTACGGATTATTTTGCGTATTGGATCAGGAATCATACGAATTAATCGATGCTTGCCTTTGACCATGTAATCCAGTTCCCCGGCCAGCTCGGCAGGGTCACTGGCAGCCGCCAGTCGGTAGCTGAACAGGGCATATACCTCGGGATTGCCATGCACAGTCTGGTCGGCAAGATCGGTAAGCCTGGCACGCAGATCACCGATACCGAGCATGTGAAAAGCCTTGCGGAGTACGGCAGATGAACCGCCGGAATCAAAAGGGGTGATTAGATGGATGGAATTATGGGTGTAGTTGATCAGCTCACGACTCAAGAGGCGCAGGGCGGATCCACCGCTGAAGAAGAGAATTTTGGGGCCAAGCTCTGGCATTCTGGCGTAACGGTTCAGTTTGACCGGGTCAGGAACAATGATTTCTTTTTCGATTAATAGCCGCATATGTCATTTAGTGATAGCGTACCTTCCAAGAAATCCATGCAAATATCCGCACCGCGATCGAAGTCAATGCCGCCGCAAAGTTCGATGACCGTAACGTCCTGGAGTATTTCAAGGTACCTCGTCGCCGGAAAGTTGTTCGGCCCATCGTTTTTAGGCAGATAGAAAAGCCCGGTTCCCTTCATGAAGGCAGCTAGTAGATCAGGCCGTTCATTGAGATTGACCCGGTTAGCAAATACCGGTTCCTGGTTTCGCTGCCAGTTAAGAATGACCAAACCACCCTTAATGGCGCTCAGTACAAATCTGTCGGGACCAAAACATTTCTCAATATTGGCATCGAATTTATGCTCAAGAGCCCAAAGTTCATCAACAGAGAGTCGAGCAAAACGTTGTCGCTCGGCAGCCGAGATGACGCTGCTAAGATCGTTATTGTGCAGCACGGTGCCGGGGTTTACTCGCGGTAGCTTGGCAACTCCGCTCATCCTGCAGCTATTGTTTTTTCTTTCGATCAGTAGTCGATCGTTGCTGACAAAACTGGCGCCCCGGCTCATCAGATGCAAAGCAAGGGTGGACTTCCCCATACCTGAAAAGCCAGCCAGGGCGAGTCCTTGACCTCTGTGAATGACCCCGGCTGCATGGCCGAGAAGGCATCCCTGTTTCAGCTTCCATTCGATAAAGCGGTTGTTGATGAAGTTTACCACCTGATTGTCGTTTTCCTGGCAGGGGCCTAAAGCTAGATTGTTTTTGCCGTCAAAAATAAAATGCATACCGGTAAGGCGTTTGCGTACGATGCGCCCGTCCGGGAGATCGACATATTCCTCCTTGATTTTTGTTTTGCCGGGATCAGGTTTCTTGACCGTATAGGAGGTGTCAAATTCGACTCTGGCCTGATGGACAGTGATAAGAATATCTGTCTTACTGTGGGCTTTGACAAATGGTTTGAAATATTTGGTTAGCTTATCCAGCAAAGAACGGTTGCTGATCCGCACCTCAATGGAGCATTTTTCCAAGACGAGAAAAAGGGAGTGCCTGGTAGGATAGCCCCGGCGCAAGGTGGCGGCCAGATCGGCACAGGTATCAACGGGGTGTGTCAGTATGTGAGCCTCGAGAGAATAAAGTTGGCATATTGGGCTGCCGGGTCGATATTACTGGTTTCCTTTATACCCCTGAAACCTCCAAAGGCGGAAACCTCAAAGACGATTGGTCCGTCCGTAGTTTCCACTACGTCTACGCAGGTGAAATCAAGTCCGAATGGCGCCTGAGCTCGTTCGGCCAGCTCAATGACTTTTGGAGATGGGGTATATGGCGCATATTTACCGCCTGAAGCGATGGTGGTGTTCCATGACGTACCATTATTGCAACGGGCATAAGTTGTGAGATATTTGCCGCCAAGAAAGGCGATTCCGAGATCTTGACCGTTTAAATCTATTTTTTGCTGGATGTACATTACCTGGTTGACCGCTTTATAGCTTTCGATCTGTTCTTTTGCCCCCGAACCGTCGGAGATCACTTCCATTCCTCTGGCCTTTGACGAGTAAAGAGGTTTGAATACTGCCTCGCCGTAGCGTCTGACTGCTTCAAGGGCACAATCAACGTCTTCAGTGATGACCGTTGGCGGCATGGGGATGTGGTGTGAACGAAGGGTCACGGTACAGCTCAAGCGGTTCAATACCCGCATGATAGACAGTGGTGAAGAAAAAATGGGTGTCCCTTGTGACTCCAGAGAATGAAGCATCTCAAGGCGATCAAGTAAGTTCGCCGAGTAGTGGTGACCTATTTTCTTGACGATCAACCCATCTAAACCAGCCAGGTCGATTTCTCCGCAGCGCAGAGAACCGTTTTGCAGATCGAGAACCACCTTGTCCATGTCTATGAGTAAACGTTGGCCGGTAAGGTTTGCTAGCGCATCAGCCAGCCACTCGGAAGACCAGCCGCCTGTTGTTCCAATTACGCCGATTTTCATGTAATCTCCTTATTAATAATACAGCACGTCGATGGGGAATTTGAAGTGCTTTAGTTCTTCATTTTTGAGTGAACTGATTTTTTCCATTATATATTGGCCACGCATAAACATTTCTTTGGCAAACTCAGTATTTAACTCAAAACGGGTCGAAGTGATGAACGAGCGGGCCAGGCCTAAGGCCAGTCGGCACTCAAAGTCCTGATCCCTGTGTTCTGCCGCAAAGGCTTGAGCCCCCTGGAAAATATGCTCAATTATCCAGTTGAGTCTATGCCTGACCGATCCGACAAAAACTGGCATCCTGAAAAAAGAAATCAGCAGCACGGAAATATCCTGCAGGTAATCGCCCTGTCTGGATCGGTACATATCGATGAAGCTTATGGTACCGGTATCCTGATTAAGAATTATATTGTTGGTATTGCAGTCGCCGTGGGTAAAGACGGTAAAGGGGGTATTCAGTTTTTTTTCAATCTTGCCGGCCTGGTTGATCACTTCAAGAGTAGAAAAGATAGGTTCACCGCTTATCTGCATGCTTCGTTTGAAAAAGTTCGGATGAACTGCCCTTATATTGTCGAGCCTGGAGAGAAGCTGGGCGGTGTAATCGCTTTGGATAGGGGTTTGAACCATGGTTTCGGACCAGATGTCCAGAAAGGTTTTGTCGAGGTTGTTTAAGGCGGCAGCCAACACATCTTCATCGCAAGTCAGTATCGCTTCGTCCATGGTGAGACCGGGCAGGAATTCGACCAAAATAGCCGCTTGCTCGCCCTCCTCATGGAAGCTTATGATGTGAGGAGTCAAGCCGGGCAGTATTTGTTGCCACTTGTCGAGATTTTCCTTTTCAGCCCGAATTTTTCTGGCGATGCCACCCTTAAAAATACCGTCTTGGGCACGAAGTTCATCATTGGGAGGATTGGACTTGATGCGGCTGATATTGCAGCCGCTCCTTGTCCCCCAGTATGTTTCGTAGCGGAGTTTGGTGAATGACTCGCCCATTCCAGATTTTGAAAGGGTTTTCCGTAACGCTTCGAATTGAGCTATTTTGATTTTCTCGCCTAAAATGGCATAGAGAAGGGCCTCACCAATGTTGAGCAGCGAGTCTCCGATGCGCTCCAGATAGCGGTAGATAAAGAGCATGGTTACAACGTCTTCCGGAGTATTTTCGACCCTCAGTCTGGCCATGGCTAGATCGAAATGATACTTGTATAGGCGGTCGAGGTTGAGTTCCGCTTCGCAGATGATTAGAGCTTTGGTTAGATTACCGTTATCGAGGACTGGCAGAATGAGGGGAAAACATTTGCGCACCTCGTCGAAGAACGGCTCGTGGTCGAACTGTTTGAGGCAGTAGATGTTTTTGATATAGCCTATCTGGCGCACAATGTTGACGCAGAAATCAGCGATTCTCTCCAGATTGGAGCAAATGATATTTTTGGCGCGGATGATATTTATAGCCTTCTGATCCAGCGAATGATCCTGGTGAATCGTCGAGAAAATGACATTTTCGATGACCGCCTTCAGGTTGTCGATATAATCGTCACGGGAGACAATTTTCTCAAAAAGCTTTTCGTCGTTGTTCCGCATGAAATTGCGGGTGGCATCCACTTGGTTGGCAACTTCCAAGATAAGGAAACGGAAGTTTTCATCAAGACCGTTAAAATTCGACATTTGATATGTGGGGTCAGGAGTGAATCTCTATGGTTTTGTTGGGATCGGCCTTTTTTGTGTGCTCATCAGTCCAGGCCATCTTGATGCTCAGTCGGTTTTTGTCCGACTTTTTTCTGGCCTTGACGGTCAGTTTCAATAAACCGTTGGGATGCAGGGTGATATCTTCGCTGTCGGTGCTGAGGACGATTTTCTTTTGGGCAATTCCTCTGATGAGCGACTCCAGATACGACTTAATAGTTTCCGAATCCTGGATGGATTCAAAAAAGAATTTCTGCTCTGCCATTATTATTTTCTCCTTGTTGTAACATCTTGGGGGTAGAGACATCCAGGTCTCATTAAGTCCATTATCCAAGCAACCGTTCACGGTATTCTTTTATAACCTTGTGGCGATTCATGTCGGCGATGGTGAGTTTCTTACGAATTAACAGGTCATCCCAGGGAGGTTGCAACCCTATTTCGCGGCTTGCTTTATCCTTGTCCTGTTGGTGAGGTCTTTTTAATTTTTCACCCATGTGGGTATCGTCGCCCATGAAGACCAGCAACTTTCTTTTGGATAGGCCGGGCTGCTTATTCTTGTTGATCACCACAGAAATAAGAAAATCGGTATATTCCAACGATTGAGGATTCCAGACTTCGTAACCGTCAACGTCGTATTCGGCCAGAAGAACAGGCCAGAACTGTTCAGGGTGGGGAATGACTATTCCGACCCCGATGGTGCGTGCTTCCTCGATTATTTCCGAAGTACGGTAAAAATAGGTGAGAGGGAAACTGGCCTTGACTTCCTGTTT
>CAYTNB010000047.1:0-16004 GCA_964439085.1 uncultured Desulfobulbia bacterium | reverse complement strand
CAGGATGCGGCATGTGCTCCATGGTCTGTCCCAATGAGGCCATAGGGCCCATTCACAACACTAACAGTAACCGGGCTCTTTTCCTCACCCACCAAAAGGGTGAGGCCTGGAAACGGGGTGGCCGCCGTAATTCCCAAACCAACCTGTTGGACAAAATCAGCTTTAATCGTATTTCCATGCTCACCGATCCTGCCCTGGATGCCGGGCGTCATGAGTTTGATCTTAACACTCTCTTGGGACGGGTTTTACCACCGGAAGAGTATATCCGGCGACAAGCCAGCGGCGAATGGATACCACCAGTGCGGGAAGTGTTCCCCTTCATTATTGGTTCAATGTCATTCGGCGCTCTCTCGCCCAATATGTGGTTAGGTCTCCTTCAGGGTGTCGCTTATTGCAATGAGGTATTGAAAATACCCGTCGTCATGTGTACCGGCGAGGGTGGCTGTCCCCCCTGGGTTCTGAAAAGCCCATTTCTAAAATATCTGGTTCTACAAATTGCCTCTGGATATTTTGGCTGGGACGAGATAATCAGGGCCATCCCTGAAATGCAATGCGATCCGGCCGCCATTGAAATAAAATACGGTCAAGGTGCTAAACCCGGCGATGGCGGGCTGCTGATGTGGTTTAAGGTCAGTAAACTCATTGCGCGTCTGCGCGGAGTTCCAGAAGGAGTTGACCTGCCGTCTCCACCAGTTCATCAGACACTTTACTCTATTGAAGAAAGTGTCATGAAGATGATCCAAACCATGTCAATGGCCTGGGACTTTAAGGTTCCGGTTTATCCCAAGATATCGGCTTCCAACTCCGCCAAGTCGGTTTTGAACAATCTCGTCCGTAACCCCTACGCCAGTGCCTTGTTAATTGACGGTATAGACGGCGGTACTGGTGCCGCATACAATGTTAGTATGGATGCCACTGGTCACCCAATTGCCTCAAATCTCCGGGAATGCTATCTGGACTTGGTGGCCCAAGGCAAGCAAAACGAAATTCCCATCTTCGCAGCTGGTGGTATTGGCAAAAATGGCAACGTTACCCAAAATGGCATGGCCATGATTATGCTGGGGGCCTCCGGAGTCCATATCGGTAAATACATCTTACAGTCTGCTGCCGGTTGCTTGGGTAATGAAAAAAATCGCTGTAACGTCTGTAATTTAGGGATTTGCCCCAAGGGCATTACCAGTCAGAATCCAAAACTCTACCGACGTCTAGACCCCGACCAAGTTGCCCAGAGAGTGGTAGATGTATTTATGGGTATCCGTACTGAGATGAAAAAAATAATGGCCCCACTTGGCCGCTCACAGACTCTGCCTATTGGTATGTCTGATGCCCTTGGTATCGGTGATAAAAATGCTGCTGAACGTCTGAAAATTCGCTATGTATGTTGATTTAAGGCTCAAGAAGCTGAGAGGATGCAAGTGAATCTAGTTCAGGTAATTTTTTTTTAGAGGAGTACAATGGTGCAGAGCACTAATGACACTATAATTGTTAAAGGTATTGATGAGAATGGCCAGCGGGTCAGTTCAAAATCCTTTGAAGAAAAGGTGCAGGCCGCCTTTAAAGAAACTACGAATCTGCAACTGGAGTCCTATGGCCAGCATAATGTTGGCGGTCGGTTGTTAAATGCGAAAGGTCCAGTCAATATCAAAGTTTCCGGGCCTGTTGGTCAGCGCTTAGGTTGCATGGCCAGACCAGGCACCACCATATATTGCGATGGTCCAGCCTCGGATGATGTTGGCTATCTAAATATTGGCGCAGACATTATTGTAAACGGTCATGCGACTAATGGCGTATGCAATGCCATGGCCCAAGGGCGGGTGATGATTAACGGCTCCATTGGTGCCCGTGGTTTAACTATGACCAAGTGGAACCCCGAATACTCACGGCCCGAGTTATGGGTTTTGGGATCCGTGGGTGACACCTTTGCTGAATTTAATTGTGGAGGAATAGGCATTATCTGCGGAGTCAATCCTAAATCAAAAAATGTTTTGGGATATCGGCCATGTGTCGGCATGGTAGGAGGCTGGGTTTACTATCGCGGTGAAATTGACGGCTCTTATTCCACGAATAATGTTAAAGACATCGCCCCGGACGACGAGCAATGGCAATGGTTGACTGACCGCATGCCAGACTATTTAAAAACCATTAATCGTGAAGATTTACTCCCAGAGTTGTCGATACGCAAAGAATGGCATTTGCTTATTTCCATTACCGCCCAAGAAAGAGCCCTGATATTCTCCGGCCCCATGCCCATGGTGGAATTTCGGAACAAGGTCTGGAATAAGGGCTTTAACGGTGATCCCTTACGTGATATTGCTCCAGGTCTTGACCGCTCCCCAATTGGCCTCATCGAAAACGGTGATTTGCGCCGCCGGGTGCCATTTTGGGCGAACAAAGAGTCAGCCGCCCCTTGCGCTTATTTTTGCCCTGTCCATATCCCTACAGTTGACCGCCTTCGCCTTTTACGGGAAGGCAAGGGCCAGGAGGCCTATGAGCTGATAATGGAATATACACCATTTCCAGCCTCGGTGTGCGGCGCCATTTGTCCAAATCTTTGTATGGATAATTGTTCAAGGCAGACCGTTGATCAGCCAATTGATGTTGCTCTGCTGGGCCGCTCCTTGCGTGACTGCCCTGCCCCCAAAGAAAAACCGGCAACAGGTAAAAAGGTTGCCATTATCGGCGGTGGCCCGGCTGGCATAAACACAGCCTACCAACTGGCTAAAGCTGGTATCAAAGCCCATATCTTTGAAAAGGATGATCAACTAGGCGGCAAACTGGCCCAGGTAATTCCCTGGGAGCGATTGCCTATGGCGACCTGGCAACAAGAAATAGAGCGTTTCACAAACATGAAAAACGTAGAGGTTGACTTCGGCGTGGACATGACCCCTGAAAAATTTGCCCAGTTGCATAAAGATTTTGATTATACAGTTGTGGCAGTTGGAACCCATGAACCGCGCCGTATCCCCTTCCCAGGTCACGAAAAAGTCGTTGCAGCCCTGGATTTTTTAAAGGCTGGCAAAAGCAACAAACCCATCAAGCCAGGTAAGCAGGTAGTAATTATTGGAGCAGGCAACGTTGGCTGCGATGTCGCCTGCGAGGCCTATCGACTTGGTGCCAAACAGGTTACTCTGGTTGATATTCAACAGCCACTGGCCTTTGGTAAGGAAAAAGAGTCTGCCGAGGCCTTGGGTGCCGTTTTTAAATGGCCGGTTATGACCAAAAAGGTTACCGACGAGGGGCTTGTTGATAATGACGGAGTTCTTATTCCAGCTCAAACCATTATTATTTCAATCGGAGATGTCCCTAAGCTTGGTTTCCTGCCAGACAGTATAGAATGCCTTAACGTAGGCGGCGCCAATTGGCTAAAAACAGATAAGGCTGGCCGCACCTCAGACCCCAAAGTCTTTGCCGTAGGCGATGTTGAAAGACCAGGCTTGGCAACTAGCGCCCTGGGAGCCGGGAAAACAGCAGCGGAAGCCATCACCGCAGAGCTAGAGGGCCGCCAGTGGCAGCCTTTCAAAAAGCAGATAATATCCCTTAAAAACATGACAGTGGAACATTACTGTCCGGAGCCTGCGACTGGCGCTAATCAGGATGAAGAAGCCGATCGTTGTTTAAGTTGCGGTTCATGCAGGGACTGCCATCTCTGCGAAACAATATGCCCGACTAACGCTATCGCTCGCCGAGATTTGCCCGAAGTTGACAGTTATGAATATATTTCAGATGGCAGCAAATGTATCGCCTGCGGTTTTTGTGCCGATACCTGTCCTTGCGGAATTTGGCAAATGCGCATTAATTAATATACCTCATAAACCCCTCTTTAAGGGTGTTGAAGCAATTACACAATTACAACGCACGATCAACAAGTTACCGTAAATCAGCCAAAATCCCTAACTGATTGATTTTGCACAAAAACTACATGTTTTTTTCAACACCCTTTCTTTGGGTATGAGGCCCTTCACAAAATTATTTATTGTTAAAAAACAGACAAGCGAGCTTTCCGAGGGATAAAATTCTAAGGAACTAAATTTTTTAACCGCTTTATTTTAATATTTTAAGGAGAAAGTATGTCGGAAGTAAATGAATTGCAAGTAACCATAAGCACTAACAAGGGAGATATAAATCTACATCTCTTTACCGAGCAAGTGCCTAAAACTGTCGCTAACTTTGTGAACCTAATCCAACGTAATTATTATGATGGCCTCACCTTTCACCGGGTTCTTGCCGACTTCATGATTCAGGGCGGATGTCCTCTTGGGTCGGGAACAGGCGGCCCTGGTTATAATTTTGAAGATGAATTTAATGCTGACCTCTGTCACGACAAACCAGGCATGCTGTCTATGGCAAATGCCGGCCCCGGAACTAACGGCAGTCAATTTTTCATCACTCATGTTCCCACCCCATGGCTAGACAATCATCATACGGTCTTTGGTGCTGTTATCAATGACAACGACCAGGAGGTGGTCAATAATATCTCCCAAGGCGACACCATTGAGACAATCACCATTATTGGTGACCCTTCTAAACTCCTGGGACAAAATAAGGACAGCATTGCGCAATGGAACAGCGATATAGACAAAGCATTCCCCGATCTTACAAAATAGGTACAACTTTTTATACTATGAATTAAGTTTGCCATCAAAGTACAAATTTTATCACATTAGCCGTAAACCTCTTAGATAGACAATTGGTGGGCACACCCCAGCCAGACTCCCAAATGATACCCATGCCATATGGCATGGGTATCATTTTTTATACCGATAACTATCTGTATTTACTAAACAATATCTAAATTAGCACCATTTTTACTGTCATTCACAATTATCTGCCCGATTTTGACCCTTACTCAACATTTTCTACCATTAGCAACCCCCCGTTAATACTACCAGATCAGACTTTTTTTATTTATTTTCAACAAAATCGCACTTTGGCACGGCGATTGCTTTATAAATAGGCAAGAGCTAAAACTCTTACTCTCCTTTCCGTAAACGACAAAACCCGCCTTGTTCCCCCAAGGCGGGTTTTGTCGTTTACGGAAAGGAGACCACTACAGAATCGGTATTTGTTTTACAAACAGCTTTAGGAACGAACGGTCAACATAAAACAAAAATACAAGCTGTTGTTGTCATTCTATGCCGGAGTTCTCTTACCTGGATGTTCGAAGTTGAATTTGTTGATACTTGCACGGTTGCACGGGTGACTTGTACCAATTAAGAGCAGTTATAAATTTACCCACCTTGCTACGACTTCATCATCATTGAATACTACGCCATATTTCCTGCATCTCACTGGCGAATGCCCTATCACTTCCCGGATTTCGTCCCCTCTCCGTCAGATAACCACCAATCATCATCCCATCGGCGCCAGCCATAAAAGCAGAGCTTAAAAAATCAGCTAGAGCCGTCTCTCGTCCAGCCGCTAAACGAATGGGCACATCTGGTAAAATAAGGCGATAAAGAGCAATAGAGCGCAGGACATCGACAATTGGCAGCGATTCCTGATGGGCAAGAGGGGTACCCGGCAAGGGTATAAGGATATTCAAGGGCACCGAATCCACCCCGCATTCTTGCAGAGAAAGAGCCATAGAGATACGATCATCCTCCGTCTCTCCAAGGCCAAATATACCTCCTGCGCATACTTCTAGGCCTTCTGCCCTGGCAGCCATAATAGTGTCAATGCGCTGTTCAAAAGTATGGGTAGAGACAACCTGCGAGAAAAATTCTGCTGAGGTTTCAAGATTATGATGATATCTACCAAGACCAGCAGCCTTAAGAGTAGCAAAATCCGCCCTGGACAAAATGCCAAGAGAGGCACAAACAGATATTCCGACCTTAGCTATAATATCTGCCACTAAATCAGCGACTTTGGTAAGATCAGCAGGTTTAAGCCCTCTGCCGCTGGTAACCATGGAAAAATGACTCGCACCAATATCCTTTGCCTCACGGGCAGCATTCAAGACCGTCTCTTTCTCAACCAGAGAATAAACCGGCGCCGAAGTTTTGTAGTGAGCAGACTGCACACAGAATCGGCAATCTTCACTACAATTACCAGATTTAGCGTTAATGATACTGCAAAGTGAAATTTTACGCTGCCGAGAACCGGCAAGTTTGGCATGCAGGGCAAGACTCATTAGCTCCCCACACGATTTTCTTCTTAATTGGCTAAGTACGACCAAGTCTGTCATTTAAAATCCCCTTTCGCATAAGATCTGGAAAGCAAGCCTACGAGACTCCGTGTATACTACTGCGGAAACCAAACACCCCGCCTTCTGTATTCAACGCAAATGCAGGCCCGCGGCCTCCCCCTTTGGGCATATGATGCCGGGAAGTCGATGATGGAGTTGATTTTTTTAGGACGGCAGATTCCTTAGCAACAAATGGCAGGTCTGCAAGCGCCCCGCCTTCTGTTTCCTGGACAATCTGAAACAGGTGCATACCCCGTTTAAAATAACTTTTTTTCTGCAGCCATTTGGGCCAGCTTTTACCATTATCATGCTTTGTCAAGAGCGGCAAGGTCGCCAGGCTGCGAGCTATCTCATCCTGCATTGCCCGTTTGATGTTCAATTGACTAAACATTTCCCCCAAATCATCCCGAATTACACAGGACAATAAATAAGATTCTTTTTGAGTTGTAACAGACGCAAAGTCCTTGTCTGCTTCAGCCCAAGGAAGCAGCAACATAGCCATAAGCAACCCATCGGGCAACACTTGGCCTGCAGCAGCCAAACGGTCAAGAACAGCCAACTGTTTCGACATTTGCTCTACAAATTTGACAGCCTCTTCATGCTCAACCAACACCTTGTTATAAAAAGGGAAAATCACATAGAACAAACCGCTTTCACAAGCGAGTTTAACCCAAGCACTACTGGCCCCGCCTTTTAAATCTTTAAATAATTCGTCACGGATTCTGGAAATCGGACATAGGGACAATTTCTCCTTATGCAAAGAGATAGCCTCCCAAGTGGCGGGCTCTACCACAAAGCCAGCCCTGGCCGCATGGCGGATTACCCGCATCATTCGCACCGGGTCTCTGGTAATTCGCCGCTCTGGATCACCAACTATCCGAACAATACGATTTTGCAGGTCTTTGACCCCTCCAGTATAGTCGATAATCGTTGAGTTCTCAATCTCATAGAACAGGGCATTAATCGTCAAATCACGCCGGAAGGCATCTTCCGCCGGATTTCCGAAGGAATTATTAGACGGCAGCACAACATCATCACCAGCAATTTCATGTTCACTACGGCGCCTGAAAGTCGCAACCTCAACAATCTTGTTGGAACCAAAAAAGACCTGCACCAACCGAAAACGTCGACCGATTATACGGCTGTTTCGAAAAACTTTTTTAACCTCTCCAGGCTTAGCGCTAGTGCTTATATCGAAGTCTTTTGGCACCTTACCCAAAAAGAGATCCCGCACTCCACCACCTACCAAATATGCGGTGAAGCCAGCCTCATGCAATCGGCGTAAAACCAAGAGCGCATCAGCATCAATATCTTTTACGGATACAGGATGTTCAGTTGGGGGAATAACTAACGGGGCCGGATACTCAGACTCATCAGATACGACAGAGGGGGGGGAAGTTTCATTCATTATTATTATGTTGTTAGGTGGGGGAACTGTTCAGAGTCTCTTGAACGATTATTAGTACCTTACGGATTGTTTTCCCGGAGTCTGCGCTTACCTGTTTTTTAGAAATGAATTTAATAGGATGCCTATACCCCCTCGTGGAGTGTTAGCCTTCCTTGTAAACGGATTCAGCTTGCGAAACAAACTGGTCAAATACTTGCCTAACAGTCAGAATATCATCCAGTTTATAAACATTCTCTCCAGTAAAAACCAAGCCATTTTCGACATCACCTTTACGGGCCGCCATAAGTCTGTCGTTGATGCAATATATATAATTGCATTTTTTCAAACATTTATACTCGCATAACTCGGCCTTTACCTGCACGCCGCCCATTAGGTCATTTATAAATTTATTTTTAATCGCTCGGCCTGGCAACCCCACCGGCGAACGCATAATAGTAACATCATCTTTTTGGGCGTCAAGGAAAGCTTGCTTAAAGCTATCGGCCACATCACACTCTTTAGTCAAAACAAAACGAGTAGCGATTTGAATACCATCAGCACCATATTTGTCCATCATTTCTGCCATGTCATAACCGTTAGTAATACCACCAGCGGCAATAAGAGGAACCTTGCTGACAACTTTTCTAATTTCAGGGAAAATTTCCCGCAAAGGAAGATCTGTACCCAAATGGCCACCAGCCTCCTTAGCCTCAACAATAATTGCAGCAGCGCCAAGTCTTTCAGCCAATTTGGCAAAAGACGGTGTTGACACTATCGAAACGATGGGAACATTATATTTTCTGCCTAATTTAAAAATATCCCGCGAGAATCCTGCCCCCGTTATAATCATATCAGCCCCGGCTTCAATTGCACCCATGACCAGATTATGAAAGTTTTTCATGGCAAACATGATGTTAACCGCCACAATACCATTTGTGGCATTTTTGGCTTTGGCAATATCAAGCTTTAATTCATCAACAGGTAAGCCAGAGCCGCCAATTGTGCCAATGCCACCACACTCAGCGACAGGAGCTGCGAGTGCCGCCGTAGAAACACGTATTGACATACCGCCCTGAATTAAGGGTACTGGCGCTATGCAGGGGCCAATCATTAAAGAGGGTAATTTCATTAAACAAAACTCCGAAATAGCTAACACCCCACGAGGGGGGGGGAATAAGTACCCTTTAAATTCTTTTCTAAAAAACAGGTAAGCGCAGACTCCGAGAAAACAATCAGTAAGGTACTAAATAAACTTAGTCAAAATGCAAGATTTCTGCATATTATTCGAGAATTTCCTATAATGCCCTTCTTGACATCATTTGTCAAGAAGGTTACCAAGTAGAGAATAAATAGCCGTTGTTTCTATACTCCAAGGAAGCAACTTGGGCTTTGCTGTTTTTTTCTGTATTTGTTGGACAGAGCTCTTTTAAGGATAAACGGGTGGGTGATGTATATTTTACAACCAATTTTTCGCCAAAAAATAATTCGCTCATTGTCGAAGTACCTAGCAACTCTTATCCCTCTACATTCTTAACAAGAAACGCTCGTGCGACGCAAGAGGTACACCCAACAATGTCACCGTAAGCGCTCCCTGAAACCCTTACATTCCGAGATGTTATAAAGTCAAGAGTGTGGTTTGTTGAGCGCTTACATGTCGCCATTCAACTTATTTAACTTAACACACTACCAAATCGAATTTTTCTAATCCATGCGAATTGACCCAAATTTAATCGGCTTTGATATAGACGGCGTTGTCTCTGATACATCAGAGGCATTTCTCCGTATCCTTAAACAAAAATATGGCATCGGAAATATTCAAGAAACCGACATCACCGAATTCAACGTGAGCGAGTGCCTGGATATCGCCCCCGCCACAGTTAACAAAGTATTTGACATACTGCTCAAAAACCCCATTGAGGCTGATCTTAAGCCCATGCCAGATGCGGTTGCGGTGTTGAGCGAAATTGCTAGACAGGCTCCGTTGACTTTCATTACCGCCCGGCCAGAGAAATCCCCTATTGCTGATTGGCTAGAGCATATTTTAGACCCAGGTGCCTACAGCAATGTCCGCCTGATTGCCATGGGAGATCATGACGGCAAAGCCGATTATATCATTAAATATGGGCTAAAATACTTTATTGACGATCGACACCAGACCTGCCAGAATCTAGTTCAGCACGGCATAACCCCGCTGGTATTCAACCAGCCCTGGAATAAGGGTCGTCATAATTTACGTTCCATATCCTCTTGGCTGGAGATCAGGGAAATATGCGTTTAATATGCCCACATTGCGGCAAAGACACCCTGGAATATAAGTCCCCCAAACCCACCGTTGATATCATTATCATAGTAGATTCTAATTTGGTACTCATTGAAAGAAAAAATCCGCCCTACGGTTGGGCACTGCCAGGTGGCTTCGTAGGTTATGGAGAATCACTGGAGCAGGCGGCTATTCGGGAGGCGAAAGAAGAGACTAGCCTTGACATTAAGTTGCTCAAACAATTTCACACCTACTCTGCACCAGAACGGGACAAACGGTTTCACACTATTTCCACGATATTTATTGCCCACGGGCAAGGAGACCTCAAGGGCCGTGACGATGCAGTAAAGGCCCAATTTTTCCAACAAAACAATCTGCCTGCCTTAGCCTTCGATCACGCCCAAATCCTGGCTGATTTTTTCAATGAATTACCATCAGGGCTTCCTAAGGGACTGTTGTTGAAATAAGTGTTACGTTTAAGCAACTTGACCTAATTATTCGATATCAGACGCACTGTTACTATGTGGTTCTACGACAAAAAAAGCACATAAATATCATCAAATACGAAATTAACTATTGTCATCAGCACAATGGTTTGTTATAAAGATTTTTTTCAAACTATACTTTAGGAGGCTTGTGTTTAATGGTTAATAATGTAACAGAAACTACGGAACAGGTTGATAGCACTACACCTGGCGTTGAGAGCGTCGAAGTAGTTGCAACTGTGGTAAGCGCCAATCAATTTGATGACGTCAGTGAGTTCGCCAGCTTTGCCGATTTATTTGAAGACAGCCTCAAGGTTGCCAATGTCGGAGAGGTTGTTGCCGGTACAGTTATTGGCATTGCGAACCAAACCGCAATCATCGATATCGGTGACAAATCGGAAGCAAGAATTGCTCTGTCTGAATTCAAGAATGAAGGCGAACAACTCGAAGTTAATATTAATGATGTTTTCGATGTTTTTGTAGAAAAGAGAGAAAAAGATGGTGGTTTGCGTCTCTCAAGAGAGAAGGCCATCGCCATCAAGGTATGGGAAGCAATTGCTAAGATTCAGGCAGATGACGGCACGATTCCAGGCTTAATTGAAAACCGGGTCAAAGGTGGTTTGTCTGTCGATATTGGCGTACCAGCCTTCTTGCCATACTCTCAAATTGATCTGCGACCAGTTAAAGATCTGGATACCATGTTAGGCCAGACTTTTGACTTTAAAATACTTAAATACAACCGTAAACGTAACAATGTTGTAATTTCCCGTCGGGTAATTCTGGAAGAGGATCGCAACAAACTTCGTGATGCAATGCGAGATTCCTTGAAGGAAGACAGCATTGTGAAAGGCACGATTACCAACATCACCGATTACGGTATATTCGTTGACTTGGGCGGCATGGATGGCCTTTGCCATATTACCGACTTGTCCTGGGGACGCGTTTCGCATCCATCCAAGATGTTCAAGGTGAATGAGGAAGTAGAAGTTAAGATTCTTAAATATGATAAAGAATCAGGCAAGGTATCACTGGGTGTTAAACAACTCAAAGAAGATCCTTGGTCCACAGTTCAAGATCGTTACCCAGTCGGAGAGAAGACCACCGGTAAAGTCGTCAGCATCACCGATTACGGTGTTTTTGCCGAGCTGGAAGAAGGGGTGGAAGGACTTATTCATATATCAGAAATGACTTGGTCCAAAAAGGCTAAGCATCCATCCAAGATTGTGGCGATGGGCGATAAAATTGAAATCGTGGTTCTTAACATTGATGCTGCTGCCAAACGTATTTCCTTAGGTATGAAGCAGCTGCTGCCAAATCCATGGGATCTGGTTTCAGATAATTATCCCGTTGGCTCCATAATTGAGGGTAAAATTAAAAATATTACTGATTTTGGAATCTTCATCGGGATTGAAGAAGGGATTGACGGCCTTATTCACGTTTCTGATTTATCGTGGACAGAGCGCATAAAGCATCCCTCCGAGAAATATAGCAAGGGTGATACCATCCAGGCAGTAGTCTTGAAAATTGACCGCGAAAGTGAAAGATTCTCGCTTGGTATTAAGCAGCTTGAGCCAGATCCGTGGCAAGAAGCTATCAGCAAATATCCTGTTGGCAGCAAGATTGTCGGCAAGATAACCAATGTCACCGACTTTGGGGTATTTGTCGAGGTTGAAGATGGCATAGAGGGCCTGGTTCACGTTTCAGAGATCAGTGAAGAAAAGATCAACAGTCCTGTAGGTCTGTACAAAGTAGGTAATGATCTGGAAACCCGCGTCATCAATGTCTCAGCCAAGGATCGTAAAATTGGTCTGTCAATCAAGGCTCTGGAAGATAAAGAAGAAGCCATTCTGGAGGAATATCAGAAAAAGCAGGCTACTCCTTCCACTATTGGTGATCTTTTGAATGCCAAGAAAGAGGAAATCGCCGCTCAACAAGCTTCATCAGACAGTTCAGAAACTGACGCAGGGGCAGACACTGATAGCGAGTAACCCAGGTGCCCCTACGATTGATGTCAACTTTACATAAATCGTAGGGCCTTCATTATTTAGTAAGTTTTCAGGTCGAAAGTATGCAGAAAAGGTTGTTTCACCAAAGACATCCATTCATATTTGGTTTATCGATTATGACTGGATTATTATTATTGTTCTTTGGTGGAATGACCTTTTTTATTTCGAGACTAATACAGCCCACAAACTTTACAGGCAACATCAAGAATGGTATCGGCGTTGTCACCCTGAAGGGTGTACTGTTACAGGCAAAAGAACCAATCGCCCAATTAACAGAGTTCCGTAACAATCGCAATATTAAGGCCGTTCTGGTTCGGATAGACAGCCCTGGAGGCGCCGTAGGGGCATCCCAGGAAATATACGAAGAAATAAAGCGAACCGCCAAGGTCAAACCTGTGGTGGCCAGCATGGAATCAGTAGCTGCCTCAGGCGGATATTATGCCGCTTTAGGAGCTAGTAAAATTGTCGCTAACCCAGGCACCATGACCGGCAGTATTGGGGTGATTATCCAATTTTCCAACCTCAAAAAGATTTTTGACAAAATAGGTTACCAACAAGAGATAATCAAGAGTGGTCGTAATAAGGATATTGGCTCCCCATCGAGAGAAATGACTCCTGAAGAACGACAGCTCCTCCAGGCAATGACCGACAATGTTCATCAGCAATTTATACGAGCAGTTGCCCAGAGCAGACATTTAGAGATTGCCCAGGTAAAAAAGATAGCGGATGGCCGAGTCTTTACCGGTGAGCAGGCACAGGCGTTGGGTTTGCTGGATGAATTAGGTAATTTAACTGATGCCGCCGAACTGGCCGCAAAATTAGCTGGCATACCGACAAAACGGCCTAATTTAGTCTATCCAAAAGAAAAAAGTTTCGATTTAATGCGTTATCTTACCGCCATCAAAAGCGAAACGGTAATTAATATGCTTTGGCAGAAAGTTCCTACATTAATGTTTCAACTAGATATAACCCAGTAAAACTATGTTAAAAAAAGACCTTATAAGTTGTATCGCAGAAAAGATGCCCTATTTTTTGAAAGGTGATATTGCTCAATCAGTAGATATTCTAATTGATAGTATGATTGAGGCCTTAGAGCAAGGCGATCGAGTTGAAATCAGGGGATTTGGCAGTCTCAGCGTCCGGGAGCGCAAGGGCAAATCTGTTCCCAATCCCAAGACCGGTAAAATAATGAATATTCCAGCAAGAAAATCTCTTCATTTTACAATGAGTAAATCACTAAAGGAACCACTCATTAAAATAGGTTACTAACATCACCCTTGCCTTCCCGCAATAATTCAGGAACTGAGCCGATAAGCGAGACAACGCTTGAAGGCTCTGGATATACTGGGCCACCATCAATAAATATATCAACCTGCCCCAAAAGCCGTTGTTCAAATTCGTAGGCCTCTGAAGCTGGCGCGTCATCATCTATAGTCGCCGAAGTCGTAAGTATAGGGTTGCCTAGAGCCTCCACCAATTCCCTACAAATATTATTGTCTGGTACCCGAATACCAACCGTTTTCTGTTTGCTGGTCATGATCTTCGGGACGATTTTCATCGTGGGCAATATAAAGGTATAGGCCCCCGGTAAATGTTTCTTCATTAGTCGGTAAGCGACATTTGAAAGATGGCAATAAGTGCTTACATCCTTCAGACTACTGCACATAAAACTAAAGGGTTTATGACTTGCGCGTCTTTTTATCTGGTACACCCTTTTAACGGCCTTTTGATTAAAGATGTCGCAACCAATACCATAAACAGTATCTGTCGGATAACATATTACAGCACCGCACCTCAATTTGTCGACCACTTGGACAATTAAACGGCTTTGTGGATTGTCAGGATTTATAATAATCATGGGCGGATATTGCGCTTATTCTGCCCGATTGTCAAGCGGCAAATATTAATTTTATGACAACTACATCAAAGAATATTGCCGCTATAGATTTAGGCTCAAACAGTTTCAGACTCCAGGTAATAAAACTCCGCAGGTGCGGAAAGAAATTGAAAACCGATATTATTGCCAATGATTTTTACACCGTACGTCTGGGAGAAAATCTGAACCAAACCGGTCAGCTGTCTCCTCAAGCCATAGATAGGGGACTTGCCGCCTGCCAATTATTTGCTCAGCATCTGGTTCCATACGCTCCCGTGTCAATAAGGATCTGTGGAACAGAGGCCTTACGCATTGCCACCAATGCTTCTGACTTTGTCATGGCAGCCCAAAACGTTCTGGCCCATCCAATCGAGATATTAAGCCCCACCAAAGAGGCTGAGCTTACCATGCTGGGCTGCATAACAGATATCGCCACAGAGAGTAACAGTCCCATATTATTGGTTGATGTCGGCGGGGGAAGTACAGAGTTAATTCTCTCCACAGACTCCCATCCACCTAACCTGTGCAGCCTGCCCATTGGAGCATTAAATATAACCGACAACTTCATTTCTAAACGTCCGGAATCTACCGCAAACCTGACGGAAATATCAGGCTATCTGCGTAAAATTATAGAACCAGCCCTGCATAATCTTTTGGGAAATGAGCTCTGTGCCTGCCACAATTTAGGCCTGATAGCATCAGGTGGTACCGCCACCTCCTTAGCCGTTCTTGATCTTGACCTTCCCTGTTATCACGCCGACATGGTTCAGGGCCATCAAATGACAGCCTCGACAATCAACAAAATCATTAACAAAATTTCTAAACTGCCACTCCGGGAACGCACTAAGCTACCCGGGCTAGAAAATAGAGGCGAAATAATCCTGGCTGGCACAAAGATTTATCAAACTATTATGGGAATTACCCAGATAGACACTCTCTCTGTTAGCACCAACGGGCTATTAGCTGGAATATTGGCACAATTGGCAATTGTGCTGTAACTAACTATGTCGATCTTGAAAAACAACATTACGTATTGATTATATTGCCTGAATTCAAGTGATAAGTGCATAACCCCATAATTGTTTTACGTCAACGCCGGTTGATTTCAGAAATGCCTCATATGGAGTTCTATAATTTAGGCACTTCCTTGGCCGACTGTTGAGTTTATGGACTGCTTCAATTACTGTCTCAGTGGCAACATCGATTAGCTCCATTGACTTTGGGAAGTATTGTCGCAGTAGGCCATTGGCATTTTCGTTTTGCCCTCTCTCCCATGAGTGATAGGGTTTTGCAAAGTATGTATCACAAGACAACGCTTTAGCGGTGGATTCATGGAGAGTGAACTCCTTGCCATTGTCAAAGGTGATTGTCTTAACAAACTGCTGTATGGGGTTGTAACAGCTTAATCATTGCTTCCTTTACAGGGTGTGCTTTCTTTCCCTGTAGCGGGGCGGCTACTCGAAGTTTCGACTGCCTTTCGTCCAGGGTTACAATGGCGCCTTTATGGTTTTTACCAATGATTGTATCTGCCTCCCAATCGCCAATTCGTCCCCGTTGATTAACGATTTCGGGTCGCTGATCAATATCAACCCTATTGGGGATACCCGTACGGTTATGAGCTGAACCGTAACGTTTATGGTAGGTCTTATTCTGATGACGATGCTTGTAAAGGTCGCCACCAACACGCTTATCTGTATGGTACTAGAACCTATAAACTAGTAGAAAGTTTCATCAAAATATTTACATTTTGTGCTACCATTCAAAAAAAACTATGGAGGTAGCCATGGCACGAAAAACCAAACGAGC
>CAYTNB010000046.1:0-16340 GCA_964439085.1 uncultured Desulfobulbia bacterium | reverse complement strand
GCCATATAATGCCGCCCGTTTTGTACAGGATTGCCGTAAGGCAATTTTTGAGATAAGAGGACGGGGCAGGGTGCCTCTTTTGGCTGGTGGCACCGGGCTGTACTTTACGGCGTTGTTAGACGGAATATTCTCTATGCCGGATATTTCCGAAAGCATACGGGATGAAATCCAGGCTGAGCTTGCAACTATGGACGGTCATCGGCGTCTCTATGACGAGTTAGCAAGGTGCGATCCAGAAAGCGCCGCAAGAATTCATGCCAATGATACTTATCGCATAACCAGAGCATTGGAAATATACCGAGATACGGGTAAAACTTGGGCAAGTTTTATATCTGAGCATAATAAGATTAAAACCAAATCTCCTCGGAAAAAAATTTTAAAAATCTCGCTTATCCGCCAGCGTGACGAGCTATATCAACGCATAAATAAGCGGGTGAAAATAATGGTTGAGCAGGGACTGTTGGCCGAGGTGAAAAGTCTGCTGGCAATGGGCTTCAATTCAGAACTAAAGCCTATGCAATCTCTGGGATACCGGCATATGATTAATTACTTAAACAACAATTGGACATGGGAAAAGGCCCTGGAACTTTTAGCCCGTGACACAAGACGTTACTCCAAAAGACAGATTACCTGGTTTAAAGCCAATAAGGATATGCTTTGGCTGCACCCAGATAGTCAAAACGAAATTTTTAGTAAAGTCAAAGAACATCTTGGGCACTCAAAAAAAACTAATTTATTAACTAATTTTGACAAATAAGACTTCGTATAAGCGACAAAAATGGCAATTCATAGATTCTGATAAAGTCTCCATCGATAGGCTGGTTAGTGAACTAAGTTTACCTTACTGGCAGATACAATTACTGAATCAACGCCAGCTATCCACTGCCGAGCAAATCAATAACTTCTTGTACCCGACCTTGAATGCTCTGCCCTCACCCTTTCTCTTCGAGGCAATGGAAAGGGCTGTAAAAATTATCAAAAAACTAATGAAATCAAACTCTCCGTTAGTGATCATTGGGGATTATGATGTTGATGGAGTGACAGGGGTGGCATTATTAGCCAGATTTTTTACTACTCTGGAGGTGGGCTTTGTCTGCCTGCATCCCGACAGATTTAGTGATGGCTACGGCCTGAAAGCCAATCTAGTGTTGCAAATATATGAAAAGCCGGGAGTTGTTATTACCGTAGATTGTGGTATTTCAGATACCGAGGAGGTAAAAATCCTGAAAGAAAAAGGTTGGCAGGTAATTATTACTGATCACCATCAACCGCCACAGACGTGCTTGCCGCCGGCCGATGCTATTTTAAATCCCTGGCTCAAGGGTTGTTCTTTCCCATTTAAAGACCTTGCCGGGGTAGGTGTGGCCTTTTATTTGGCAATGGGGATAAGAAATTATTTGGCTCAAGAAAACTATTGGTCGGCAGGAAAAGCACCAAATCTGAGGAAAATACTCGATCTTGTGGCGGTTGGTACAATTGCGGATATGGTTAAACTTCAGGGTGTTAACCGAATATTAGCTAAAGTTGGTTTAGAGGTAATTTCCCAAAAATCCAATGAGGGACTGCACGAGCTTACAGTCTTATCTAGCCCTGGTAAATTAGTGAAATCAGAAGACATATCCTTTCAAATAGCACCTCGTCTTAACGCGGCAGGACGCATGGGGGCGGCAGGTAGAGCCTCAGAACTACTCTTGACGGGAGATAGATCGCAGGCTCGAAAGATTGCGGCGATCCTTGACCAGGAGAATCAACATCGAAAGTCGATTTCCAATGACATGGTTAATGAGGCTATGTCACTGGCAAATGAGAAAAAGAATGGTGCGCATTGTCTTATCTTGCACAATTCAGAATGGCATGAGGGGCTAATTGGGATTGCTGCCTCAAAATTGCTCCATCATTTTCATAAGCCCACCATAATATTGACTGGCAAAGAGATATTGAAAGGATCTGCCAGGTCAGTAGATGGTGTAAATATTCACGAAATATTAGGTAGATGCAAGGACTTGTTAATTTCTTTTGGAGGACACAGAGCGGCGGCGGGATTAACGATTAAAGTGAAGAAATTGGCCGAGTTCATTTGGCGGATGGAGGAGTATATAGAAGAAATCTGGAATGAGGAAATTGGCACACCAGTGCAATTAGTTAATTTATCAATAAATAAAAATGTAGAAATTACCCAATTAATAAAATTTAATCAGTTATTGCAACCATTTGGGCAAGGAAACCTGGAGCCAGTTTATTGTACTGATAATTCTTGCCGCTTGAGAAATATCGAACTTATTGGTAAGGAACGGAATCACATCCGTTTTGATGCCTTAATAAATGGCGAATGGCAAAATTCTATAGGTTTTGGCTTTGGTAAAGATGCTTTTAACTACCTTGTAGATCGTGCGAATGGATGTCAAATTGCTTTTCATTTACAATACAACAGTTTTAGAGGTCAAAATAAAATTCAACTACAGTTGGTTGATTTTATAGTGCCTTAAATTTAGGCGGAACGAATTTAAATAAAATAAGGGGTGTTAAGCCCCTTATTTTATTAACTTATATTTAATTATACATAATATACATTATGCGACATTGTTGATATTGCTATTTTAAATTATATCATTGACAACCGTCTGTATCTTTTAGATATTTAACCACCGGGCAATAGTGTGGCTTATGGAAAATTAAGCATTACCATTAATTAATGTTATTAACTTCTTGTTATAAGGTTGTTTTTAAACGATTTAGGAGAGTATATGAACCGTAATATCTATCAGGAACCATTGGTTAGCCGTTACACCAGTAAAGAGATGCAATACCTTTTCTCTGAACAAAATAAATTTACGACCTGGAGACAGTGTTGGATAGCTCTGGCCGAGGCCCAATTCGAACTTGGTCTAACAGAGATAATTACTCCCAGGATGCTTGATGAGCTGAAAGCCGCTGCCAACGATATCAATTTTGAGGTAGCGGAACAAAAGGAAATGGAAATCCGCCACGACGTCATGGCCCATGTTTATGCCTATGGCAAACAATGTCCCACTGCCGAACCCATAATTCATCTAGGTGCCACATCCCAATTTGTGGGCTGCAATGCCGATCTATTGACCCAGAAAAAAGCCCTGACCCTAATTAAAAAGGCTCTGGTTAATCTAATTAGAAACTTACGGGACTTCTGTTCTGAACATAAATCCCTGGCCACCCTGGGTTATACACATTATCAACCTGCTCAGCCAACTACAGTGGGCAAACGTAATACCCTGTACATTCAGGATTTACTTATGGATCTTGAGTACATTGAACAACTAGAAAAACAGGTCAAGGCTCGTGGTGCCAAAGGTACGGTAGGCACTCAAGCAACATTTATTGAATTGTTTAAGGGAAATCATGATAAAGTTAGGGAACTCGATCAACTTGTTTCCGCAAAGCTTGGATTTAACGACACTTTTGCCGTTACCGGACAAACCTATACCCGTAAGCTGGATATGAAAACAGCTGAAACTCTAGCCGGGATTGGTGCCACCGCCCATAAATTTGCGGTAGATTTAAGACTCTTATCAAATCTAAAGGTTCAGGAAGAACCATTTGCCAAGAACCAGGTTGGTAGTTCGGCCATGGCCTATAAAAGAAACCCTATGCGAGCTGAGCGGATGACTGGCCTATCCAGAAAACTTATGGGTCTTATTGCCAATTTTGGCAGTACCTACGTCAATCAATGGTTTGAACGTACTCTTGATGACTCTGCCATTCGCCGCATGGATATTCCGCAGGCCTTTTTACTCACCGATGCTATTTTGAAATTATTTCTTAACATTACTGACGGAATGGTTGTTTTTACGAAACAAATAGAACGTCATCTTCTGCAGGAATTACCTTTTATGTCAACTGAAAAGATACTTATGATGTGCGTTGAAAAGGGAGAGAGTCGGCAAGCAATTCATGAAATTATCAAGGTTCATTCATTGTCTGCAGGGCGTGTGGTTAAAGAAGAGGGCAAAGATAATGATCTCTTAAGCCGTCTTGGAAATGATCCAGATATCCCATTTAGTCAGGACGAGCTATTGAAAATGGTCAGTGATACCGGCCAGTTTACTGGTCGGGCCAAGGAGCAGACTGAAGAGTTTATTACTGAAGTAGTTGAACCTATTCTGGAGAGATACAGGAGCCTCTTAAACGATGAGCATGAAGATATAGCAGTATGATTAGAAGTCAAAAATCACGCTTACCTAAATCATACGCAATTTTCTGATAATATGCATAAAACCATCTGCGAACGTCAGGAAATTACGATTAACCCCAGTCGAATTGCCTTTTTAAAATTCATTTTGGAGGGCTATGATGGTTTAGCAATACTGTCCACCCTGGATGCCAAACAGGGTAAGGTGGTTTTGCGTTTTCCGGAAGGACGCAGATGTGAGGTCATTGATTTGTTGAATAGCATGGATGGCATAACTTTTAGTGATGACTGATCTTCTTATTTCAGTCATCTTTCAGAAAAAAACCAGCGAGTTGTCATTTAAACCATTCTATGTCTGGTAATTTCAAGGTATCTTGTTTAAGTTTTTGCATAACTAGTTTTTCTTGTGAAGCTAGTCTGGCTGCCATGCTGGAGGGGGTTCTTTTTAAAAAAACGTCGCCAGTTTCTGTATGAAAATAAATTATTCTTGTATCAGTACCCCCTGTATCTTCCTTGATTATTTTTATAGATTCTAATTCTAAAAATTCTTTAACAAATGATACAATTTTATTCCCCATAGCCAGAGACTGATTAATCGTTGGTAGTACATTAGCGCCACCGAAGATTTTTGCGGTAAGCATATTTTTTCTACCCCCGAGCCTGATTATCCTGTTTATCAAGAGTTCCATGGCGTTAACTCCGAAACGGGCCGGCATATTGAAATGTTTCATGTCGGCTTTCCCCGGAAGCAGAATATGATTCATTCCTCCAATTTTTTTGGGGGAGTCGTAAAGACAGACTGCTACGCACGAACCGAGTAATGTTCTAATTATAACAGGATTGTTACTTGCGTGGTACTCGCCGATAGTTATGTAATACTTTTCTGGCATTGTTTCCGAGTAGAAAATATTGGAGATAAATTTGATTTAATCAGTGCAAAGCCTCATGACCGCCGAAGCTATTCTTTGTAACGGCATAACATTATCAGCAGCCCCAAGCTCGATAGCCTCATGAGGCATACCAAAAACCACGCTTGTCGCTTCATCCTGGGCAATTGTGGGTGAACCACTTTGTTTCATTTCAAGCAACCCCTTGGCGCCATCATCACCCATACCTGTCATGATAACTCCAATTGCATTGGAGCCGGCATAACGGGCAGTGGAACGAAAAAGAATGTCCACCGAAGGTCGATGCCTATTAACCAGAGGGCCTTCTTTGACTTCGACATAATACTTGGCCCCGCTTCTTTTTAGCAGCATATGACGGTTACCAGGCGCAATAAGAGCCCGACCTCGCAAAACAGAATCTCCATTTACCGCCTCTTTCACCTCCACATGACAAAGACTGTTAAGTCGCGACGAAAAAGCGGTCGTAAAATTTTCTGGCATATGCTGGACAATGACAATTCCAGGAGCGTCCTTTGGTAGATCTTCAAGAAATATCCGCAACGCCTCTGTACCTCCTGTAGATGCACCGACAGCCACTATTGATTCAGTTGTTTTGGCCATAGCGCGGCTTATTATGGGTGGAGGAGCAAGCATGGCATCAGCGCTGAGCTTCGGTTCTACTTTCATGCGAGTGGAGACAGTTTTTAATTTTGCCAGCGCTGCCGCTTTTACCTTATCGCAAATTAATATTTTTGCCTCCCGCAGGAACTGTTTTGTGCCAAGCCTTGGTTTCTCGATGATTTCGACCGCCCCATATTCCATGGCCCGTAGAGCAGTTTCAGAGCCTTTATCGGTGAGACTTGAACAAATTATTACGGGAATAGGATGCTGAGACATAATTTTATGTAGAAAGGTTATTCCATCCATTCTTGGCATTTCTACATCAAGTGTAATAACATCCGGCAGGCAGGTTTTCATTTTTTTTACAGCCTCATAAGGGTCTTGTGCCGTAGACATTACCTCGATACCAGGATCAGAAGAAAGAATTTCTGTCATAGTTGCCCGAACAACTGCGGAGTCGTCAACAATAAGGACCCTTATTTTTTTTCGCATGACCATAGTTTATATTACTAATCCTCTTCTGAGGTAAAATCTAAGAACAAAATAAATTTGTTGTATTATTGTGCAAGTGCCCCGCCCTTTCAAGTCATCCCAGAACCTTTTTTACCACAGCCAGAAGCTGCTCCGGGTTGAAGGGTTTAATAATCCATCCTGTCGCGCCGGCGGCCTTGCCTTCCTGCTTTTTGTTGGCTTGGCTCTCAGTAGTTAACATAATAACCGGCATGAATTTATAGTGCGGTTCCGCCCGTATTGCTCTGATAAGCTCAAGCCCATCCATATTCGGCATGTTCAAATCAGTCAGCACCATGTTGACCTTCTCGTTAAGTTTGGCAAACGCATCTTTGCCATCCTCTGCCTCCACAACATTATATCCAGCTTGCTGTAAAGTAAATGACACCATCTGCCTAACGCTTCTCGAATCGTCTGCTGTCATTATAGTTTTTGCCATACGAATTACCTCATTAAAAAGTTCAGTGGAAAAATATCCTGCCTAATTTTATTTTGGGAAATCTCAAAATTTTTTTGTATATCATGAACTCAAATAAACTTGTGGAAGTACAAGATCCTTAATAGTAGGTTCAATGGAATAGATGATATACATAGGAGGCTGTCCAAGAATAGTGAGCTTGTAGATAAGCGCAGACATCGAAGCCGGAGAATTTGGCCCATTTTCCGCTTATTTTCGTCTTGTTGCGTTGCTATTTCCTGAAAATGATCGAAAAACTGGTCTCAATTCTCCAACTTTTCGCTACGGCTTCTATTCTCGGACATCCTCCTAGGAGTGTTTTATTAAATTTTTTTGATGTTTTGCTATTTTGTTCATGAAAATAAATTCTAAGACATTAAAAAAGTTCAACATTATCACCCAGGGAATTTTCTTTGTTAATCTTATCATCTTCAGAAATATTTTTTGAAGATGATAATTCCGGTGCTGTCTCAGGCACAGTTGTAACTTCACCATTGTTATTGGCTGGCTGTCCTTCAATCTCCATATCTTTATTTTCATACAATTCTACTCCAGGTGATTCCACAATATCATCTGTGAAAAAGATGTCGTCCAGCGTGTCATCAACCGGTGTAGATAAAGAAGTATGTTTGTTCTCTGTAAGCACTTCACGGTGCACCGTCCGTTCCTGCTCCATCGTGTAACGTTGCCCTAGCTCATCAGAGTAAAGCTGACTGTTTTGTGACCCATCACCTATTAAAGGCCGGACGGACTCAGACACCTCGTGAATCAGGATCTTATAACTGTTAATTCTATCAATAATACTGCGAAGGAATAAAAGTTTTTTCTGTTCTTGAGCCACCTCTTGGCCAAGAATCTTCCCTTCCTCCAAAAGATTATAAGAGTTGTTTTTAAAATCATGAAAACTCTGATATATTTTTTCTGGATTAAAGTCCATATCCTCGGCCGAAGATTGTTTTTCACCCTTCTCTCTATAATTTGCCCGAACCAGTTCTTTAATTTCTCCAACCAATTTCATAAAGATCGGCACCAGAGTTTTAACCTGTAGTGAAATGGCCACCATATCTTGAGAAATTACTTGCAAAGGTTTGCCGTCTATGCCAAGTTTATCTGCTTGAATAATTGAGTTCAGGGCATTAAGGTGGATCTGGTGGCTGATGCTGGAGGTTGCTTCAACATACCCCGTGAGCCGGGACGTGACCTGGAAAGCTTCTTCCGTAGCTTGTTTTATCTCCCCTGCCAGTGTTTCGCTGCCAGCCCTGGCATTCATTATTATTTTAGTCGTATCGGTGAGCATGGACAATGAATCACGTTCATCGTCAGAAGATTGCTCAGCAGCCCCGATATCCTTTACACAATCGGTAAAAGCCGCAATTCCTTGGATTATTCGATCAAAGGCCTGGTGCTGCTCTTGATAAATTTTTTCAGTTTCATGGAATAAAAGACCTAATTGCGATTCCTGCAATTTCAGTATGGCAGAGGCATGAGCGAGCGGGCTTTCCCCATTATTTGCGACATAATTATCTTCGTTTTTTGATCTATCGAACAATGATATGGCATCGGTTAGAGCATCCATAATATGTTCGATTCTTTGCCGAAGGCTATCGTGGAATTGAATACCCATAACAACAGCGCCAATCTCTTTTGTAATTTCTAGGGAAATGGTATTGGCGCGTTGCAAGGCTTGAACGGCCTTGTCGACAAGTTCGGCAACATTTTTAAAAGTTATGGAAGCTGCCTGTTCTGCTTCTTTGGTTAATATTTGAAGTTGCTCGAATTTTTTTTTCGTATTTTTGTATGATGCTGTCTGAATGTTCTTTGCCGCAATTGTATGATTAATAATCATATTATTAATTTCTTTTATATTTACCGCCAAATTCACAGTGTCGCTTGCAACCACGGAAAATATGGAATCGGCGTTAGACTTTCTCGCACATTCAATGCCGATATGGACCCCAATAACCCGGAGATACATGCTAATATTGCTGAGATTATCTGTATTACTAAATATCTTATCAAGAAGTCTAATAACATCGTATAAACTTAACCGAAGTTTTTCGACTTCATTTAAAGCCTGAGATGTCCGGGAATGGCTGGTTTTGGTATAAAGATTGATCCGAGACAGAACTCCCTCGCTGTTATCAACATCGAAAACCTGGATGTTTTCAGAAATGCGATTGGCCAGCGACGAGGCATTACTGTATATTTTCTGCAACTCATCCCCAAGAACAACAAAATCACCTTCAGTGCCATGGGCGAGATCATCCAGCGAGGCAATAATGTTATCTAAGGCCGATTTAATATCACCTGATTTTCTTTTTAAGTCTTTCGGGTTATACCGCTTTAGCATCCTACCTCCCTCAATTCCCTCATTTAGATTTATTCACACCTCATTCTATAACCAGAAAGATCAGAGGCAATAACCATTCCATCTGACAAGCAAGCCTCTGCCACTCCCGCGTTTTTACCTTTCTTCATTGCTTCCAGGCTACCCGCTTTGTCCAAATAAAGCGGGTTCATCATAGCAGGTATTTACCCTCTGACTAGAGCTGTGCATTTGATCTGGCAGGCAAGTTTGCGAGACTTCGAACTTCAGGTCATACCACATCTTTGGGTAAAAGTTTTGCAGGGTCAAGAATAAGGGCGACAGTGCCATCACCTAGAATAGTGGCACCAGAAATACATTCGATTTGTTTATAGACTTCACCTAGTGGTTTGATGACCGTTTGGTAACTACCAATAACCCGATCAACGGCAAGACCAATTCGGTGGCCGTTTACTTCGCATAGTATCACCCGCCTCGAAGGTGGTATTTCACCCTTGAGTCCAAAACGCTGTCTTATACAAACATAGGGCAGCATTTCCCCCAGGACATTAATGATATTATTGCCATGGGCATTTTCTATATCATCCTGCGTTTGTTCAAGGCATTCGATAACTGTAGACTGTGGAATAACATACATTTCCTGGCCGGTTTCAACCAACATCCCGTCAATAATGGCAAGAGTCAATGGCAATTTAATACCGATTGTTGTCCCTTTGCCTAGTAAGCTTGATATTTCAATGGTACCTCGCAGTGATTCAACCCCGCGCTTAACAACGTCCATTCCCACCCCGCGGCCAGAAATATCGCTCACAGTGCTGGCCGTTGAAAAACCAGGTTCAAGGATTAAGGGGAAAACCTCATCATCCGCAAGCTCGGCGTTTGCGGCTATTAGCCCTTTGTCAATAGCCTTGGCTCGAATTCTATCAGCATCGAGACCAGCTCCATCATCAGAAATGCTAATCAACAAATCGGCGCCGCAATGTTCAGCCGTAAGACGAATTGTACCGGTTTTACTTTTGCCATGATCTTCCCGTTCTTGCGGGAGCTCGATGCCATGATCAATGCTGTTACGGATAATATGAACAAGCGGATCGTTCAACTGCTCGATAACCGTCTTATCAAGTTCTGTCTCTGCTCCTTCCATCTCAAGGACAATATCTTTGCAAAGTTCCTTTGAGAGATCACGAACCAACCTTTTGAATTTACTGAATGTTGTCCTGATGGGCAGCATTCGTAATCCCATGGTATTGTCACGCAATTCAGAGGTTAGCCGCTCTACTTCTTCAGCAATGCTGATAGAAATCTGATCACGAGAGTCAGAGGAATATTGTGAAAGACGGGCCTGAACGATTACAAGTTCGCCAACCAGATCAACCAGATTATCAAGCTTATCGGCGGCAACACGCATACTGCTTGCGACAACATTGCCCATCTGATGATCTATACGTAGTTTCTTAACATGTTGTTGTTCTGCCAACGCTGCTGTAACATTACTAGGTTCAACAAGTTTTCTATTGACAAGTTCTTCTCCAATTAAAGGACGATTGTTAAGAACTTCATGAAGACTATCCTTAGTAATATCTCCCTTTTCAACGAGAATTTCCCCTAACAGAGACGGGGGTTGATTGAATTCTTCATCAGGGTCATCCGCAAGTATGCTTATCTCAAGCTTACAATCATCCTCCACAAAAATAAAAACATCACGAATAATATTTTCGTCATGTTTCGTGGTTAATATAATATCCCAAACTAAATAACAATCCTCGGGGTTTAATGCCTCAAGTTCGGGAACCTTCGCGGTATTGCAAACAATAGTGCACTTACCCAAAGCAGCCAGTTCATTAAACAATGGAATGAGATTTGTGCCTGTTTGAAAGATTTCAGCTATTGGGTGGCACCGAATCCGGTAGATAACGTTTGTCTCATTGCCAGGAACGTTGTTTGACTCTTTTAGGGGTTGAGGAGCAGGTGCCGCACTTGAACTCTCTTCCCCCAAAAACGCCTTAAAACTGGTAAGCAGGTCGTTTTTTTCAGAAGCTCCGACCTCACTGCCATTGACCATCCGGCGGATTACGTCACAAGAGGTGAGCGTCAAGCTCACCAGCTCTTGCTCGACCTTGAGTTTTCCTTCACGCACATCATCGTAGGTTGTTTCTATGTCATGGGTAAACTCGGCAACATCATCAAACCCGAACATTTTCCCGGATCCTTTTATCGTATGCAGTGCCCGGAAAATCCGGTTAACCAAATCCATGTCGGACGGGTTTTCATCCAACTCCAAAAGAGATGCTTCAAGTTCATCCAGAAGTTCAAGAGCTTCAGTCTTATAAATTGATTCCATAATAAACTCTCATCTCATTTTTTTTTGGGGGGGGCTTTCCAAGAACAACCGTTTAATAAATAATATGATACATTCCTGGCTGTTTGCCAGCGATCATGTTTTTTCACTCAGGGCCTGTAAAAAAACAACCTGGCCAATCTTACATCTTATCTTCGGTTCTTCGTTGAATGCGACTCAATCACAGGTAAGCGTAGACATCGAAGCCAGAGAAATTGGCCCATTTTCCCGTTAATTTTTGTCTAAAAGCAGCGTTGCTATTGCCCGAAAATGATCGGAAAACTGGTCTCAATCCTCCAATTTTTAGCTATGGCTTCTATTCTTGAACAGCTTCCTAGTCTATTTGAAAATCTTTACGATTAAGCCCAAGGGCCTCGAATGTTTCAAGAAAAGCAGCCGGGGCCTGTTGAATACATAAGTTTTTCCCTGATTTGACAACCGTTTTCTGGAGGGAGACAAGTAACTGCAACCCTGCAATGTCCCAATCCTCTAACTCATGCAAATCAACGATTACATCCTGATCAATGTCCAAAATTGCCAGAAATTTTTCTCGAAGATCAGCCGTTTGATAAATTGTGAGGCTGTCTTTGATATCTATAGATGTGTTTTGTTTTTCATCATTTTCTTGACTCTTTGCCATGTCCTATTCTCCAATTGGTTAAGCTCACAATAATGGTTAACAATTAATACCATTAGGTAAGAGATTAAGTTCTTGATGGCGTCGTAAAAAGTACCCAAAGGGGGCATAGCAATCCGATCTACTGCGTCGTGAACCATTTTTGTTCGCTCGGCATACCATATGTATGGCCTCGCTCTCAAAAATACCCCACTCCTCATATATCGAAATTTTTACTTAGCCATCCCATTGGTTTTTACGAGACCATCAAGTTCTTAGGCTATAATTTTTTTTTTTGATAAATTGTCGACATCACCTGGACAAAGGGGATATTCAGGCCGGCAAGATTCTCTGAATGACCCAGGACTAGAAATCCATCATCATCAAGAACCTTACTGAACTTGTGAACTAACCTTTCCTGGTCTTTTTTTGTGAAATAAATCATGACATTACGACAGAAAATAATGTGCATCTTCTTTTGGATGCCAAAATCATCGTTCATCAGGTTAATACGCCGAAAAGTCACCGCATTTCGCAATTGGTCATCAATTTTTATCAACTCTAAAGTGCGATCCTTGCTCCGCCAAAGGTATTTTCTCCGCAGTTCTTGTGGAATGTCTTTTATCTGATCTTCTCTATAGAGTGCACGATGAGCTTTTCTCAGCACCCGGGTAGATAAGTCGCTTGCCAAAATATCATACCGAAAACTCATGCGTTCCTTTGCAAATTCACTTAAAACCATGGCAATGGTATAGGCCTCTTCCCCTGTTGAGCAGGCAGCGCTCCAGACCCTTAGCCTGGAACTAGTCGAGAAGACTTTTTGGGACATAATTCGGGGAATAATTTTATTGCAAAGAATGTCAAAATGAGCTGGTTCACGAAAAAAATCAGTTTTGTTGGTTGTTATAGCATCAACAAGATTTACCAGTTCGTGAATTTTGCCATCCTGGCTGAAGGCATAATCAAGGTATTCATCAATAGTACGGTGTCCAGCGTCTCTCATTCTTCTAAAGAGCCGGGCCTCAATCATAACCTTTTTGGAATCAGGCACCTTAATGCCATAATTTTCATGAATGAATCTGGACAAATACAAGAATTTTTTTGCCGATAAGCTTTTTTCGTTCAACATATCTCCATCAGGATAAGTGGCACCATCTCGCATATTAAATAAATGCAAATAAAGGTATTTTACTTAACATCCTCTGGTTGAAAGGCTGTCAACTCTGATGAAGAAAACACCCTCCTGATATCGATGAGCATAATAAATTCTTCCTGGTATTTGCCAATCCCAATGACATAATCTTTTTTCCAACGTGTTCCAATATCTGGAGGAGGTTCGATTTGTTCGGGGGATATTTCTATAACCTCCTTAACTGAATCCGCCAGAGAGCCAATAACGAGATTACCACCATCTTCTCTTTCAATATCCAGAACAATGATACGAGTTGAGGTCTTTGGGATGGTCTCTGCCATGCCGAACTTTAGACGCAAGTCAATAACAGGAATGACACGACCCCGCACATTTATGATTCCCCGCATAAAGTTTGGAGCATCGGGCATTTTGGTGATTTTTGTATATTCCAGAATTTCCCGAACATTTTGAACCTGAACGGTAAAATATTCCTCATCAATCTTAAAGGTGAGGTATTGATAGGTCTCAGTAATGGTATCAACTGGCATTGATAATGCCTCCCATAGAATTTTGTAATTGGGGATTAATACTTCTCAAATTCTGTATCTGCATGATCATCATTGTCAGACAGGTCGAATTCAAAATTGTCGTTTTTGTGACTAACAATTTTTTCCTTTTTTTGCGGATGAGGAAGAAAACCGTGAACATTAGATTTTGGGGCTACAGATTCTCTTTTCCTGACTGAGCCGTATTCTCCGACCTTAAAGTATGAAATTGTTCCCTGAAGCTCTACCGCCTGGCTTGCCAGCTCTTCCGAGGTTGCGGAGAGTTCTTCTGATGCTGAGGAATTTTGTTGGGTGACTTGGTCAAGTTGTTGAATGGCGCTGTTTACCTGCTCTGCACCTTTGAGTTGTTCATCTATGGAAGCGGTTATTTCATCGACAAGTTCCACGCTTTTCTGAATGTCCGGTACTAACTTGTTGAGCATTTGGCCTGCCTCTTCGGCAGTCTTAACGCTGTCATTTGAAAGGGAGTTTATCTCAGCAGCCGCTTGTTGACTACGCTCCGCCAGTTTACGGACTTCGGAAGCAACAACCGCAAAGCCCTTGCCATGTTCTCCGGCTCTTGCCGCTTCGACAGCGGCGTTTAAGGCCAGCAGATCTGTTTTATTGGCAATTTCTTCAATTACCTTGATTTTGTTGGCGATATCTCGCATTGCTTCTACTGTCTTATTAACCACATCACCACTTTCTTGGGCATTCTTCCCAGCCTGCATGCTGATTTGATTGGTCTGCTTGGCGTTGTCAGCCGTCTGCTGCATTGTCGAGGTCATTTCCTCCATGGAGGAAGCAACCTCCTCGGTGCTGGAAGCTTGCTCCACCGCTCCTTGCGAAAGCTCCTCGGCGCTGCTGGCCATCTCCTCGCTGCCACTGGCGACATTTTCTCCTGCGGAGCTCACATCACTAACAACCCTCCGTAATTGTTCTATCATTTTTTGCATATTTGTCAGTAGTTCAGCGATCTCATCTTTGGTCGTTATGACGATATCATTGGTCAAATCACCTTCGGCTATAAGCTTTATGGCCGATGTCGCAGTGTGAATGCCCTTATTGATGATGAGCGAAATCCAGATTGCCACCCCAACTCCTATAAGCAATCCCAGCAGAAGCACAATCGCCAATTGGTTCCTAGCTGCAACGTAGCTATTATCACTCATCTCTTTATCCAGTTGCAGCTGCTCTAAATTTTTATTAACAATATTCTGCAACATATCTTCCGCTTTGTCAGCTAGCTGCTTACCTTTGCCAGAGGACAGCTCAAACGCCTTTTCATTGCTGTTTTGAGATGCAAGTTCATAGACATTATCAAACAATTGGATGTAATCTTCATAGAGCTTTTTGAAATTAGCTAGTTTAATTTTGCCAGATGCGCTTTCAAGACTAATGAGAACCTGTAGTCTCTCCGTCAATTCTTTTTGGAAGACAGCTGATTTCTTGCTGACGGCATCTATTTCTGCTACAGTCTTCACCAAAAGCATATGCTTCTCTCCAAGCTGGATCTCGATCAAATCTCGATTTATTCTGGAACTTAGTTTAATCTTCTCCGCTATTTTCGCTTCATTGTTTAAGTTTTGGGTCTTATTCAACTCCTGACTATTCTCTTCAACTATTGCAGCAATTGCCTCGTCCGCCAGACTGAAAGCCTTCCTGGCTTCATGTAAAGAAAGCTGGTTAGCTTTGACATCAGTGTTTAAGCGGGCGAGATTGACGATCTCATTATCCACCTTTTTATATTCTTCAAAAAATTTGCTAAATTGCTCTATAGCCGTCTTTTCTGATTTGTCTACCACAGTTCGTAGCTCAGTCTCTCTTTGCTTTATGTCCTCATAGTTGTTGTTAATAATAGAAACAAATTTATCTATCTCCTCAATGGATGAAGCCAGAATTATATCTTTTTCAGCACCCAGGATTGCGAGAAGGTCCTGATTCATTTTAGCGCTTAAGTCGACCTTTGCTGCCGAGACATCAACAACATGATTCAATTGGTTGTTCATGGATGCCATCTTTAGAATTCCCACGCTAGCGCAAACAACCATCAACGCAAGGATAATAGTAAAACCGCCAATCAGCTTTGCTTTAATTGTTGTGAACATCCCTTTCTCCTTTTATTTGTCTGCCCTTAATTATGTTATGATACCCCGATAGTACTAACCCAAAAGATGCTCCCCAACATATGTCATCTACCGCTCAGTCGGTCACTTGAAGCTACGGCATAATTTATATTTATTGGCCAAAAAACTTGCCTGAACAATTAATGAATTAATCCCAAATCAGCAGTTTCCAAACACCGTAGAACATTTACTATTCTCACCACCATAAATCTGGGATTACCCCATGAGTTGGCAAGCCATATACTCTTCTATCATATGTGAATTTTAAAAATAATGTCAAGAAGATTTATCTCATTTGTTTTCAGGCCGATATCTATTAGAAAAATACGTGTTGACAGCCAAGTTAATCATATTTTACAAGTATTTGTTATAGCGAACATATTAGACGTCAAGGTACTAGGTAAGCGTAGACTCCGGTACCCCCTCGTGGGGTGTTAGATGATAAGCGTTTCCGCATAAATACTTGTAATTTTTTTAATTCGTATTTTGGGCTTATAGCCAAGCCTCATACGCCTTGTTCACAACTAAGATTTTATAGATAATTGTGCGGATACGCTTATTAGTTGAGCCTTTTGCAAAATGATCTCAGTTTGGTGTATGGACACACCATTAGTATC
>CAYTNB010000045.1:0-16365 GCA_964439085.1 uncultured Desulfobulbia bacterium | reverse complement strand
AATGATATGAAATAACGGTATTTTAAATTAACTATTTAAACACCGAAGCAATAGTTAAACTGCCAAAATTTTTAAGAAGAGGCAACTCTTCATGAACATATCCAAAATCCTTGAATAGTTACTGAAGAGAGTAATAAAAAATGTCCCTAAAAGCAAAACCGAAAATAGTAGCAATTATTCCGGCCCGATATCATTCTAATCGTTTTGAGGGTAAGCCATTGGCTGATATCCTTGGTAAACCAATGATCCAAAGGGTTTATGAGCGGGCCATGTCTGTTGATATCCTATCACGGGTAGCTGTGGCGACGGACAATAATCGAATTGCTGATTGTGTCCGTGCCTTTGGCGGCGAGGTGGTGATGACTCGTTCCGACCATGTTTCCGGCACCGACCGTTTGGCTGAGGCCGCAGAATTGTTAGAGATTGCCGAGCAGGATGTGGTTGTCAATATACAAGGCGATCAGCCACTCTTTGATAAGGCTGTGGTGCGGCAAGTAGCGGAACCGTTGATTGCTGACCCGGCTCTACCCATGGCAACTTTGATGTACAAGATCATCAGGGAGGCTGAAATACATGACCCTAACCACGTGAAGACCGTTTTTGATCGTAACGGCAAGGCCTTGTACTTCTCAAGATCTCCTATCCCTTTTCAGCGTAACCCTGATGAGCCGATACCACCAACCTATTATAAACACCTGGGTTTTTACGCCTACCGTAAGGGCTTTCTCCTGACTTTTGTTGGGTTGCCGGAAGGGGAGTGGGAGCGTTTTGAAAAATTGGAGCAACTCAGGGCTTTGGAGTTTGGTTATGATATAAAGCTGGTTCTGACCGAGCATGATTCAGTGGAGGTTGATACCCCCAAAGATTTACTGAGAGTTGTAGAACTCATGAAAAATGGTAAATAAAATTATTGGCAAACATAATTCGTAACTATTAAGACAATTTTTATAAATTGCCCCAAATTTTGAAGTTTAACCAGTCTCGTCCCCCTATATTCCTGGACAGCCTCCTGGTAGCTTTCTCGAAGACGACTAGTTTTCGTTGATGTCCGAAATAAGCGAAAATAGAGTACCACTTAAAAATCACCTTAATTCTATGGCATATTCCAACAATAACGCTGGTTCCGTTAAAGAAACCCTGCAAGATCTATCTTTGGGCAGGTTTTCATCCCTGGACATCTTAAGCGGTCGTACCTTGCCGGAGAAATTAACAGATCTTGTTCTCTTGGGGGTGCCGGCCGGGCCGTCTTTAGTTGTTGCTGGACTCCAACACTTAGCCACTGATTTGCAGGCCTTGGATGTTGGTCAAGTGAAGGTGGTGGTCTTTGGCGGTGGTACTGGTTTGTCTACTATTATTGGCGGGGATAGCCGCAGTATGGCATGGATGGCGGATCCTTTTGGTGGCCTTAAGTCTGTTTTTTCGCAGACGAAAGCGATTGTCTGTGCGACAGACGATGGTGGCTCAACTGGCGAGTTGCAGAAGGATTTGCCTCTCATAGGCCTAGGTGATTTGCGCCATGTTTTGCTATCCTTAATTCAATCAGAACGTTTACGAAAATTGTATAAAATAGATGCACTGACTGCCATACAGATGGCCGCCAGGCTTTTTGTACTGTTCAATTATCGCTATAAACAAAGCCCTTCTTCGGTAGATGACCTTCTGGGAGCAGGGGGCTTGAAACTTGATCATCTGCCGCATTCCATGTCCCAAGGCATTTTAGAATTAATTAAATATCTTTTTGCCGATTCTCGTCTTACGCAAACTTTGGCACGCCCGCATTGTTTGGGTAATCTCCTGATTACCAGTGCTATATACCGCTATCATAAGCGTGGCGATGAAGTGCCTGATGCTGAGGCCGTTCGAGATGGCCTACGTTTTATAGCCTCCTTACTTGGCGTTTCAGTTGATGCGGTTTTACCCTGTACGACAACCCCATCCCAACTGAAAATGATGTATACTAATGGCGTGTTGGTAAGCGGGGAGCATAAATCGGGCCTGGCACGACGCGGATATCCTGTCGATCGGGTCACTCTTGATTTCGTGCAGGAGCCTCCAACTGTTCTGCCGGAGGTTTTGGATTCTATTAGTCAGGCGGATATAATTATTTTCGCACCAGGTAGTCTTTACACAAGTATTGTGCCGGTTATGCAGGTACCCGGTCTGGCCCAAGCGGTGAGAAATAATCAGCATGCCTTAAAGGTATTGGTCTCTAATCTATGGGCTCAGGCAGGTGAAACTGATCTGGTTATGGGGGATCCCAAACGTCGATTCTATGTCTCTGATCTGCTGAAGGCCTATCACCGGAATATTCCGGGTGGCGTTGATGGCCTGTTTAAACAGATTGTGCTTTTGAAAATGCATGATATCCCAGGCAGCATCTTGCAGGGATACGCCGTTGAGGGCAAGATGCCGATTTATCTCGATCGGGAGCGGGTATGTGATATGGGATTTTTGCCACTGGAGGCTGGAATTTTTTCTCCGGAAGGTCTTGCTGATAATAGGGTTAAGCATGACCCCACGGCCTTGGCCTTAACGGTGAAAACAATTTGGGCTGTGCGTGATATAAATATTAGCGAGCACTCAGAACGATCGTTGTCGTCTGACTGTTATAATTCTAGTGAAAAACTGCCAGATGAGGTGGCGCTATTAAAAAATAGTTGCAGTGTAATGCCAGCTTGTGAAAGGTTTGCCCTTATTCGCACACGGTTAGCTGATCTACAGATGGATGGGCAGGAGATAATTGCCGATATCCTCTGGCGGCATCCAGATATTCCAGCGGCACATCTTGATTATATTCGTGGACTGCATTTTGTTAAGCGATGTGATTGGCGACGCTGTCAGGATTGGGATAATATTTATTCTTTTTTTAATCCTGACGATTGTTTTTTAAATATCCGGGAGGATATGCATAATACCGAACACTTTGAGGTGGCCTTTCTGGTGGCCTTGGGCCAGTCGTTACTGGGAAATTATTTCGTAGAAAAAAAAATATCCCCCCTGAACGTTGAGGGAGAAAATCTTGGTAAGATTTATCGGATCAAGCTACGGCCGCAGGCTGAACGAGCCTGCTTTTTCAGCGATGTCCAGCTCAGTGAGTATCTTGCCTTGGCCCGTATGAGGTCGGCGGGTTCAAATAATATCTTTACCAGGTTATTGAATGGCGATGAGGGTTTTACACCACCAGGACTTTTGTTTGGCTTGACCTATGCCTGGTATATCGATAATCGTTTTGCTCCTCATATCGAATATAAAATGGCCATTGCCAGATCGGAGATATCCGATGCGGTTCCAGAACAGGTGAAGACTCTTAAAAGGCGGCGGGGACTGGTTGATTTTTTTCGTAATGTGGTGTTTGGCAGATGAAACGTTCTTTTGCTGAATATGACAGCAGTGCCGGGCCTGTCCAGTTGCATATCATTGTGCGTGATGCCTGCGAGCAAAATCTGGGAAATAGACTGGGTGGCTTAGCGGATTGTGCGGGGATAGATGTGGTAGGCGACGGCCTATTGGTAGTGCGTGCTGATTATGATGCGGATATGGATGACTTCTTGCGACGGGCCAGTCGCCTGATAACGGAAAATGGGGCCGAGATTGTTGAGTCTCGACTTTGCCCAACAGTCTATGAGTCTGGACCTGTGGCAATATCGAAAAGATTCATTGTTCTTGCACCAGGGACGAGTAGTGATAATTTTTCTGGTTCGCATTCGCCTATGACCAGAGTTATTCCGCTATACCTTGAGTCTGGGACATCATTTGGCAGTGGCCAACATCCAAGCACTAGATTGGCAGTAGAGGCCTTAGAACATGCGGGGGCACTTGGAGATTCTTTTCCTCGACGGGTACTTGATATTGGTTGCGGTTCAGGGATTTTATCATTGGTATGCGCCAAATTGGGGGCTGAGCACGTTATGGGGCTTGATATAAATCCGGCGGCTTTGGCGGCAGCCCGCCATAACGCCCGCTTAAATGGTGAAGATAACACAATAATTATTGCTGATTCACCCCTGGCTGACATAAAACTGCAATTTGATCTTTTGGTTGCCAATATATCGCCCTTTGTTTTACTTGGATTGATTCCTGCTCTGCCGCATCTTTTATCTCCAAATGGAATTATCGTGCTTGCTGGTATGCGGCAGGCACAACTTGGTGATATTCGTCGCATCTTGCAAAAAGAGGGGTTATTTCATAACGAACAAATCTATAAATATGGTCAGTGGGTTGGAATACTTAATCAACTATGATGAACTTGCAAAAAGTCTCCAATCCTGTCATCCCCGCGCAGGCGGTGATCCATAACATATTGAAACTACTGGATTCCCGCTTCTGCGGGAATGACGAAGAATAAGAGAATTATAGTTTTTGCGAGACCGTCAACTATGATGGCGTTGTAAAAAAGTAACTATTATTAGGTGGGGCTACTAACTACCTTTAACTATTAGTAATTCTCATGAATAGTTACCAAAAATAAGGGAGATGGCATGCGAGATGAAGATGATTTAAACGCCGCAGAGATATCGGTTTCATGTGATCGACGTAAAAGTGTTAGGTCGCCGGATCCCTGCATTATTGTAATTTTTGGGGCCTCTGGTGATTTGACGGCCCGTAAACTTATCCCGGCTCTTTTTGAATTGTATCTAAACGTTAGCCTGCCTGATAATTTTGTCATTATTGGAGCTAGCCGCAGCAGCCTGGATGACGAGTCTTTCAAACAACGCTTGCGTGATAAACGGCCCGAGTCCTCGCTGGAGGCGGATGGGCAATGGCAGGAGTTTTTGACCCGTTGTTTTTACATGACTTTGGATTATGACGAGCCGATACACTATGGTCATCTGCGGGAACGGCTGGATATTTTAGACAAGACCTATAAAACTGGTGGTAATCGGGTTTTTTATTTGGCTATTCCACCCGGAATTTATCCTCTGGTTGCTAGTCATCTTGGTGGGGCTGGCTTAGCGAAGGAGGGCAAGAAAGGTCAAGCATGGGCAAGAATAGTAGTGGAAAAACCCTTTGGCCGTGATCTTGAATCTGCTCTTTCACTCAATAAGGTGATGCATAAAAGTTTTAAGGAGCCGCAAATATTTCGTATCGATCATTATCTGGCGAAAGAGACTGTGCAGAATATTTTAATGCTCCGCTTTGCCAATGCCATGTTCGAGCCGTTGTGGAATAGAAATTATATTAAGTATATTGGCATCCTGGCGTCTGAAGAATTGGGCGTGGAACATCGGGCTGGCTATTACGAGAAATCAGGCGTTGTTCGCGATATGTTCCAGAATCACATGATGCAGCTTCTGGCCCTTACTGCCATGGAGTCGCCATCTGTTTTTGAGGCTGATCGGGTACATGACGAGAAGGTTAAGGTCTTTCGTTCCATCAAACCGTTCTCGGAGGCGGACCCTGCCGATAACCTTATTTTAGGGCAGTATGGCGCCGGGACGATTGCCGGTAAAAAGGTGGTAGGATATCGTCAGGAAACAGACGTTGATCCTGGCTCATTAACACCGACCTTTGCGATGTTGCGTCTCTATATTGATAATTGGCGCTGGCGTGGTGTGCCTTTTTATATATCATCCGGTAAGAGAATGGCCCAGAAAAAGACCAAGATTGTAGTACAATTCAGAAACGTGCCACATTATATGTTTAGATATTTGCTTGGTGAGAATATACCTGCCAATCGGCTGATTTTGGGTATTTATCCGCAGGAGGAAATTAAACTGACATTTCAAGCCAAGTTACCAGGCGCTAAACTTGATATGCAAACAGTCAATATGAATTTTCAATATCAGGACTTTGGGCGGGCCTTGGATGCTTACTCGCGAGGTATTCTGGACTGTATTCAAGGGGAACATATGTTATTCTGGCGCCAGGATGGGGTTGAGCAGACCTGGAAATATCTTGATCCTATCCTAACACAATGTCGGGCCTGTAAAAACAAAGGTGGTGAACCAGTTAAATTTTATAAGGCTGGTAGTTGGGGGCCTGATGAGGCCTTGGCATGGATGGGGAGGATTCTGAATGTCAACGTCTGAGGATCCTGAATATTTTGCTGATTCGGAGAGTATGAGTCAGGCGGCTGCCCTGCTGATTGTTGCTCAAGCCAAAGACGCCCAGGCTGCCCGTGGACTATTCACCATGGTTTTGTCCGGGGGGAGTACTCCTGGGCGGCTTTATGAAATTCTGGCTTCTCCGCCCATAGCTGATCAAATTGACTGGCAGAGGTTTTTCGTGTTTTGGGGTGATGAACGTCTTGTACCTCTTGACCACCCCGATAGTAATTATATGTTGGCCAAAGAATATCTCTTGCCCCGTTTACCCGCTACCAATATCTTTCCTGTGCCGGTGACAGTTGCTGACCCTCATATTGCCGCAAGCCAATATGAGGATGAAATCCGTAGGTTTTGGCATGGCCAGGCTAAAGGTTATGAACCTGCTTTTGACTGTTTGCTGCTAGGTATGGGGCCGGACGGCCATTGCGTGTCATTATTTCCGGACTCCCCGTTATTGACGGAAAAATCATGTCTTGTGGCAGCGGTAAGTGAGCCCGCAGGCTCTCCACCTGTGCCCAGGGTCACCTTGACCTTACCTGGCTTGGCGGCCAGCCGGATGATTATGTTTATGATCAGCGGTGGGGTGAAGGCTAAAATCCTTACAGAAATTCAGGCTGGTGAAACCAGGTATCCAGCGGCCCGTGTGCGCTCAGAAGGCAGGATTAAATGGCTGGTTAGCGATTGATGGCCACCTTACACTCAAAAAAATGCTAATATTTTAAGGTGCCTAACGTTAAACACCACGTTCCGCATTAGGCCAGATGATTTTATGGAGTTGAACCTGCATGCGTACCGGCAACTGATCTTCTAAAATCCAACTAGCCAGATCAGCATGATTCAATTTGTCAGTTATGGCGGAAAAGAGAAGGGCGGGGCCACTTTTATCTTTGCCTGTTTTATCAAGTTGATACTGCTTAATAATTGATTTTGCCCAGTCATAATCAGGGCGTGAACTGAGGACAAATTTTATTTCGTCCTTTTGGTTCAGCAGGGATATATTTGCCATTCTCATGTGGTCGCACATCCCAGAGTCCGGACATTTTAGATCCATAATCCTTATTACCCCCAATGGTACCTGGCTAAGGTCAAGGCTGCCGTTAGTCTCCAGTAACACCTGCCGTCCCTGAGAGATTAATTGGACCATAAGCTTAATGGCGTTCTCTTGCAAAAGAGGTTCGCCACCAGTGAGTTCTATCAAGGCCTCAGGGTAGCGGCTGGTAAAATTTATGATATCAGAGAGCACAACCTGGCGGCCAGCTTCAGTGAAGGTGTAAGTTGAATCGCAGTAGCAACAGCACAGGTTACATCCTGTCAGACGAATAAATACGCAGGGCAAACCGGCATAGGTCGATTCGCCCTGGATGCTGTAGAAGAGCTCTGAAATCTCAAGCTTCGCCTCAGTCGGCACGATAGGTTACACCAGTATTTTCAGTTTCTCCCACCGTGATGCTGTATAGGGAATAACGGTCATTACTCAGAGGCAATTTAAGTTGCTCGAAAACATATACTGCGATATTCTCAGATGAGGGGTTTGCCGTGAGAAAGGCGGGGTGATCGTTGAGATTGCGGTGATCCAGTTCATCCATGACTTTGGCGACTGCATTCTTTACTGTCCGGAAATCAACTCCCATACCTAGATGGTCAAGTTCTGAGGCTCGTACGGTTACCTTAACATTCCAGTTGTGGCCGTGAGGATGCTCGCAGTTACCCGGGTATTCTCTTAAGTGATGGCCGGCGGAAAAACTGGTCTTGATAAATACGTCAAACATGGTATTGGCTCCCATTTATTTGTTGCAATTATTAATACTTCATTTAGTATGGCGGCAAGATTTTTAGTACCTTACAGATTGTTTTCTCGGAGTCTCCGCTTACCTGTTTTTTAGAAAAGAATTTATCAAGGTACTAGGTAAGCGTAGACTCCGATACCCCCTCGTGGGGTGTTAGTGCCTTATAACGTGTTTTGTTCCAAAGATAACAAGAAATTTTAAAGATAGAATAAGTGCCTGTGTCTATTGTTAAAGCACACATCCCCGCTAGGGGGACTGAGAAGAGTCCCCGAATGGGGTTGACACGGCATAATAATTTAATTTCGGGATTTTTGCCACGGAAAGTTCCACTATCATGTCACCGCAAAGGCAAATTTCCGCAGGATCCAAAAAAGAACTATTCAGATAGGTCAATAAACTACCCTTTAATCTTTGGTTACAAAGAAAAATTATTAAAAGATCCGGATCATCCGGATAGGGAGAATACCAATGGCTCGTATAGCGCCGCTTCGAGGACTACGTTACAATCAGGACAAAATTGCCAGTATGGAGGATGTCGTTTCGCCACCCTATGATGTTATAGATCCCCAAGCTCAGCAAGCCCTGATGCAAAAAAATCCCTATAATATGATTCACCTTGACTTGACCAAGAGCTTGGCTGCAGAATCATTGACCAATGAGCGTTATGCAAAGGTAAAAGGCATTTTTGAGGACTGGCAGCGACAAGTGGTGCTTATCCGAGATGACAAGCCGGCTTTTTACCTATACTATACCGAATATAGTCTGCCATCCGGTCAAAAACTTACCAGAAAGGGCTTGGTTTCCCTCGCTGGCTTGGCCGAGTTCTCAGAAGGTATTGTAAAACCCCATGAAAAAACCTTTAAAAGCGTCACCAGAGACCGTCTGCGACTCCTTGATACCTGTCAGGCTCAGTTCAGTCCTATTTTTTCTCTGTATTCTGATCCGGAAGGGTTAATTATTTCTTGTCTGGAAGAGGCCAGGGATAGTAAACCACTCGCCGAGGCTAATGACCATGATGGCTGTAGTCATCGCCTCTGGGCGGTAAACGATGTTGCGACTATTTCAAAGGTTAGCGCGATGTTTACTGATAAGGCTCTCTATATTGCTGACGGCCATCATCGCTATAGTACTTCATTGCAGTTGCGTGAATTGATGCGGCAGCGGCAAGGAAAGGTGGAGGCCGATAGCCCATACGATTTTACGATGATTTACCTCTGCGGCATGGAGGATGAGGGCCTGTCCGTCCTGCCCACGCATCGTTTGGTACAAATTCCGCATATCACTACTGTTGAAGAAATCCTAGCCAAGATGCAGGATTATTTTGAGGTATCGGAGATAAGCGGTGGCGCACGTGAAATGTTGCTGGAACAAGTATTGGCTCGGATGGATGAAAATAAAGATGAAACGATGCTTGGCTTTTACCACCCTGCCACCGATCGTTGTTTCCTGCTCACCCTGAAACCTGGAGTGATGGCTGAAAATTGTTCAGGAAAACATCCAGAGGCCCTGCGGGATTTGGATGTAGTTGTCCTGTCCGAGCTGTTATTGGAATGTGTTTTGGGGTTGGACCATGTGCAGTGCGAGAAGGATAATCTGATCTCTTATTATCCTGACCCTGATGATGCGCTTGACGCGGCGGTTAAGAGTTTGGCGGCAAATGATAATGTCGCCCCTGTTCTCTTTCTGATGAATCCTACTCTGGTCTCACAGGTGCAACGGGTGGCGGATGAAGGCTTGGTGATGCCCCATAAATCCACTTATTTCTATCCCAAACTCTTGACGGGTCTTTTGATTAACCAAATTCACGCCGAGGAGAAGGTGGAGATCTGAAGGTTTGCCGGTAAGCGCTCCATGAACACCCTGCTACGCACACTTAAGTCTCCCAATATACAGGGGTATTATCGGAGGACTTAAGTGAGCACAGCAGGGCGTCCCTGAAACGCTTACATTTCGAGATGTTATAAAGTCAAGAGCGTGGTTTATCGAGCGCTTACGTTTGCAATTATGTCGAATGTTAATGAAGAAAGTGCTGTACTCTCTGCTGATTTAACCTCTGATACATTATTCGATGGTCGCCTCAACTGTCTACAGCCTCGGCAGGGCTACCGTTTTTCTATTGATGCCATTCTACTGGCCCATTTTATTAAGCCCGATCCCGCAGACAATATCTTGGATCTTGGGGCAGGATGCGGTGTTATCTCTCTTATCTTGGCCTATCGCTGGCCCAACTTGCGTTTGACTGGCCTAGAACTCCAAAACTCACTGGCCTTTGCTTTTCAACGCAATATAGAGCTGAATCATTTATCGGATCGCCTGAACCTTATTAAAAGCGATCTGCGTAAAATTAAGGAGGTCTTGTCGGTCGGTTCCTTTGAACAGGTCATCTGTAATCCACCATATTATAAATGTGGTGCAGGGCGTTGTAATCTGGATAGTGAGCAGGCTATTGCGCGCCATGAAATAATGGCTGATTTGGAAGATACGGTTAAGGCCGCCTTCTTTGCCGTTAAGAACAAAGGACGGGTAGCTTTTATTTACCCGGCGGAGCGGGGGGCCGCCTTGCTTACTTCCCTACACCGTCATCGGCTTGAGCCTAAACGTCTACAGATTGTTTATGGCTACCATGGTGGCCCAGGTCGATTGATTCTGGTGGAAAGTATAAGGGGAGGCGGCGAAGAATTGCAGATACTACCGCCTTTTAATATTTACAAAGATCCAAACAGCCGTCAATACAGTCCTGAGATGGCTGCCCTCTATCTTGATGCTAATCCAGGGCAGCCTTAAAATCTTCCAGTGAAATTCTACTCATAAGACGGGCACTTCTCTCTGTGGGCCTTGCCAGTTTTTTGAAGGCGGTGAGACATTTTGCTGCCAGAGCAATTACCTCTTCATCGTTCAAGCCTTGCCCGATAATATCACCAATTCGTGGCACTCCTCCGCCGTTACCGCCAAAGACCAGAGTCCAGCCCTTTTTTTTACCAAAGATGCCGATGTCTCGGAGAAAACCCTCGCAGCAGTTGAGGGGACAACCTGATATGCCGATCTTGGTCTTGGCCGGTAAAGACATGGTTATATTCTCTTCCAGCTTATCGGCCAGAGCCAGTGAATCTTGTTGGCCATATTTGCACCAAAGTGAGCCGGGGCACGCCTTTATGTAGTGGATTCCTTTGGGCTTTTCCGGGCCGATATTCTGTCCCAGGTCGTGCCAGATATTATCGACCATTTCTTGCGGGTGTCCGCCTATGGCCAGGCGCTGGGCTGAGGTGATTTTAAGCAACGGAATTTTGTATTTTTTTGTGACCTTGGCTATTTTATCAAGATAATCAGCCGTAATTACGCCCCGTTTCGATCCTGGGAGTACATTATAAGTTTTGATGGCTATTGGCTTGCTCACTATTTTCTCCAACGTATATGATCAAGTCATACCGCTATTATGTTTTTAAACATCCCTAAGTTGACAACTATTCCTAACATTTATATCCTATAGTCAGGTGTTTGGCGATCTTAAATTAATTTTTATATTATCCAGCATCCTTTTTTGTCAGGTGAATTGTCGTAAACGCTCAATAAACCACACTCTTGACTTTATAACATCTCGAAATGTAAGCGTTTCAGGGACGCCCTGCTGTGCTCACTTAAGTCCCCCGATAATACCCCTGTGGGGGTACTTAAGTGTGTGCAGCAGGGTGTTCACGGAGCGCTTACGAATTGTCTTGGCTGTCGAACAGTCAGGTGGCTCCAAGGAATAGAAACCGTAGCGAAAAATGGGCTAATTTATCCGGTTTTACAATGGGTTTTCTCTTCTCAGGCAGCCTCCTTGGCATTTGCAGAAAAGCTGATAAGTTAGACAGGAGTTAATATGCCATTTGATCAGGAACTCTTTAGAGCCAAATTATTGATTGTTGATGACAATCTGGTAAATGTAAGGTTGCTGGAGAGTATAGTTAAAAAGTGTGGTTATGATTCCGTCCGTACGTTAACCGATCCTCGTGAAGTTAAGGACGTATATCTATCTTACCAGCCCGACTTGGTTTTGTTAGATATCAATATGCCACATTTAAATGGCTTCCAAGTAATGGATCAACTAAGAGAGATCGAAAAAGATTCATATTTATCTGTCTTAGTGATAACGGCCCAACACGATGAACAAACTCGTTTAAAGGCATTAGATAAGGGGGCCCAGGATTTTTTGACAAAACCGTTTAACTCCATTGAAGTAATTACCACAATCCGTAATATGGTACGGATACGATTATTGCATAATGAGGTAAGGGATCAGAATATTATTCTTGAGAAAAGGGTGAAGCAGCGGACGCTGGAATTAAAAGAGACTCGTCTTGAAATTATTCGCAGACTGGGCCAGGCTGCTGAATATCGTGACAATGAGACCGGTGAACATATTATCAGAATGAGTAGGATGTGTGCTGTTCTGGCTGGGTTGGTGGGTCTGGACGAAAAAAGAGTGGAACTTCTCTTAAACACCAGTCCAATGCATGATGTGGGTAAAATCGGTATTCCCGACAAAATTATGCTAAAACCGGATAAACTTGATGAGGATGAATGGAAAATTATGACTACTCACACCTTGATCGGGGGTAAATTACTGGATGGACATGATTCTGAATTAATGGTTACTGCGCAGCTTATTGCCTTGACTCACCATGAAAAATGGGATGGTGAAGGATATCCAAATGGTCTGCGAGGTGAAGATATTCCTATTGAAGGGAGGATTGCGGCTTTGGCTGATTCCTTTGACGCCTTGACTTCACGAAGGCCGTATAAAGATCCTTATCCCTTTGAACTCGCTTGTAAAATAATAGAGGAGGAGCAGGGGAAACATTTCGATCCTGTGCTGACGAATCTCTTTCTCGCCAATATTAATGAATTTACAGCTATAAAAAAGGAACTTTCAGGCGAAGAAAGTATGGAAATTGGTGACTATAAACTAAGTGCTAGGGATGTCGCCCGAAATTTTGCCAGGAATTAGTGACAACTAAATTGCAATCAAGTAACGGGTTTGTTCTGATCCTTTTGGATAGCTTTAGGATCGCCGCCGATAAATCTTAGACTGTAGCGGCCGGGATTGCCGCTAAAAGGGAGTAGCAAGAGCCGAAGTAAGGTCAGCTTTTCAGCCTTGCGGAATTGAGAGAGACCGATCGTCATTTCCTGGTGCCCCCTTACTGGCTGAGCACGATATGTACCGAACAACCTGTCCCACCAGGGGAAGTTAAAACCAAAATTAGAGTTGGTCTCTCGGATAATTACGGAATGATGGAGTCGATGCATATCTGGGGTGACTACCAATAATCTGAGAAGGCGGTCGAGGGACTCAGGCATCCGAATGTTGCCGTGGCTAAACATGGCTGTGGCGTTTAACGTGATTTCAAATATAAGCACAGATACAATTGGTGGCCCTAGGAATGAAATAGTCGCCATTTTTATCATCATGGATATAATAATTTCAATGGGATGAAAACGCAGTCCGGTGGTGACGTCTATATCCATATCGGCGTGATGAACCATGTGTAGACGCCAGAGTAGTGGCACTGCGTGAAACATTAGATGTTGCAGGTAAATGATTAAATCCAATATCAGAACTGAAAGCAGAACTGCCACCCAGTTTGGCAGATGTACATAATTAAATAATCCCCAATGATTTTGAATGGCAGAGGCAGCTATTCCGACGGCGGCTATCGGGAAAATTACTTTTATCAGTATGTTGTCCAGGAGGATAATCCCAAGATTGTTGAACCAGCGGCCAGCTTTGGAAACCGTGAGCTGCCGTTTTGATGCGGTGATCTCCCATAGAGATACGATTGCAAACACGCCGAAGAAAAAAATGATTCTGGTTTGGGTAAATGTCACAATAGAACCTCTAATTTACTGAAGTCTTTGGCGTACCGCAAAATAAACTTTTGTCCCAATAGCTATAATTCCTAGGGCAGAGCGTCACGGCCCGTATGTTATTTCTCTTGCTCAAGTCTGGATAGTATTAAATAAGAAGGTTCTCGTAAGTAGGGGGTTTTAGGTAGAAACTTATATTTGGGTATTATTTGGTAAATCAAAATGGTTAATAGTCAATGCTTTCACTATTTGAAACCGAGTGAGTGAAATGTGGTATTGTCATTTGATTAACAGGATCATACCCACTTCACAATATCGAAAGTGCTAAGCTTTTTGTTAAGTCTCTAGGCTATATTCACCAATCGTTACACTTTTGTGTATTAAGTCATTCCACTGATCCTGTAAAGGCTTTTTTGTAAAATTGGTTGGCTGGTGTTTGGAACGGGTAGATTGCCAAGTGTATGATATAAGGCAATTTCACACAATTTAAGTCTCCATCCACTCCCTGCGGCACAGTTTTGCCACTCATCTAACTGATATCACGGAAAACGACAGCCTGCGCACGATTAATGAGCTAACACTCTGCGAAGGAGTATCGGAGTCTACGCTTACCTAGGTACCTTATAAATTCTTTTCTAAAAAACAGGTAAGCGGAGCGAAGCGTAGACTCCGAGAAAACAATCTGTAAGGTACTAAAATCACCTGATTGGTTTTAGCGGCAATTTAGCCCATAAAAGATTATGCAGGTCTCATCATTATAAGGGAAGATTGCGATCCGCTCCTTACATACAGCTATCTCCAAAATCTGCTTGACATTCCCTCCTAATTACAATACTTATGAAAAATATTCAGGCGCTTTATAACAAAGCTTAATAGGGAATCCCGTGAAATTCGGGAACGGACCCGCCGCTGTGATCGGGACGAAAGTCGCATTATGTCACTATCTGATGGATTGGATGGGAAGGCGCGGCCGGTAGGATGAACCGAGAGTCAGAATACCTGCCTGGATATCGTTAACACAACTCCCGTGGATTGGGGTTTGTCTTAGGATCATGCGGATAAATAGGGAATCCCCAGATCGATTTATTATCGGTTCGGGGTTTTTTTTTGCCCTGGCCTCTACTAATCAACAGAGAAAAGGGGAGCAACATGCAGGGAAAACAATACAACCAGGAAGGGCAGTGTTTTAGCGGTAGGTCTCGATTTTGTAGTCAAAAAGAAACGGTTAGGCGGATAGATAAGAGGTTCTTTTTTATAAGAAAAATTGAGGTTTTCGCCATAGTGGTAATTCTGTCAATGGGTCTTGTGCATAACGCATTCGCAATGGTGCATTTGCCGGATAAAAAGGCGATTGTCTTGGCTGCGTTTGGCACAAGCTATCCTTCGGCTTTGGTTGCAATCACCAACATCCATGAAAAGGTTCAAAAGGCCTTTCCTAAAGTTAAAGTCCGAATCGCCTTTACCTCCAATATTATAAGGAATATTTGGCATAAAAGGCAGGCCGATGCCAGGTTTCTTGCTGAGCATAAAGACATGCCCAATGAGATTTTATATGTAAAAGGTCCCCTTGCGACTATTGCTGATCTCCAGGACGCCGGATACCGGACTATCGTCGTCCAGCCGTTGCATGTCTATTCTGGCGAAGAATATGCCGACCTTATTTCGTATGTTCGGGGCCTGAACGCCATTAAAACAATCAAAAAAAAATACACACCTTTTGTGAAGCTGGTAATTGGTAGACCAGTTTTAGGGGAAAATGGGGCTGTTCACGATTATCATAAGGATATGGAGGCTGCGGCGAAGACCATGGCTCCGGATGTGATGCTTGCCCAGCAGGACGGCTCGGCTCTTGTCTATATTGGCCATGGAAATGAGTATTATAGTACTGGCATATATGCGGAATTTCAACAGGTCATGCGCAGAATGTATCCACAGGTAAATATCTTCATCGGCACGGTGGAGGGATTCCCTTCCCGTAACGATGTAGTCGCATCCGTAACACGTCTTGGAGTCAAAAAAATTATTTTGAAGCCCCTTATGATAGTTGCAGGCGACCACGCTAACAATGACATGGCGGGGAATGACGAGGATTCATGGAAAAGCACCTTCAAGAGGGCTGGGGTTCGGGTGAAATGCGTAATTCATGGGATGGGAGAAAATATGGATTGGGATGAGATTTATGTCAATCACATTAAAGACGTTGCACTAGAAAATAAAATAGAATTATAGGTCATATTTGGTGGTTGAGTGCCGGCTTTGAAGCTAGATTAAATAAGATGGCGTCGTAAAAAGTACTCAACAACCTACGAGGGGGTGGGGGTATCGGAGTCTACGCTTACCTAAGTTCCTTACAAATTCTTTTCTAAAAAACAGGTAGGCGCAGACTCCGAGAAAACAATCTGTAAGGTACTGATATGGTTGACACCCGTAACGTATTGAAATGATGACCAATTAATTTGTCAACAATCAGGCTTTCTGGATGACTTCCGGCGTTGTTACAGGGTGTCTCCATTATTATGTCTAAAAAGGGCATAGCAATTCGATCTACTACGTTGTCGCAATTTTTTAGGCACGACCTCCATATGTATGGCCTCGCACCTAGAAAATCACAACGGCTCGGAGTCTCATTCCATTCGCTTACCTGGAGTCTCACTCCGTTCGCTTACCTGTATATCAAACTTTTCGCA
>CAYTNB010000044.1:0-16388 GCA_964439085.1 uncultured Desulfobulbia bacterium | reverse complement strand
CCTCGGAGTCTCACTCCGTTCGCTTACCTGTTTTTAGAAAAGAATTGATAAGGCACTTGTACCCCCTCGTGGGGTGTTAGCTATTTATTAAACCGAATGTGTCTGTGGTTCCCCAAAGCAGTTAATCAGAATTTTAGTGTCTTACTCCTCCGAAAGTCTGTCATAAAAAACAGGTAGCGAAGACTCCGAGAAACTGAATAATTGCTTTTGAAATTGCCACGTTAAGCAAACCACAAAGGCCTTATCCTAAGAAGCCCTAAGGGCCTGTAAAAAAATAACCTGGCCCAAATCTAAGCGTAATGTCTGCCCGGCTATTTCCTTACAGGCCCTAAGTCTATTTCCACTTGGGTGGGTTAAAGAGAACTAAATTGTCCAAAAAAAAACAAAAATCTCCTCTTCCCACATTACCGGTGGGGGTATGCGCGATTGACAGCCATTGTCATCTAGATATGGGTGATTATACAGATGATTGTGGTGCGGTAATTGAACGGGCAGTAACGGCGGGAGTCAAAAAAGTTATGACCATTGGCACTGATTTGTCAAGCTCGGTGGCTGCACTGGGTCTGGCTCGGCAACATCCTGCCCTGTTTTGTTCGGTTGGTATACATCCTCATTCTGCTGTTGGTCTGAACGAGGATGTGTATGGGCAGATAGCCGCTCTGGCAGGCAATAAAGAGGTTCGGGCTATCGGGGAAATTGGCTTGGATTATGCTGGAGATTATGTCCCTAAAGACGCCCAAATTACGCTTTTTCGCCGTCAATTAGAATTGGCTAAGTCTTTAAAATTACCAGTTATCATCCATGACCGTGAGGCTCATGATGATGTAATGGATCTTTTGCATGAATTTACGCCATTCCCCGCCGGGGGTGTGATACATTGCTTTTCCGGGGATCATATTTTAGCGCAGAAAGTGATTGCTCTTGGCTTTTATATCTCTGTAACGGGGGTTGTTACCTTCAATAAGGCTCAGATGTTACAAGAGGCTGTAAAATCTATACCGCTGGAATCTCTGCTTATTGAGACGGATGGTCCCTACTTGACGCCGGTTCCCTATCGTGGCAAACGTAATGAACCGGCTTATGTGCTCTATACTGCCCAAAAAATAGCAGAACTCAAAGGCATAAGCCTGGAAGACTTGCTCAGGCAGGTGACCACGAATACAGAAAAACTTTTTGGCCTGGAGCCGGTATGACAATTGCGACAAATTTGCGGCAGATACAGCAGCTAATCGGTAAAGCGGCAGAACGGGCGAAGCGTGATTCATCCGAGATATCCCTTGTGGCGGTAAGTAAAAGAATGTCTGCCGATTCTTTACGGGAAGCGGCTGCTGCGGGTCAACTGCTTTTTGGGGAGAATTATCTACAGGAGGCGGTTGACAAGATATCACTTTTGCCCTCAGAGTTTATCTGGCATTTCATCGGTCATATTCAGTCTAATAAAGCAAAGACTGTGGCTGAAAAGTTTGACGTGGTGGAAACGGTTGATCGCCTAAAAATTGCGGCATCCCTGGATAAACATCTGGCTCCACTTAATAAGATCATGCCGGTGTATCTCCAGGTAAATATAGGCCGAGAACCACAAAAAGCCGGAGTTATGCCTGAACATATGGCAGAATTCGCCGAGAGTGTGGCCCAATATAAGCGCTTGCGGGTTGTGGGGCTCATGGCCATGCCGCCATTTAGCCTTGAACCGGAAAATACCCGTAAATATTTTCGCAAAGTCCGTGAATTGGGGGATGACCTGGTTGCGGCTCATCTGCTTACTAAAGATTATGGTCTGTCAATGGGGATGTCTGGTGATTTTGAGGTGGCAATAGAAGAGGGTGCGACCTTGGTGCGTGTGGGTACAGCTATTTTTGGGAAACGTATCTCGTGAATTATGCCAAATACTTTCTTAACTGCTCAAAATTACAGCTATAGGCGGTTACCGGATCCTTTTTGCCCTTGACAATGTATTTGCAGGGGGTGAATAACTCATGCGTATTGTCGTTAAGCTGGCGGGCCGTATCATTGCCAATTAAAATATCCTTGCCTATCTTGCTGGTTTCCTCTTCCAGGCGAAAGGTAATATTTACTACATCTCCAATTACCGTATAATCTCGGTTACCATTCACGCCAATATTTCCAACAACAGCCTCCCCCGTGTTTAAGGCCCCGCCAACCTTGAGCGGTCTAGGCAGATTTGGTATTTGCTCAGTCAATTCCAGAGTTAAATCGGCAATTTTTAAGGCGCAGGTCAGAGCGAGGTGGACGCTTTGCTGGAGACTTGTCTTGCCAATCCAGGTTGCCATTACCGCATCGCCAATAAATTTGTCTACAGTACCTTGATAATGTTGAATAATTTGACTCGTTTTGGTGGACCATAATTTTAATATGTCAGATATCTTCTGATCGCCGATTTCTTCAGTCAGGCTGGTGAAATTACGAATATCACAAACCAGAACCGTTACCTGTTCTTTTTGAAGAAAGGCCACGGTTTGATCTTCAAGATCAATGGGACGCAGGTCATTTTTTGGCATTTCTGGCCGGTCTTCCAGAAAGGTTAATGTGATTTTGCCACCGACCTGGATTAGATCTCCTGAACGTAATTTGGTGGGGGTGTGGATGCGGCGGCCATTTACTGAAGTGCCGTTTGAACTGCCCAAATCTATAATATTAAATGAGCCGTTCTCTTCCACCTGTAACATGGCGTGCTGCCGTGATGTCCGATTGTTAGTCAGGACTATATCATTATTTTTAGTCCGGCCAATTCGATATGTTTTTTTGCCGGACAGGGGCCATGTCTTGACGATGTTGCCTAGATCATTACGCAGATATATTGAGGCGGGGGCGGTGTTGGTCATTATTTCATCTGTTGTTTTATCAGGGAGGTAATTTCACTTAAAGTCGGGAAAGGGGCTGCTTTTTTCTTAGAAAATACCTCGATATCATCTACTGCGACAGTAAAAACTCCACCTGATCCGGCCAAAAGCTCAATGCTGGCTTCAAATTCATTCTTTAACTGGTCTCGCAAACTGGAGGCCTGGGGTAAATAATTTCATTGTGAACAATAGGTTATTGAAATGCGCATCAGGTGGCCTCCTTGTCTTAAATTTGATCTGGTAGTTCAATACCTATCATTCTATAATGATAACATTAAAGATGTAAAGACAATCATGACGCACTCGTAAAAAGTCCTGGGATGGCTAAGTATTGCCCCGATAAAAACATTCGGGGATGACAGTTGTCAATGGTATAGGCATTCCTGCATGTTGTTAGCCGGAATCCAGTGTTGCTTTTTTAATGATATGAAATAACGGTATTTTAAATTAACTATTTAAACACCTAAGCGTAGACTGAGAAAAGTTTGATATACAGGTAAGCGAACGGAGTGAGATTCCGAAATGAGGTGCTGGTGAACTTTTACGTGATTTTTTGGGTGCAAGGCCATAATGCGACAGGTCGGACTCTTTACGACGCCATTAACCATGGCATAATTAAAAAATGCAGGGGGTGATCTAGACGGATAAATATCAAATATATTTGACATTTATTCCTAATTTCTATTTAATAAAAAATAAAGCTATTGCTGTGCGTTTTTGTTGGATACTGCTGTTCGCTGGTGAATGAACTACTGGATAGTCTACATACTCCTGTCCTGCTTAGGTGATTTGGATTTATGGGAGGCTTTACTGAATCTGAACAATTTGCGCTAACTTGTGATTTGTGGGGGAAGGTTATGGGGGGAATTGGTATGGATATTAAATACGGTGAAGGCTTGGAATTTGAGGCGGAAAAATCTGAGCAGAAGGAGGCCGATTGCGCCGATGCTTCCCAAAAGGTTGATGCACTCAAACAAATTATTAGAGACGGTTTTAGAGCTCCAGTTGGTGCTTCCCAAAATATATCACTTACCATCAACCAGAAAACCTATGCCGTTTTTAATCTTGGGGTCTGTGGTGTTGGCATATATTTAAATGCCCTGGATGAATTGCGTGGTAAACAGCTATTAAAAGGTATGAGTATTGACTTTTCTGGTAAGAGTTTTCGAGTTGATGGCCAGGTGGTTCATATTTCTAAGGATGAATCTCATGTACTTTGCGGAATTAAGTTGACTAGTATTGACTCTGAATGTGAACAGGAGCTGCTTAATCACCTGAATCAATGTAAAAACGCCTTATTCTCTTAAACTATGGCATCTATGGATCAGATAATGGTAGCGGACAACTGTAATCCCAAAACTGATATATTGGCTAATATATTGAACGATACCCCTGATGGCAAAATTAAGGGGTTGGACGAACTAAACAAACTTATTCATGCTATTGCTGGAGATACTGATTCTCCTGTCGATACTGCCGGGCGCTCACCCAGGAAAAAGAAAAAACGTAGTCCTCGAAAATCTTCCAAGCATAAAGCCACTCATTATCTTACTCAGGATGTGTTTGAAAATCTTGGTGAAGCCAAAGAGATTATAAGAGATTTGTTGCCTGATGGTGATAAAATGAGGGCATCCAAATCGGCTATTGTCGAAAGTGCCGTGAAGGTTATATTGGACGAATTTGAAAGGAAGGGTAAAAAAAGTTATCTGGTGAAAGAATTATTGAAGAAAAAAAAGTAGCAAGTTATGTCAGACTTTGCGTGGTTCTGAGCCGATAACAAAATGGAGTAACTAATGATAATTACATGCCCACACTGTAAAAAACAGCATAACATAGATGAAAAAATGATCCCTGCTAACGTCACTAAGGCAAGGTGCAAATTTTGTGGTAATAATTTCCCTCTTCCCCAGGCTAATTTGACGATTGGTTTAGAGGAGGAGATTGTTAGAAATGAGGTGGGCCCCAGGAAAATAAGTGTTTCTTTAAGTAAGGGTGGGGTCGGTAAGACGACTACTTCGGTTAATCTAGCTATGGGCCTGTCATTGGCTGGCTTTAGGGTGCTACTTGTTGATACTGATACCCAAGGGCAGGCCAGCTATATGCTGGGGATTAATCCTAAAGCTGGTTTAACTGAGTTGGTTATGGGCGAATTGAGTTCTGAAGAGTGTATTGTCCAAGCTCGTGAAAAACTTTGGCTTTTGTCTGGGGGTAAATCTCTGGCTGGAGTTAAACGGCTTATCGGAAGGAAGGATTTTGGTGGGGAACTTACGATGTCGGAGACCCTTAGTAAGGTGGATAAAGACTTTGACTATGTAATTATCGATACTTCACCGGGGTGGGATCCCTTGACGGTAAATATTTTGTTCTATGTCACGGAGGTTTTGGTACCGGTTTCTCTGGAGGTTATGTCGATTCAGGGACTAGTGGAATTTTTAAAGAGTATTGCCTCCATTCAGAAATACAGGCCGCAAGTTTCTTTAAAATATATTCTCCCCACATTTCTTGATAAACGGGTTGGCAAGTCGGCTAGTATCCTTGAGAAGCTCAAGGCTTTGTATGGTAATAATGTTTGTGAACCGATTCGTTATAACGTCAGACTATCTGAGGCACCGGCCTATGGTCAGACCATTTATGAATTTGCCCCTGGCTCAAACGGAGCCAACGATTACCGGGAATTAATTCGAAAGGTTGCCAATAATAATAAATTGTTTAGATAGTTGGCCACGTTATACATGTTCAGTCGCCCTGTATTCTGCAAGTTCCCATGGCCAGGTTTATCCTGTTGTTCTACTTGAAATATCTTAGGATGTACGTCTTTTGCTAATGAAATGTCTTCGCTGTAAAACCGAAAATAAAATAAGCCGTAAGCATTGTGGAAAATGTGGTGCTCCTCTGTGTATTAGGCGGCGTGGCGATCGATATAAGAAAAGAAAGGTTCTTATTGTCATGGTCGTTATGTTTGCCTGGATTAGTGGGTTTGGCTACTTCTTTAAGGATATTTTTCTGCCTGATAGTTCGTATTTGCAGATATCCAAGGAGAAACGCTTGGAGCTTGAGAATGAAAGGCTTGCTAAACGGCAAGAGTTAACAAAGCGTTTAAAGGCTGCCATGGAGCGGCAGAACAATAAGAATGAGGATGGTGGAGCTGCCACCCAGATTGCTGCGGCTGCAACGGGTGAAAATGCTTCGGCTATAGCCGGGCAAAAAGGGCAGGCAATCTCCACTGGCTGGGTTTCAATAGTTGGAGTATGGGGACGACAGGTTGCCAAATTCCGATCAGCAGCCTCGGCTGGCGGGTGGTTGGCTCTGCCTGACCGGGCCTGTCTTGGCGGGATGAAATGGATGTTTTATCGCGATTTTGATAATGCCCGGCCAATTGCTGGCGGCCTATGGACTAGCGGCGATATGGTTGGTTTATGGCGTATGGATCAGAAAAATAAATTGTTAGACAGCCCTGCGTTGACAGCCTGGAATGCGATCCACGTTGTTGACTGGCTGAGTTTGGAATCTGCTAAGCAGAAACAGGATATTCAATTGAGATCAAATAAAGCGCAAGGGAATTTCGCCATTTGTCAATTGCCTGAAAATTTGGATGAAATTGGTATATTTGTGCAGGATAGTAAAATTGTTGGTTGGACATTTGGCCAATGGCTTGATTCTGCCTTTATGTGGAAAGGCAAGAGCGGCAATGAACTCCAGACTAACCTGACAGTTAATGATTTTTATAAACAAACATTTGCCGGTGGTCGTGAGGAAGCCTTTGCCAAGGGCTTGGCTGTGGAAGGTAAAAAATCCAGTCTTGAAAAATTGACTACTTTGGTTGAGGCCTATCAATTGCCGGCACGCTTGGCCAGAGAGGATACACCGTCTTATCTGTTATCTGAAGAAATTGTTAGGCAAATAAGAATATTGGTGAAACTTGTAGTGAAGGACGGCAATGGTAGATTAGTTGCTAAAATACTTGATGCTACTGCCCTTCGTGAGATTGGTGATATTGATTTGTTAATGGATTTGGTTCCGGTATATACGGCTACCGCAGGTTTTGATGCCTCAACTTCTTTAATTGCAGATACAGGCCGTGCCATTGTGCAGGCGGGGGGACGGGATGTACCAGCCCTTAACTTAATGCATGCCAAACTGTATCAGGACTGGTTACAGTCTTTAGTGACGGTGCAGGCGGTTAATGAGGCAATGCCAATCTGGAAAACAGCCCGGGACTATTACCCCGATGATCCCTATATTCAACTTTTGGGGGTGGAATTATACTTATTAAATAATAACTGGGAAGAGGCAGAGCGTCTTTTGTATAGCCGGAACTATCCTCCTGCTCTGCTTGATCGTTTTGAAGTTTTGGCCAGCCGCATTTCTACAATGAAGGGAGAAGAGGGAAAGATTGTTATTCGCTTTAATCCTGGAGGTAACCGTATCTCGGTGACGGTCTCACTCAATGGCGGTAAAAATGTTGATTTTATGGTTGATACCGGGGCCTCGATGGTAACTATTCCGTCAAATGTCGCGGATAGTCTTGGGCTGGAGGTTATAGAAGGATATCATGGCTCCTCGCAGATAGTTTCAACTGCCGGAGGTTCGGTTACTGCAACGCAAGTAATGATTGATAGTCTTGAAGTAGACGGCTGGGTGGAAAATAATGTGCGGGCTCTGGTTATAGATATTCCAGGACAACCAGGTATGGGACTCTTGGGACTTAATTATTTACAACGCTTCAAAATGAATCTGAACAATGATTCTGGGACGTTATTACTCACTCCTAAATGAGCCGGAAGGGATTATCCACTTTTTAGGTATCATAAGCTCTGCATCGGAAGGGCGGATATATGTCGGTACGGCGCTGATCGGGTCGAGAAAATTATCTTCCTGCCAGTTTAATCGCGCCAATTGGCCAATGGTCGATGCACGTGGAAAACAAATCTCCGGAGCGGCAAAACTTGCCAAATCACCCAATTTCTCTGTAAGAATTTCTTTATATAATACACCGCCATCACCAATAAAAATAACCGGTTCATTGATTTGCTGGCCTAAATCCTGTGGGGTGATAGCCATTTGCGAAGAAACGCTATGTAATTTACCGTGTTTGGCACGATAAGAAGCGGCGTAAACTTCTTTTTTACGAGCATCAATAATTGGGCAGATTAGTTTATCTGTGTATTGAACTTGCAGAGCCAAAGCCTCCAGAGATGAGACTCCAAGTAATTGCTTGCCTGTAGCCATGACGAGACCCTTAGCGGTGGTTAGGCCAATTCTGAGGCCGGTAAAACTACCAGGCCCTAAACTTACAGCAATGGCATCAATATCAGACCAGTTTAGCTGAGATTCTTGCATGATGAAGTCAATACTGCCCAGCAACCGTTTTGAGTGGGTGATTTTACTGGTAAGTGAGTATTCTGCTAAACATTGATTGTGGGCGGTAAGGGCAATACTACCGCACATTCCCGAGTTTTCTAGGCTTAAAATTATCGGCTGTTCAGGAGTGGTAATGGTGTGCTGGGACATAATGGGCCAAAATAAAAATTATTTAATATCGCAAATTAACTATCTGTGAATAACCTGGCAATATCATTATAAAATACGAAGACCATCAGGGTGCCTAATAAGACAATGCCAATCTGTTGCAATATCTCCTGGGCTTGTAAACTGATAGGCTTGCGGCGTATTGCTTCAATGGTGAAAAAGGCCAGGTGGCCTCCATCTAGTATGGGGATTGGAAATAGATTTATAATCCCCAAATTTACACTTAAGACTGCCATAAATGAAAATAGATTCGTCCAGCCTGCCTGCATTTGCTGGCCGGCCATATGGGCAATAAGGATGGGGCCACCCATTGCGCTGGCTGGTACCACACGCTCAATAATTTTTACTAAACTCATAATAGTAAGGTAAATATAAGACCAGGTTTGGCTGATTCCGGCTTTAAAGGCGCCTATAACGGTCGTCTTCTTGTAGATAAAGTCATCTTTTTTGGAAATCCCTAGTAGGTAGCGTTTTTCCACTACTTCACCAAAGATATTCTTAATCTCGGAAATTTTGGGGCTGGCCTTTAATTCAATCGGCTGATTGTCTCTTTGGATAGAAATGGTAAGTTCCTTACCCTTGCTATTCATTACTAATTCGGAAACATCTTGCCATTTTATGGTCTGCTGATCGTTTATCGCAAATATTATGTCACCGGGTTTTATGCCTGAGTTGGCGGCGACAGAATTAGCTTCCACTTGACCGATCTGGGTGCCAGGTACTGGCTCTGGAATGCCGCTTCCTAGATAGATAAGGAAAAAGACCAGTAGAGCAAAGAGGAGATTAAAGGTTGGGCCTGCCAGAACAATGATGAAACGATGCCAGATCGGTCGGCTGGAAAAAGAGCGGCTGCGGTCAGCTGGAGCAATTTCCTCACCAGGCTGTTCGCCAAACATCTTTACATAACCGCCTAAAGGTAGGTAGCTGACCAGATATTCGGTTTCACCGTATTTTCTTGAAAATAATTTTTTGCCAAAACCAAGGGAAAACTTTAAGACCTTGACCTTAAGCAATTTGGCAGTAATAAAATGACCGAATTCATGTACAAAGATTAGTACGCCCAGGACAATGATAAATGATACGATTGAATTCATGACTATTTCTTTTTGTTGTATGATAGGCCGGGAGGCAGATCAGGACAGGAGATTTGTTCTCCCTTTTTTTGTTTTTTCCTGATTTCCAGGGCCTCAATAACAGATTCGGCTTGCAGTCTGGCCGCAATATCTGCTTCTAATATGGAGGTAATGCTGGATACTGGCCGACTCTCCGTTTGTTGCATGGTTTCGGCAACGCATAGTGAAATTTCTGGAAAACGAATTTTATGAGTCAAAAAGGCCTTAACCGCAACTTCATTGGCAGCATTAAGAATTGCTGGCCGATCACCGCCCTGTTTAATGGCTTGGTAAGCCAGCTTTAAGGTCGGGAATTTTTTGAAATCCGGTAAATGAAAAGTAATATTTTGCCTTGTCAAATTGAGGTAGGGGATATCCAGGGTTATGCGTTCTGGATAGGTTAGGGCGTAGGCAATGGGAATTTTCATATCGGCAACACCCATTTGAGATATTATTGAACCATCAATGAATTCGACCATGGAGTGAACTACACTCTGTGGGTGAACTAGAATTTCGATATTTTCAATTTTTATATCGAATAACCATTTCGCCTCAATAACCTCAAGCCCTTTATTCATCAAGGTGGCACAGTCAATGGTTATCTTATCTCCCATTTGCCAATTGGGGTGATCCAGTGCTTGCTCCGTCGTGACATTCCATAAATCTTCATTTGATAATTTTCGGAAAGGGCCACCAGAGGCGGTAAGGATAAGTCTTCTGACATCTCTTTTACGACCGACGTTCAATGCCTGAAATATGGCGTTATGCTCACTGTCAACCGGCAGCAGGTTGACCTTGTATTTTTCAACGGCCGCCATGATGATTTCACCGGCCATAACCAGTGTCTCTTTATTGGCTAAGGCAATATCCTTTCCGGCCAGAATAGCGGCGTATGTGGGGCTAAGACCGGCAGCCCCAACGATGGCGGAAACCACCATATCTACAGCAGGAAGACAGGCTGTCTGCTCGGCGCCTTTGACGCCGTAAACAATTTTATCCTGCCACTCGGGGCCTAATATGTCGGCGAGCTTTTGGGCTGAATCTTCATTCGCCATGGAAACAAGCTGCGGGTCAAAAGCTGCCGCCTGTTTTGCCAGCAACTCGATGTTATGACCTGCAGCCAAACCCAAAACCCGGAACCGTCCCGGGTACTGTTTGACAACCTCCAAAACATTCTTACCGATAGACCCAGTTGATCCTAATAGTGATATATGCTTCATTGGTTAGTTGATTAATTATGGGACTAGGAAACACATAAATAATCCAATATTGCGAAGAATCTTTAGTCGTATTCGAGGCATGGTAACAGGCGCATAGCAGAGCGATGTAACTGTTGCCATAACGAAGAATACGTCCAAAAAGACAAGTAATATTGGATGATTTATTTTTTCCGCATCCCTATTGTTGAGGCCCAAAAAAATATTAAATTATGCCAAACATAACGATGTAATATAAAGCTGGCCCGGCTAAAAGCATTGAGTCAACTCGATCTAAAATTCCGCCATGTCCCGGCAGGATGGTGCCTGAATCTTTAACATTATTAGAGCGTTTGAAAACAGATTCGCTTAAATCTCCTATTACTCCGAGGCAGGATAGAACGAGAGCCAGAATAGTAAGGCGGTATTGGCTAATATCGCTAAACAGGAGCGGGCCGCATAATAGGGTCACAATAATGGCGCCAGCCAGGCCACCAATAAAACCCTCTATGGTCTTTCCCGGACTGATTCTTGGACAAAGTTTATGGCGGCCAAAGGCACTACCCGCAAAATATGCACTGGTATCTGAGGCTGTAATTATTAATGTGAGTAGAATTAACCAATTCATACCCTTGCTCAAGGCCATCAACAATACCAGATGTGCGGCTGTCAAACCAACCAGAGAGAGGCCCGCACAAATTTTTGCCATGAGCAAAAAATAATTACCACCATTTTTGTAGGTGATTATCGTCAGAAGAGCCGCTAGAAAAAGGGCTAGGACGAAGGACGCCTGCATTGAAGATTGTTGGCCTTTATAGGCGGCAATAAGAGGGAGTAGCCCTATTAAGATTGCCAGCGGTCTGTAAAGAAGCTCCTGCTTATCTAGAGATATCGTAAAAAATTCATATAAGCCAATTACGCAGATAATAATCACTACAGACCAGAATATAGTTAAACCACCTAGGCAAAGAGTTAGTAACCATAAAGTCCCAAATAATATGCCAGTTATAATTCTATTTTTCATCGAAAGGCCCTTGGGCAGGAGGGCTGATAGCCTGCTCACTTGTTTTGCCAAAACGCCTTTGGCGTTTCTGATAATTGGCTATAGCTTTAATAAGGTTGTCTCTCCTGAAATTAGGCCAAGGCGTGTCAGTTATGTATATTTCGGCGTATGAGGCTTGCCAGAGCAAAAAATTACTCAGACGTGATTCCCCGCCTGTTCTAATTATAAGGTCTGGATCAGGCAAACCTGCTGTGTATAGGTGGTTATTTATAGTCTTTTCATCTATTTGCTCTGGTAACAAATTGCCGTTAAGGCATTCTGCTACAATGGCTCGCGTCGCTTGTGTTATTTCATTACGACTGCCGTAACTGAGGGCCAGGTTAAGCACCATCTCAGTATTATTAGCAGTTTTGGAAATAGTATTTTCAAGTATTTCCAAAACGTCAGGCGGCAATTTTTTGCGCTGCCCTATACTTTGAAGGCGAATATTGTTTTTGGTTAAATTGTCTAATTCTTTTTGCAGATAAGTTTTAAGCAGGGTCATTAAAGTTTTAACTTCCGGGGCTGGTCTCTGCCAATTTTCGGAAGAGAAGGCGTAGAGGGTCAGAATCTTAATGCCTAGCTGACGGCTGGCCTTAACGATATTTTGTACCGACTCCACTCCGATTTTATGCCCCATGACACGAATAAGGCCGCGCTTTTGTGCCCAGCGGCCGTTGCCATCCATTATAATGGCTACGTGATTAGGAACGGTGCCATTTTGTAGTTGCTTGGGGATTGTCATTATCGTCTTACGTATGAACAAGTCATACTACTGTTTTTATACAAAAAAGGCCACAGTATCAACCGGATAAATATACTCACCGAGATTCCATGGCCTATCGTCTTCTTAGTGCCTTAGTACTGAATTGTCATAAAGAAACACGATATACAAAAAAGATAAATTGAAGTAAAGAAGTTACGCTCAACCGTTAAGGCACTTATACCCCCTTGTGGGGTGTTAGTGCCTTAGTACTGAATTGTCATAAAAAAGGCAAGATACCCTGTGAAAAGTTTTAAATAAATAACTTACTACTATCAGTTGATAATGTACTTATCCCTTCTCTAAACCGGATTAGATTTAAGCACATCAATTTTGTTATACTTCCATGACCTTTTTTTCTTTGTCAACCATAATAGTGTCAATTTGCTTGACAAATTTTTCAGTTTCTTTTTGAGCTTTTTCCTGCAATGAAAAGGCAATGTCTTCTGAAATATCCTTATCTTTCTTTTGCTGCTTTATAATATCGATAGCGGCTCTGCGCTCATTCCGCAAGGTTATTTTGAAATCCTCACTTATCTTTCTTACCTGCTTTACCAATTCCTTACGGCGTTCCTCTGTGAGTTGGGGAACGGAAATTCTAATTATTTTGCCATCATTTACAGGGTTTAGACCGAGATTTGCTTTGAAAATTGCCTTTTCTATTAAACCTAACATCTGCATGTCCCAAGGCTGGATCATGATAAGACGGCTTTCTGGTAAGGTTAAAGAGGCAACCTGATTTAGAGGCAATAATGAACCGTAGGAATCTATTTTGATACCGTCAACAAGTGATAAGGAGGCTCGGCCAGTACGGATTTTAGTAAGTTCGCGGCGAAAAGCCTCAATACTATTCTCCATTTCACTGCTCATGTCTTGAATGACAGTCATGTTTTTGTCTCCTTTCTGTGATTGAACATGCTGATTGACTATTGTCCTTCGATGATTGTTCCGACTTCCTTACCGTATACTGCATTAACAATATTACCCGGAACTCCCATGTTGAAAACCATTATTTTTATATCATTATCCATAGCCAGGGAAATTGCGGTGGAATCCATGACCTTAAGACGCCGTTCAAGAGTTTCTCCATAAGAAAGGGAGTCAAATTTGATGGCTTTGGGATCTTTTAGAGGGTCACGATCATAAACACCGTCAACTCGGGTGGCTTTAAATACTATCTCGGCACTTATTTCCAAACCTCTGAGCACGGCAGCGGTGTCGGTGGTAAAATATGGGTTGCTGCTGCCGCCTCCGAATATAACCACTCGTCCCTTATTTAAGTGGTGAACAGCACGCTGTCTCGAGTATGATTCACACACAAGCGGCATAGCGATACTTGACATTACCCTGGATTCAATGCCCTGGTTCTTGAAGGATGCTTCCAGTGCTAGGGCGTTCATGACGGTGGCCAACATGCCCATATTATCGGCCGCCCCGCGATTCATGCCTTTTGAAGCCATGGAAACACCGCGAAAGATGTTCCCGGCACCAATCACAATCCCTACCTGGGTCCCAGTAGCTACTAACTTCTCCACCTCATCGCCGACGAAACCAAGGGTCTTCTGGCATATACCAAAATCACCTTCTCCCATAAGTGCTTCACCGCTTAATTTCAATAAAACCCGTTTGTATTTAGATTCCATTTAGATTCACCTAGGGGAAAAGTTTTGGTAATTATTCAGGGATTGCCAATCTTCTGTGTAGTTCAAGCCTGCCCATTTGGGGGGCTCCTCGAATACATTTAGAAAGATTCGAAGTCCCAAGATAAGTATTGATGCACTCGTGAAAAGTCTCGGGATGGCCAAGAAGCCAAGCGTAGACTGCGAAAAGTTTGATATACAAGTAAGCAAACGGAGCGAGACTCCAGGTAAGCGAACGAAGCGAGACTCCGAGCCCTAGCGATTTTTTAGGGGCGAGTCCATACATATGGAGGTCGTGCCTAAAAAATTGCTACAACGCAGTAGATCGGATCGCTATGCCCCTTTTTGGTATTTTTTACGACGCCATTATTATTGGCCAATCTGCATTCTGCTGTAACGCTTGATGGAGATGTTCTCACCCATTTTGGCTATCAACTCATTTAATTTGTCTTGGATGCTGACATCGGGGTCTTTGATGAACTTTTGTTCTATCAGGCAGACCTCCGAATAATATTTGTTCAGTTTTCCTTCTACTATTTTCTCGGCAATATTTGCTGGCTTACCGGAGTCAATAGCCTGCTGAGTGAAAATATCCTTTTCGCGTTGCAGGATATCAGCTGGAATATCTTCTCTGGACATGGCAACAGGGCTGGCAGCCGCTATGTGCATTGCCATATCTTTGGCAAAAGTAACAAAATCATCGGTTTTGGCGACGAAATCGGTTTCGCAACCGACTTCTACCATAACGCCTAATTTACCTCCAGCATGAATATAAGTTTCTACAATACCTTCGCTGGTTGAACGATCAGCCCTCTTGGCGGCAATGGCCAATCCTTTCTGACGTAGAAAGTCTATTGCTTTTTCCATGTCGGCATCGTTCTCCTGCAATGCCTTCTTGCAGTCCATCATGCCAGCATTAGTCTTATCTCGTAGCTCTTTTACCATTTGGCTAGTAATTTTCATGGCCATTTATTCCTTCCTTGAATCTATAATATTATTAAATAACTAACACCCCACGAGGGGGGGGATCGGAGTCTACGCTTACCTAGTACCTTATAAATTCTTTTCTAAAAAACAGGTAAGCGGAGCGAAGCGTAGACTCCGAGAAAACAATCTGTAAGGTATTAAGTTTGCTTGAGGTTATGCATCGGGATTGTGGGAGGTGAGGAAAGTCTTCCCTCAATTCTCTCACCCGAATGTACCAGATCACATGGCGATTAGGCCTGAGGAACAGGCACATCCTGCACTGCTTGAGCCTCTTCAGTCTGTACCTCTGCTTCTGTGGCCTGCATCTCTGCAGCAGTAACTTCTGGTTCTGCGTTATCGGCACGTTTTGCTTTACCCTCAAGCACCGCATCAGCAATGCGGGAGACGATCAACTTTATTGAGCGCATGGCATCATCGTTACCGGGAATAATATGTGTAATGCCGTTCGGGTTACAATTGGTGTCAGTAATAGCTGCGACGGGAATACCCAAACGCCTAGCCTCGCCAACACCGATATTTTCTCGATATGGATCGACGATGAAAAGCATTGAGGGCACGCCCTTCATGTCCTTTATGCCGCCAAGGTTCATATCCAGTTTTGCCAGCTTCTTCTCCATATTGAGGGCTTCTTTTTTCTTGTATTGGTTGATGCTACCGTCTTCGACCATTGCCGCAATAGTCTTCATTTGGTCAACGCTCTTTTTGATTGTCTGAAAATTGGTAAGCATGCCTCCAAGCCATCTGTTGTTGACATAATACATGCCACATCTTTCCGCCTCTTCCTTGACGATCTCTTGGGCCTGTTTTTTAGTACCGACAAAAAGAATACTCCCGCCCTTGGCTACAGTGTCCACTACCACATCATAGGCATTGTTAAAGAGGGGCAGGGTCTTATCAAGATTTATAATGTAAATCTTATTACGGGCTCCAAAAATATAAGGTTTCATTTTGGGGTTCCAGCTCTTGGTCTGATGGCCAAAGTGTAATCCGGCAATCAACATCTCTTTCATGGTTAAATGTGACATTTGTACTTCCTCCTAAAAAAGTATTTTGGTTAGTCCTCCACCCCTATACCAACCCGTTTTTAATGGGCACCAGTGGCTTTTGTCGGGGTGTGCGAATTTTTAAAACGGCTACTTTTACCATTTACGTGATATTATTGCAATATGTAAGATTTGTTGTGATATAAAAAGGTATTCCTTGGCTGGATTTCGTCTGATTTTTTTGGTTAATTAAAAATCATAATGTGTAATGTATT
>CAYTNB010000043.1:0-16458 GCA_964439085.1 uncultured Desulfobulbia bacterium | reverse complement strand
GAAACAATTACACAATTACAACGTACTATCAACAAGTTACCGTAAATCAGCCAAAGTTCTTAACTGGTTGATTTTACACAAAAACTACATGTTATTTTCAACACCCTTTAATGAGGATTCATGAAGGAAAAGCTCTAACACCCCACAAGAGGATATAAGTACCTTGTAAATTCTTTTCAAAAACACGAAAACAATCTGTAAGGTACTAATTATTATTGCATAAAAGAATGAAATTTCATAGTCTATTTGTTAGTGTAGTTATAGATTAGTTGAAGAATAATTATTTAATTCAAGGTGGAATTATGCTTGAGATTAATACAGAAAAACCGGGACTGGATAATGTACTGTTACCTTTGTTGGGGCGCTTGGTGGCACTTTTTGTTGTTGTGCTCAGTTTGACTGCCAGCCTGGCTGTTGCTGGAAATAACGGGAAAACAGAAGGCAGAGAGTACATTATTGGCCGTGGAGATCAACTTCAAATTATGGTTTGGAAGGAAAAAGAGCTGTCGCAAAATATGTCTGTGCGTATTGATGGCCGCATTTCGATGCCCCTTATTGGTGATGTCGAGGCCGCAGGAAAAACCATTGTGGGGCTGACTAAAGATCTTGAAAAGCGCTTCTCCGACGTGGTGACCGACCCGTCTGTCTCGGTCATGTTGATTCAAAGCAAGAGCTGGCGGTATTATATCATTGGCAAGATCAGTCAACCGGGGGAGTTTCCTATTGATTTCCCTATTACAGTTCTACAGGCAATTGCTAAGAGTGGCGGCTTTTTAGAATGGGCCAAGACAGAGGCCATTTCCATTTTACGTCAGACTGATTCGGGTGAAAAACTTATTAAGTTCAACTACGTTACCTTGACTAAGGGTGACGATTTGGGCCAGAATATAAAAATTAAGCCGGGTGATACCATTATTGTGCCTTAAAATGTGATGGCTAGGTAGTTAAGCGTAGACTTTTTACGACGCCATCAAATGTTAATTGTAAATAAATAAGAAAAAAGGAAATGTTAAAATGTTTTTGACTAAAAAGGTTATTATTGGCTTGGCATTAGGTAGCTTTATTATTTCCGGGCAAGCCTCTGCCCGGCAAACCGTCTTGACTGGCAGCCTGGAGTTGGAACAAAATTATGACTCTAATGTCTTTCAAACCGATAGAGACCGTACGGATGAGTGGAACAGTGTTGTTTCACCTGGCTTGTCTTTGGCCTCTTTGGGGCAGTACGATCAGATTACTTTGTCATATACCCCGAAGTTTTCTTATAACCATAGACGCTATACGGATGAAATGGTACATGACCTCGCTTTGGATGCGGAACGGGCCTTATCTCCCAATTGGAAGGTGACGATGAATGACGCTTATACCTATAGCGATAACGCTGTTTTTGAGGCCGATGCCAGTTTGACTCTAGATCGGCAGTTTCAGCGGGCCGATGCCTTTACGCAGGCTGAGATTGTCCGGCTTTTGTTTCCTGAAATCACCTGGACGCCTGAACAATTACCTTTTGTACTCTCGCAACTTTCCAGGAGGCACACCGAGGCAGCCGGTGCGGTGCAGAGCACCGTTAATGGCCTGTTGCAACTGACTGGCGGAAATGATGGCCGACAGCGTTATTTTTCCAACGATCTTTCTTTTAGTTCTGTGTACGAGTTTGCCAGGGATAGTCAGTTGACCTTTACTTACGCCATTAATGTTCTGGATAATAAGACCGGGGTGCAGGCGGATAGTGTGGAACAAAATCCCGGTGTTGCCCTGTCGTATAGATTTAATCCCCGTTGGAGTCTTGAGGCTGCTTACGACTTCAGTAAAACAAATTACGACACCAGTGATGATTCTACTACGAATAATCCCAGTATTCAGGTTGAATACAATCTTACCGATAAAAACAAGCTTACTTCTGCGTATGACTATGAGAACATTTCCTATGATGGCACTACCGGCGACTCTACCAGCCAAAGCTTGACCATGGGCTGGGATCGCACCTTGACAGAGTTCAGTAATTTGACGACCTCCCTTGACTTTTCCTACAATAAAAGGGAGTTGGCAAGTGATGAACGTGAATTGATTTTGAACTTGGGCTGGGACAGGAGATATGATCGAGGTAATATCTCTCTGGCCGGGGACGGTTCATGGGCCGAGAGTAGCGAGGCGGGATCCTGGAATGACTTACGCCGTTCATGGAAGGTGCAGAGTGATGCTAGTTATGACATGCGGAGCGATTTATCGTCCACCGTCAGGGGCTCATACGAAAAACGTTATGCCTGGGATACCATCAATAAAACAACTTATGATGATTTTGCTTTGGGCGGCAGTTTGACCTATAAAATTTCCAGGTGGTTTTCGCTGAGCCTTGATTACGATTTTAAACTATTTAATACTGACTCTGCTTCGCTGGATGACTATAAAGAACATCTTATTGTCCTAAAATTGTCGGCGGCCAAGGAACTTTGGCGTCGTTAAGGGACTCGGTAAATACTAACACCCCACAAGGGGGTATAAGTGCCTTAACAGTAGAGTGTAACATCTTTAATTCAAAGTACTTTTTCCATTAGTGTTTTTTATGACGGGAATTCTGTAAGGATTAATCTATGGAACAACAGCAAAGGCAGCAAATAAAGAAATATGTCGATCTGGTTCTGCGCCGGAAAAAAATGATCATCTCTTTTGTGATGATTGGTATTTTCATCGGTCTTGGCCTTTATCTCAAAACTCCCAAGGTTTATGAATCAACCGCCTTGCTTATGTATCAGCAGGCCAAGATCAACCCAGGGAGTAAATTGACACCCAATGTGAAGACCAAGACCCGGGAGATTATTGCTACTCTTACCCAACAAGTGACCAGTCGCTCCAGCCTGGAGGCTTTTATCAAACAATTCGATCTTTATCAAAAGATGCGTAAACGCCTTCCCATGGAAGACGTTGTTGATTTGATGCGTAGTAATAATATCGTTATCAAGCCGGACAGGGGGGATGTGTTCCGGGTATCATTTCAAGGGGTAAATCCGAAAAAGGTCATGCAGGTGGCCAATGCCATTGCGGCCAAATTCATCGAAGAAAATCTGCGCTATCGAGAGGAAAAGGCCACCGAGACCTCGGCTTACGCAACCGATGAGATGAATATTGCCAAGGTAACTCTGGATAAAAAAGAGGGGGCTATGCGGGATTATAAACTTAAGTATTATAATGAGATGCCGCAGCAATTTGACACCAACATGACCAGGCTAAATGCCTTGCAGGATCAGCTTCAGAAAAATCAGGACAGCGGCCAAAATATTGAGCGTACAAAGGTCTTGATTCAGGAGCAGATCAATATTCGCAAGTCCCTGTTGAGGCAGATGGCATCTCAAGGCATGGCTATGGCGGCTGTCACTGGAGGACAGGATGTGGCGGATAGCCCTTTGGCAGCTTCTATGGCAGAAATAAATAAGGTCAAAGCTGCTCTGGATACGTTGAGGTTACGATATACCGAAAAACACCCAGAGGTGCGGCACCTGAAAAAAAAGCTAAAGGAGTTGCAGGACAAACAAGTTGAATTAGCCAAAAAAATGCCGGAGACGGAACAGGTGAAAAGTGACGGTAGTATAGAGGTTGATAAATATCCCAGGGATAAGCAGTTGGTACAGCTAGACCTACAGCTTAAGGATTTAAATTACAATATTAAACGTCTTAAAAAGGCCGCCGCTGAGATAGAGGCGCAGACCAAACTGTATCAACAATGGATTGATAAAACTCCGGTACGAGAGGCGGAATGGACAGCCTTAACCCGTGATTATAAACAGTTGTACAATCATTTTCAGCAGTTGGTTGTGCGTAATTTGGAGGCCGATTCCGCCGAAAGTTTGGAGCGCCGCCAAAAAGGCAGCCAGTTTAAGATTGTTGACTCGGCTTATTTCCCTGAGAAACCCATTGAGCCTAATTTTAAAAAGATTATGCTTCTAGCCCTGGCTTTAGGATTGGGATTGGGCGGTGGCTTGGCATTTGTCCTGGAGATGGGGGATGCCTCTTTCCGCGATCCGGAGGATTTGGAGACGTATCTTGGCCTCCCTGTTATTTGTTCGTTGCCGCAGGCTTATTTGCCGCAGGAGCAGAGGCGGCAACGTTGGCAGACGATGGCGCGGTCTGCTGTTTTGGCATTGAGCATGGTCGTTTTGTTGGCAGGTCTTATTTATTTTTATAAGAGCGGTAGAATTGTTCTGTAATGACGATGTCTACCTCCACCGTTCGGGAGAATGGATAAGTGTCTTGGCGGTAGCGGGTAACTTGTCTATTATAAAGAGTTATGGTCTCGTAAAAAGTCCGAATTTTGCATTTTCACCATAGATAACCTATTGAAATCATTAGGTGCGAAAAGTGGCTTTTTGACTTTTTACGAGAACATCAAGAGTGCTTTTTCAATGCCGGAATTCTTGCTTGCTGTATTCTGGGCATATATTTATGTATCGGAAAATCAAAGTTTTCTGAGTCTCGCAGGCTCTCTTACCTGTAGTCGGAGTCTGCGTTTACCAGCAGTTAACTTTCTGTGTGTTTCCGGAGTTTCTCATGCTCTCTTACCTGTGGCTATAAAAAGCAGCTCGTCCGCAGGGCGTTATGTTTATAACTAAGGCACTAATTATTTATTCATAAATGTACACTAAATATTACGGTTTAACAGGGAAACCATTCTCCATCATCCCTGATCCTGATACGGTATATATGAGCGAGAACCATCAGGAGGCTCTTGCCATTTTACGATATGGGGTAATTGACCGGAAGGGCTTTTTGTTGCTCACGGGCGGGGTTGGAACCGGTAAAACAACACTCCTGCAGTTGCTGCTTAAATCGATCGACACCAAGGTGCATTATTGCTTATTGGCTAATCCCACCTTGTCTGTGCATGATTTTTATTATTATTTGTCGGCCAAGTATGAGTTGCCGGAGTTCGATGGTAATAAAGCGAAATTCTTGCTGGCTTTTGCCGATTTTCTGAAAGGGTGTGGCCAGAGGAACGAGCGAGTGTTGTTGATTGTGGATGAGGCGCACGCTATGCCCGTGGAGTTGCTGGAGGAGATACGCCTGCTTTCCAATCAGGAGTACCAGGACTACGGGGTGATGAGTATTTTTCTGGTAGGTCAGCCTGAGTTGAATGAGCATTTGGCCCATGAACGTCTATTGCCCCTACGGCAGCGGATTGGCATTCGTTATCATCTGCAGCCCTTTTCCTGTGAGGATACGGCCAAATACATTATTTTCCGCTTAGGCAGGGCCGGTGGGCAGAGCTCTAGTATATTTAGTCCGGAGGCTGTGCGGCTTATTCATGAGGCAGCCCATGGAGTGCCGCGTCTCATTAATATTATTTGTGATCAGGCCATGCTTAACGGGTTTGCCCTTGAACAATTACTTATTGATGAGATGGTAGTTGGAGAATGCGTGCAGGAATTAAATTTATGGGAGAGTGATGGTAGTGGAGTTTTTTCTGGCAATACTTTGCCTAAGCCTCGTTCCTTTGCTTTTTTACGTTCAATACTGATAGCCGCTCTCTGGGTGATTGTCACCGGCAGCGTAATGATGGCCAGTATGTATGTTTACTGGGGGATTAATCCGGTTGGGATTGTCACAAAATTTGCTGATGGCGTTTTGCAGATAATTTTTAGTCAATTATAAAATGGAGGTACGCATTGGGAAAGGTATTTAAGGCTCTGAACAAGGCTATGTCCCGGGATGAAGATTCTCCTGTTAGTTCCGTTACGGAGCCTGTTAAGCAACCGCCCCCACAAAAGAAGACTGAAAAACTGGCTATAAGTCCCGTTGAGTTTGCGGCTGCGGATCGGGATGATGCCGGTGATGTCAGTTCGTGGGATGAAAAATTGGCAATATTTGCCGATTCGTCATCGGCTATAGCGGAGCGCTTTCGTTACTTGCGGACGAAAATTTTGCATCCGCCAGCGGGGCCGCCGTTACGCCGGGTTCTTGTTACCAGTGCGATGCCCGATGAGGGCAAGAGCTTGGTCTGTGCCAGCCTAGGTATCTCATTGGCTCAAGGGCTCGATCAGCATGCCCTGCTGGTTGACTGTGATTTGCGCCGCTCGTCATTGGCCCGTCTCTTTGCTGTTGACGATGAAAAGGGCTTGGTTAATTATCTGCGGGATGGCTTTGAGGTTAGCAGGCTAATCAAAAAAACGGGGCTCCGAAAATTATCATTAATTCCTAGTGGGGCAAAGCCGCTGAACCCGGCTGAATTGTTGGACTCTGCGGCAGTAGGAAACCTTTTTGAAGAATTATCAAGTCGTTATAACGATCGCTTCATGCTCATTGACACGCCGCCACTCCAGGCGGCCTCAGAGACGGCAGTGTTGGCCAAGCATGTGGATGGAATTATCCTGGTAATACGTTGGGGGACAGGGGGGCGCGAGCAGATCAAAAAGTTAACTGAGACCCTGGATCGCAATAAGATCATCGGCGTGGTTTTTAACGGCTGCGAAACAAATTTCCTGAGCGCCAAACTATCCGGTTACGAATCATACGGACAATACGGCTCCAATTCAGCCTACTAACCAATCCAATCAATCCAAATGCCCTACATTTCAGGCAAATACTATCCTACCCGGCGCATTATTTTCTTCCTGGGCGAGGGACTTCTTATCTTCACCGCCATATTCCTCATGCACGTATTTTTTATGGGCTGGGAAAACGTGGCTTTGGATGAAAATCTTTGCTTGACCCGCACGGCTCTGGTTACGGCGATTTTTTTACTTAGTTTATACTTCTTTGATCTTTATGACCTGGATGTCTATTCATCTCTGTCTGATACCGCTACTCGCATGACCCAGGCCTTTGGCTTTGGCTGTATAGCCTTGTCTGGCATATACTATTTGTTTCCCTCCAGTGTAATTCCTACCAAAATTTTTCTGCTTGGTTATCTATTGGTCTGCTCCTTTTTGGCCGTCTGGCGATTTATCTATGTGTTGGCCCTGAAAAGACGTTTATTTGCTGAGCCTATAGTCTTGTTGGGAACGGGTAAAATGGCTGGCAGCATTGCTGATGAAATTATGGATCATCTTGATTCTGGATACCGGATCGCCGCCTTCATTGGCGCTGAAAAACCGTTGTTCCCGACAAACGGTATTCCAACTTATGACGTTGCCGAGAACCTGAGTGGTCTTTGCCATAAATATGATTCCGACATCATTGTTGTCGCCCTGGATGATCGTCGGGGGGTTATGCCGGTTCACAGCTTAATTGATTGTAAGCTGGATGGGGTCAGGGTTCTAGATGGTGTTGGCTTTTACGAACAGCTGACTGGTAAAATTATAGTAGAGCGGGTCAATCCTGATTGGATAATTTTTGCGCCGGGCTTTAATGTGGGGCGGTTGCTTAACGTGCTGAAGCGTGGCGGTGATATTTTGCTGTCCAGTCTGGGATTGCTGATTGCGGCGCCCTTTATGCTGATCAGTGCGTTGATTATTAAATTGGAATCTCCGGGGCCGGTTTTCTATTGTCAGGAACGGGTAGGCATGCGGGGCAAGAAATTTAAGATTATCAAATTCCGATCCATGCGGCAGGACGCTGAAAAAAATGGTGCTGTTTGGGCCATGGAAAACGATGATCGGGTTACCAAATTTGGCGCCTTTGCCCGTAGGGTACGCATCGACGAATTACCTCAACTTTGGAACGTGTTGTGCGGAGAAATGAGTTTCGTGGGGCCACGGCCAGAACGCCCGGTTTTTGTCGATATGCTGGCGGAAAAAATTCCTTATTATTTATTGAGACATAATATTAAACCGGGGGTAACTGGTTGGGCGCAGATCTGCTATCCCTACGGTGCCTCTGAGGAAGATGCCCTTCATAAATTAGAATACGATCTGTATTATTTAAAAAATATATCTCTTTCCATGGATTTCTGGATTGTATTTCAAACCATAAAGACAGTATTGTTCCGAAAAGGAGCACGTTAGGAGACTTTATGAACCCAGCAGATACGGATTACGGCCCTTCTTCTCCCTCTCATCGGGTGCAGTGGGGGATATTTGTTTTTTTGCTATTGGTGTTGTATCGGTCGGTTCTGTTAAAATGGGGAATTGATCTATGGAATGACCCCAATTACTCTCACGGGCTGCTGATTCCTTTTATCTCCTTGTATGTCTTGCGGGAAAAATTGCGGGGGGCGGAGGCGGGGGGGCCTTGTTGGGCCGGTCTTGCAGTGGTTCTGGCAGCTCTGGCTCTTTTCATTGCTGGATATGTGGGGGCGGAATTCTTTACGAAAAGACTGTCCCTGATAATTTTACTGTTTGGGGTTGTGCTCCTGCTGGAGGGAAGGGATATCGCCAAACGTCTTGCTTTTCCTGTGGGACTTTTGTTCTTTGCCGTCCCTTTACCCTATGTTTTGTACAATGCCATCGCCTTTCCGCTAAAGATGCTGGCTTCCCGCTTTGCGGTCTTATTGCTCAGCCTCTGGGGTATGCCCGTTTTTTTGGAGGGCAATGTGATCAGCCTGCCGCATACTACTCTCCAGGTTGTTGATGCCTGTAGTGGGATTCGTTCTTTGATGACTTTATTTACTCTGGCTTTTTTACTGGCCTTTTTTCACCATAAGCGACTTTGGAAACGAATTGTAGTTTGTCTCTTGACTTTGCCGGTAGCGGTGGGTGCTAATGCGGTGCGGGTGGCAATTACCGGGATATTGACTCAGTATAGTAAGGTCTGGGGCGTTGGCTTTTGGCATGAGCTTGAGGGCTGGTTGGTTTTCGCTGTTACCTTTGCCGGGCTGGCTTTTTGCTCCTACCTATTAAAAGGACGGAGGTCTGTATGAAGATAGATAAGGCTTTTTTGATCCTCTGCGGCTTGCTGGTGGCGGTTATCCTGTATGTTAATTTTCTAGGAACGGTTAAACCGGTATCTTTGGTCACGAAATTAGCAAACTTTCCTCAAAAAATTGGCAACTTTAAGCGGATTAATACGCAGGTGTTCTCGGCTGAAGTTCTTAAAATGGCCGGTGTAGATGAGTACATAATGTGGCAGTATCAAAATCCGCAAGGCTATACCCTAGGACTTTATATTGGCTATTATCGGGATCAGACTGAAGGCTCCATAATTCATTCACCCAAACATTGTATGCCAGGCAGTGGCTGGGAACCATCTCTGGTTAAGGTGGTGCAGCTAACGGATGTCAAGGGCCGAAACTATGGGATTAATCGGATGGCTCTCCAGAAGGGTATGGACAAACAGATTGCTCATTATTGGTATCAGGGGCGAGGCCGGGTGTTGGCTAACGAATATATAGACAGGGCTCTAATGATTTGGGATTCTATTATCAGGCATAGATCGGACGGATCTCTGGTGAGGATTACCGGGCCGGGCAACGAAGGAGCTGCGGATATAAAAAGCCAAATGCAGTTCATGGCAGCTCTGATGCCTGAGCTCGATAAATTCCTCCCTCGATAATTGGGCAAGGTTTATGATTCATGTAATATTGCTTCGGTGTTTAAATAGTTAATTTAAAATACCGTTATTTCATATCATTAAAGAAGCAACACTGGATTCCGGCTAACAACATTCGGGGATTCAGGAAGGCTGTTTTTTTGCTGCCATACAGGATGTATCTTTTAGATATTTAACCACCGGGGCAATATGTATCGGAAAATCAAAAATTTCGGAGTCTCGCAGGCTCGCTTACCTGCAGTTAACTTTCAGTGTATTTCTGTGGCAAAAAAACAGTTCGCCCAAAGGGCTTATGTTTAAAATAAAGGGGTAACTTTATGTGTGGGATTGTTGGGTATGTAGGTAAAAGGCGGGTGGTACCGATAATTATTGAGGGGCTGAAACGCCTTGAATATCGTGGGTATGATTCTGCCGGATTAGTGTATATCCAGGATGGACACCTTGTCAAGTATCGGGCGGCAGGTAAACTTGCCAATCTTGCCGAGTTGATGGACGAAATTAATGCCGATAGCCGGATAGGTCTGGGGCATACTCGTTGGGCCACGCACGGCGGGCCCTCCGAGAATAACGCCCATCCGCATAGCGATTGTCGGGGCGAATTGGCCGTAGTGCATAATGGGATTATCGAAAATTATCAGACTCTGCGTGAAGAGTTGCGGGAAAAGGGGCACGTATTCACCTCTGAAACAGACACCGAAGTTTTGGCCCACCTCATTGAAGAACATCTGGATGGTGACCTGGTTGCTGCGGTTCGGGAGGCGGTGCGGCAGGTGGAGGGTTCATACGCACTTGGTGTGATCTGGGCTGGACAACCGGATCAATTGGTGGCGGTTCGTTTTCAAAGTCCTTTGGTCCTTGGGGTAAAAGAGGGCGTCGGTCATTTTATGGCCTCTGATATTCCTGCCTTACTTCCTTATACTGACCAGGTAATCTTTATGGAGGATGGTGATTTGGCCATTCTTACAAGCGACACCTGCCGGATTATGAGAATAGAGAATGGCGAGGAGGTTGAACGCCAGGCGCAGACGATTTCCTGGAATGCCGGGATGGCAGAAAAAGCGGGCTATAGACATTTTATGCTCAAAGAGATTTTTGAGCAGCCACAGGCAATTCTTAATACCTTTCGGGGGCGTTTCGATCCGGAAAATGGTCGGGTAAATTTGCCTGAAATAGAGATTGATGAATCTGAGCTTGCTGCTATAAAGAGAATCTCCCTGGTGGCCTGCGGCACATCATGGCATGCGGCTCTGGTGGCTAAATATTGGTTGGAAAAATGGGCGGGAATTCCTGTTGATGTAGATATCGCCTCGGAATTTCGTTACCGACGACTATTGCTGGATAAAGATGTACTTGTTGTGCCTATTTCCCAATCTGGTGAAACTGCTGATACCTTAGCCGGCATGCGCCTTGCCAAGACTTTCGGGGCCAAAATCATCGCCATTTGTAATGTGGTGGGCAGCACGGTGACCAGAGAGGCGGATGGAACTATATACACTCATGCTGGGCCGGAGATTGGCGTGGCTTCCACCAAGGCCTTCACCTGTCAATTGGTGGCTCTTTTTCTCCTTACTCTCCATTTGGCTCAGGTTCGTGAAAAGATCTCTCTGGAGGAATCCCGTTCTCTTGGTAATGTCCTGCTGGAATTGCCTGGTATTTTGGAAGAGATAATGCCCCGCTTGCAAAAGGAAATTGAACCTATAGTGGCGGATTTTATGAATTGTCGTGATTTCCTTTACCTTGGTCGTGGGGTGAATTTCCCAATTGCCCTGGAGGGGGCTTTAAAACTTAAGGAGATTTCTTATATCCATGCCGAAGGCTATGCCTCTGGTGAATTAAAACATGGCCCCATCGCCTTGATCGATAAGGAAATGCCGGTATTAGCCTTGGCGCCTCGTGATGGGGTTTATAGTAAGGTTATTTCCAACGTCGAAGAGGTAAAGGCCAGAAGTGGACGTCTGATTTTGGTGGGCAGTGTCGGGGACGATAATTTAGCGCGGATTGCCGAGCATATAATCCAATTGCCGGAGATTCATGAAGACCTAAACCCGCTACTCTACGTTATTCCTTTGCAATTGCTGGCTTATGGTATTGCCAGTGCCAGGGGGTGCGATGTTGATCAACCTAGAAATCTGGCTAAGAGCGTTACTGTGGAATAGGACGCAGCAGGCTGCCTAACACCCCACAAAGGGGTATCGGAGTCTACGCTTACCTATGTCCTTGTAAATTCTTTTCTAAAAAACAGGTAAGCGCAGACTCCGAGAAAACAATCTGTAAGGTACTAAAGGATTCCTGCGCTCCTCGCTCTTTCCCCTCGGGAGAGGGTTTTTAAAACCAAAACTATTTGAAGGAATTAAATGGAATTTACAACAGAATCAGTTATAGCGGTGGTTGGCCTGGGCTATGTCGGACTGCCATTGGCGTTGGCCTTTGGGGAAAAAAACCGGACAATCGGTTTTGATTTAAAGACGGAGAGTATTAGTAAATTTAAGGAGGGGAAAGACCCCAATGGAGAGGCCAAAGCCAAACAGTTTGCGGCAGCCAAGTATATTAGTTTTACCTCTGACCCAAACAAAATTTCCGAGGCTGATTTTATTGTGGTGGCGGTGCCAACCCCCATTGATCAGGCCCGCCAGCCTGACCTCTCGCCCTTGCTTGGGGCTGCGAAAACCGTTGGCCAGCATATACAAAAAGGCAGTGTGGTGGTTTTTGAATCCACGGTCTATCCTGGAGTTACCGAGGACGAATGTGTACCCGTGCTGGAGAACGCTTCCGGTTTGAAGTGGCGGCAGGGTTTCCACGTTGGCTACTCACCGGAACGGATTAATCCCGGAGATACGGAGCATACACTACAAAAAATTGTTAAGGTCGTGTCAGGGGATGACCCTGCGACACGGGAGGCCGTGGCTGCCCTGTATGCCTCAGTCGTTACGGCAGGTGTTCACCCTACTAATTCCATTAAGGAGGCCGAAGCAGCCAAGGTCATTGAGAATACCCAGCGTGATTTGAATATTGCCCTGATGAATGAATTGGCTGTCATTTTTGACCGCCTTGGTATTGATACCGAAAATGTTCTGGAGGCCGCCGGGACCAAATGGAATTTTCTGCCTTTCCGACCCGGTTTAGTGGGCGGCCATTGTATTGGCGTAGACCCCTATTATTTGACCTATAAAGCTGAAACCGTGGGATATCACCCGGAGGTAATTCTGGCCGGGCGGCGGATTAATGACAATATGGGTAAAACTATCGCTGAAAAGACCGTTAAAATGATGATGAAATTCTCTTCCGATGGCATTCTTGGTAAAGTAGGGGTGCTGGGACTGACTTTTAAAGAAAATTGTCCTGATCTAAGAAACTCCAGGGTTGTGGATATTATTCGGGAGTTGGAATCTTACGGTTTAACGGTAATGGTGCATGATCCCAGGGTAAGTAATGAAGATGCTGAAAGATTTTTCGATATTAAACTCTGTGAGTGGGAAGATCTCCGTGATCTTGGTGCCATAATTTTTGCGGTTCCACATGAGGAGTTGCTGGCCCGGCAGGGTGATATTTTTGAGACGCTGGCCTCAAGTGGTTGTTTGATTGATGTTAAGTCTGTCCTGGATGTCGAAGAGGTAAAGAAGCATGATGTCAATTTTTGGCGTTTGTAATAGCTGTAGTACTTTCTTTTGAATTAGTATCTTACAGATTGTTTTCTCGGAGTCTGCGCTTACCTAATTTTTTAGAAAAGAATTTATAAGGTACTTTTATACCCTCTCGTGGGGTGTTAGGAGCTTTAAAATGAGTATGTATGAGACAACCAAACTAAATTTATTGAACAACCCGCATAAATGGTTGATTACTGGAGTGGCTGGCTTTATTGGCTCAAACCTCCTGGAAACCTTGTTAGATTTGAATCAGGAGGTTGTTGGTTTGGATAATTTCTCCACCGGCCACCAGCATAATCTGGATCAGGTTAAGGATTTGGTAGCGGCGGAGCAGTGGGGTAAATTCTCTTTTATTGAAGGTGATATCCGTGACCTTGATACCTGCGGCAAGGCCTGTACCGGGGTTGATTATGTCTTTCATGAGGCGGCCTTGGGTTCTGTACCACGTTCTATTGAAGATCCTGTTTTAACTAATGCTAATAATATAACCGGCTTTTTAAATATGTTGGTGGCGGCTCGGGATGCCGGTGTTCGCAATTTTGTTTATGCCGCATCAAGTTCTACCTATGGCGATCATCCAGGTCTGCCCAAGGTGGAGGATACAATTGGCCGACCACTTTCTCCATATGCAGTTACCAAATACGTAGATGAACTCTATGCCGATGTTTTCGCCCGGACTTACGATATGCGTTGTACGGGGATGCGGTATTTTAATGTTTTTGGACGGCGACAGGATCCCAATGGCGCTTACGCCGCTGTAATCCCAAAGTGGTTCGCCGGGATGATTCGTGATGAGACATTATTTATAAATGGTACGGGCGAAACCAGCCGAGATTTTTGCTATATAGACAATACGGTGCAGGCCAATATTCTGGCGGCATGTGCCCAAAAAGCTGATGCGGTTAACCAGGTGTATAATGTCGCATGTGGTGAGCGGACGAGTCTAAATGACCTTTTCGATATGATTCGTAAGAGGGTCATACCTTTTCATTCGGAAGCGGCAAAGGCTAAACCGGAGTATCGGGATTTTAGAGCGGGTGATGTGCTGCATTCATTAGCCAATATCGATAAGATAAAAGGGCTGCTTGGTTATGAACCGGAGTACTCCGTGCGGACTGGTATGGATGGGGCTGCCAAATGGTACGTTGAAAATTTGTGATATAGGAAAAACATGAAAAAAATATTAATTACCGGTGTTGCTGGCTTTATTGGTAACTTTTTAAGCATCAGGCTGCTGGCGGAAGGGTGGCAGGTGGTGGGCATAGATAATCTCAATGATTATTACGATCCCGATTTAAAAAAGGCTCGTCTGGCCAGAATCCCGGAGGGGGCAGATTTTACATTTGTACAAGGTGATATTGCCGACCGTCCCCTGGTAGCTGACTTATTCGAGCAGCATAAATTTGATGTGGTCGTTAACCTGGCGGCACAGGCCGGGGTGAGATATTCCATCGAGAACCCTAACTCCTATATCGATTCAAATGTGGTTGGTTTTGTGAATTTGTTGGAGGGCTGCCGCCATTCAGGAGTGGGGCATTTTGTTTTCGCCTCGTCAAGTTCGGTGTATGGAGGCAATGTCCGGACGCCGTTTTCCGTCCATGATAACGTCGATCATCCCGTTTCTCTCTATGCTGCCACCAAGAAATCAAATGAGTTGATGGCGCATTGCTACAGCCATCTTTATGGGCTGCGAACTACCGGCTTAAGATTTTTTACGGTTTATGGCCCCTGGGGCCGTCCTGATATGGCTTATTTCCTTTTTACCAAGGCCATTCTGGCCGACCAGGCAATTAATATCTTTAATAACGGTAAGATGAAGAGAGATTTCACCTACATTGATGACATAATTGAGGGGGTGGTGAGGGTAATAGAGAAAGTGCCGCAAGCAAACGAGAATTGGGATAAAATGAACCCAGACCCGTCTTCCAGTTGGGCCCCATACAAAATTTACAATATCGGCAATAATCAACAAGAAGACCTGATGCGCTATATTGAGGTGCTGGAAGATTGTCTTGGCAAAAAGGCCAAAAAAGAATTTTTGCCCATGCAGGACGGCGATGTGAAGGAAACCTTCGCTAATGTGGACGACTTGGTACACGATATTGATTTTAAACCGAATACCTCCATAGAAGAAGGCTTGCAACGCTTTGCCGAGTGGTATTTGTTGTATTACAAGTGATTTGTTTAGCCACAGAACCACGCAAAATCATTCAGAGAAAAGCAAAAAAAGTATGCGGATAATAAACCAACGAACGAAAAAGGTCTAAAAATGAACATAACAATGATTGGAACCGGCTATGTCGGTTTAGTAACAGGTGCCTGTCTCGCCGAATTTGGTCACCAGGTTATCTGCATGGATAAGGCAGAAGAAAAAATTAGGTTTTTGCGTGAGGGGGGGATCCCCATTTATGAACCTGGTCTTGAGCAATTGGTTGTCAAGAATGTAAAGGAGGGGAGACTCTCGTTTCAGACGGATATGCAGGAGGCGGTACGGGATGCGCAAACCGTATTTATTGCAGTTGGCACCCCATCGTCTCGGCGGGGGGACGGCTATGCGGATCTGACCTATATCTATGCGGCGGTAAAGGAATTAGCCAATTGTATCTCCCATTACACGGTTGTGGTTGATAAGAGTACGGTGCCAGTTGGTACGGCCCGGCAGGTGTCTAGGATTATTCGAGAGGAAAATCCAGCTGCTGATTTTGATGTGGTTTCAAACCCTGAATTCCTTCGGGAAGGGGCGGCAATTAATGACTTTATGCGTCCCGACCGGGTGGTTATAGGCACGGAATCTGATCGTGCCCTTGCGGTTATGAAGGAGGTCTATGATCCGCTTTATTTGATTTCCACGCCTATCGTGGCTACTAATCTGGAGACAGCAGAGTTGATTAAATACTCTGCCAATGCCTTTTTGGCGATAAAAATTTCTTTTATAAATGAGATTGCCGGCATCTGTGAGGCTGTTGGCGCCGATGTTGTTGATCTCGCCAGGGCGGTCGGTCTTGATGGTCGTATTGGTAGTAAATTTCTCCATCCTGGTCCAGGCTATGGCGGCTCGTGTTTTCCTAAAGATACCTTGGCCCTCCTGCGTATTGCCCAGGAAAATGGTATGTCCGCCAGATTGGTCGAGGCAGGAGTTGAGGTTAATGCCGCCCAGAAGGCCCGGATGGTTAAGAAGATCGTGGATGCCATGGGCGGTTCCGTGGCTGGAAAAACTATCGCTGCTCTGGGGCTTACTTTTAAACCGGAGACGGATGATCTTAGAGAGTCTCCGGCCTTGACTATTCTGCCGCCGTTAGTGGAGCGGGGTGGCACAGTAAAAGTTCATGATCCTCAAGGTATGAAAGAGGCTGCTAAAATACTACTGAATTTGCATTATATGGATTCAGCTTATGATGCT
>CAYTNB010000042.1:0-16538 GCA_964439085.1 uncultured Desulfobulbia bacterium | reverse complement strand
CCAGGCCCTGGCCCGCAACCCCGAGGCACTGCTACTTGACGAGCCCTTTTCAGCCCTGGATATAACTACCAGGAGCCATCTTCAAGAAGAACTACTAAAGCTTAAAAGTATCTTGTCCATCCCAATCGTGCACGTTACCCACGATCCGGACGAGGCCAAATTACTTGCTGATAGTATTATCGATATCGACCGGGAGTTCACAGCGACAAGTACCATACCGCTAAAAGTTAAAAGCCTTAACCAATGTCGCATCTTTCCAAAAATTAACCAATCATTTAAAATCGGGGTCTGTTAGAATAAATGAAAGGGCTAATTGACACAACATTACGGGAAGGCGCTCAAAGCACGGGCCTATCCTTTTCACTTACCCAGAGACATGATATTATCAAGGCCCTGCTCAGCACGGGAATTGAGGAGATAGAACTTGGTATAGCCACGCCTCGTGACCATGATTTAGCAAGTCTCATGAGCTATTGCCATGGTAAGGATAGCGCAACTTCTTTCTCGCTCTGGAGCCTGTGCCGCCGCATCGACATTGAATATGCCGCCGCTCTGGAACCTGATATTTTATCACTTTCAATCCCAGTATCTGATCTGCATATCTATAAAAAATTGCGTAAATCACGGGGCTGGGTATTGAGGACTTTGCGAGAGGCACTCGCCTGGACAAAGGATTACGGGGTTAAGCGAGTTTCTTTGGGTCTTGAGGATGCCACCAGGGCAGACTATAGATTTGTGAGTGAAATTATAGGTGTCGCCGCCGCAGAAGGAGTTTCCCGGATTAGATTGGCAGATACGGTGGGAATCGCCTCACCACTGGTAATCGAAAAAATGATCAAGACTGCCAAATCAGATTTTGACCTGGAGTTCGCTGTCCATACCCATAATGATTTTGGCATGGCTACCGCCAACTGCCTTACGGCCTTGGAGGCTGGTGCAGATTGGGCGGATGTCACCGTCTTGGGACTTGGTGAGCGGGCCGGTAATGCCAGATTAGAGGAGGTAACCGCCTATCTAGCTCTTCAGAAAGGCCGCCTTTACCGAACGGAGTGTCTCCGTGAGTTGAGTGTCTTAGTCAGCCGGATTTCCAAACAAGAAATATTAACTCGCCAGCCGGTAATAGGACAGGACATTTTCACATGTGAAACCGGGCTTCATCTACAGGGGTTAGAGCGTGAACCCAAGACCTATGAGCCTTATCCTCCTCAAAAAGTAGGGGCCACGCGCCGCCTACTTTACGGTCGTAAAATAGGCCGCCACAGTATTCGTCATCGTCTGCAGACCTTGGCCCGTCCCATGGGCTTGGCTAATATTAATTATCTCTTATGCCAAGTACGTGTAAAGGCCGCTGAACTTGGCAGACCACTGGAGGACACTGAGTTAATAGCCCTCTGCCAACAGGAGATTTAACAACCTCCCCTCACCTATCACCTGCCCTTCGCTCCTTAATACCGTATTTCTTCATCCGGTAACCAATCTGTCTTTGGGTAAGTCCCAATTCCCTTGCCGCCCGGGCCTGCACCCAACCATTGCCAATCAGAGCATTCTCCACAAGCTCACGCTCCATATCACGCAATGAGGCAGCAGGCTTCATTGGATCCGCATGCCGTCCAGCACTCATCCCGGAGATTGGCGGCGATGTGATCCCTGCAACAGGAGCAGATACTGTTGATTCCGGCTCGGCTAACATATAGGAGGGCAAATCACTAATTTTACCCCAATCACTGTTGGCCATAATCACCATGCGCTCCACCAGATTCTGTAATTCCCTGACATTACCAGGCCAGAAGTATTCTCTTAAAAAATCAACTAGTTCCATAGACAGACGCAAGTGACGCTTGTTACGTACGTTACTTTCCCGCAGAAAAAAGTCAATAAGCAGGGGGATATCTTCACGGCGTTCCCGCAATGACGGCAGTATGACAGGAATCACATTAAGGCGATAATAGAGGTCAGCCCTAAAATTACCACGACTTACGGCGTCAGCCAAATCAACATTTGTAGCGGCAATAATCCTGACATTAACGGTAATCGTCTTGTTACCGCCCAGTCTTTCAAATTGTTTTTCCTGCAAAACCCGCAATAACTTGGCCTGTAGATTTAAAGGCAGCTCACCAACCTCATCCAGAAAAAATGTGCCATTGTCTGCAAGTTCAAACTTACCCAGTTTAAAGGAGGTAGCACCAGTAAAGGCACCTTTTTCATGGCCAAGAAGTTCACTTTCAAGCAGATTCTCCGGCAGGGCAGCACAATTAACCTTCACAAATGGTTTATCTGTCCTGGTTCCGGCCTGATGAATTGCTCGGGCAACCAACTCTTTACCTGTACCAGATTCCCCAAGGAGAAGTACCGTTGCTATAGTAGGTGCCACCCGGTCTATAAACCTGAATACCTCATTCATAACCTTACTCTGGCCAATGATATTATGACGGTTATAACGTTTATTGAGTTCGGCCTTAAGGGAGCGGTTTTCTTCTACCAACAGTTCCTCTTTCTGCCTTAATATATTGTCCAGTTCCAAAAACTGAGCGATGAGTGTAGCAACCACTGTGATGAATTGAACATCCTCTTCAAAAGAAACATCAGATTCGAAAATACGATCAACAGTGAGTACACCAACCGGGTTGCTGTGCAGAATAACAGGAACCCCAATAAATGAAATTTTATCCTTTATAATCCCACCTCTGGATTGGGTACGATTAAGAAATAGCGGCTCACTCTTTACATCCGGCACCACAAATGGAAAGCGGCTGCGAAATATCTTGCCACAGACCCCTTCATCAAGTTTATATATCCCCCGTTTCTTTTCCAGTTCCGTCATCCCGTAATTCGCCTTGATTGCCAACCGTTTACCAGTGGCATCCAGTGTAAACAGGGTTGCCCTCTCCATATGCATGGTATCATGAAGCACTCGTAAAATTTCGGACAAGGCCGAATCAAGATCGGCTGCTGCCCCAACTAATTGGGCAATTTCACACAAAGCCTGAACCTCCAGGGACTTTATCGCCGCCACTTGCCTAATTCGCTCACAATCAAAGCTATTCTGAGTTATTTTTTTCATATGTTTTCCTCCATCTATCATCACTTGCAAAAAATGAACCAGCTTAAGGCTTATATATAAAATAAATCAAATCACAACATGTAATCATACATATACAACTTTAATGCTGGTAAATTATCTTTATATGTACCTCACCATCGCCCATTAATAAAAATTTCACACGACCTCTCCCCAGCATAACAAAAGCTACCAATATTACATTTTTGTCATATATACGCATGAATAAGCCACGATAACTTCTGTCAAGCCTATTCAAAAATGTAACAAATTGCGCATTTTTTCCGCCTACAGTTGCCTGCGCCAGCCCACCCTCTCGCACTTTGCACAATTTGCGTATTCAATAATACATATTTATACATTTTTGTATTTTATTAACATTAAGTTAATCCACACAAAATCATCACAGCTCGCACCAATCACATTGACTTAGTTCGTCATATCGGCGGTTTAGACAAAAAGATCAATCTAAAAGCATATATGGCACCACAAATGCATTAAAAAATAAACAAAACATGGGTCTTTTTTATTCATTATATAAATTACTAACCACTCAAAGAGGAGAGCACTATGAAAAAGATTGAGGCCATTATCAAACCATTCAAAATTGATGATTTGAAAGAGGCGTTGGCAGATTTACAAATTACCGGCATGACCGTTTCTGAGGTCAAGGGCTTTGGGCGCCAGAAAGGACATACGGAGATATATCGAGGAGCGGAATACGTGGTTGACTTCATTCCGAAGATCAAAGTGGAAATCGTGGTTCCTGAAGACATCTGCGACAGTGTTATAGAAGCAATTGTTACCGCTGTTAAGACCGGCAAAATCGGTGATGGCAAGATATTTGTAATGCCCATAGAAAGCGTATGTCGGATTCGTACAGGCGAGCGGGACAGGGATGCAATTTAAATAAATAAATTTTAATGAAAGGATTCGAAACCCAAGCAGACCACCTTTTCATTAGCGTACACAAAGGAGAAAAAAATGCGTAAGTTACTCTTATCTATATTAGCCCTGGTAGCACTTGCAGCAACCGCCCATGCCGGCACCGAAGCCGCCCCTACTATTAACTCAAACGCAGCCGCCATAAAGGGCGTGCAGACTCATCTAGACTATGTTTGGACCTTGGTTGCCGCTGCACTGGTCTTTTTCATGCAGGCCGGTTTCGCCATGGTGGAAACCGGTTTCACCAGAGCCAAAAACGCCATTAACATTTTAATGAAGAACATCATGGACTTCTGTATAGGTTCCCTGGCCTTCTGGGCCATTGGTTTTGCCTTGATGTTTGGAGCCAGCAGCACTGGCTGGTTTGGCACAACTGGCTTTTTCCTAAGCGACTTTCACGTCGGCGGAGATCCGTGGGTTCTGGCTTTTTGGATGTTCCAATGTGTATTTGCCGCTACTGCTGCCACCATTGTTTCAGGTGCTATGGCCGAGCGTACCAAATTCACTGGCTACCTATTATATTGTGTCGTAATCTGTGCCGTAATTTACCCCATTTTCGGTGGCTGGGCTTGGGGTAGTCTCTTTCATGGCAACGGCTGGCTTGAAGGTATGGGATTTATTGATTTTGCCGGATCCACAGTTGTTCATTCCATCGGTGGCTGGGCCGCCTTGGCCGGAGCAATTGTTCTAGGGCCGCGTATTGGTAAATACGGTAAAGATGGTAAGCCCCGTGCCATCCATGGTCACAATATTCCATTGGCCGCCTTCGGAGTATTCATTCTTTGGCTGGGTTGGTTCGGATTCAACCCAGGCTCCACCACTGCAGGTAATACAGATATTGCCATGATCTTTGTAAACACCAACTTAGCTGCCGCCTCCGGTGCAATTGTGGCAATGATTACATCTTGGATTATTTTCAAAAAACCTGAAATTGGCATGACCTTAAACGGTGCGCTGGCAGGACTGGTTGGCATTACCGCTGGTTGCGCCAATGTTACCCCCTCAAGTTCCATTATTATCGGCGGCATAGCCGGAGTCCTGGTCGTCTTCTCCGTCTTATTCTTTGACAAAATTAAAATTGACGATCCAGTCGGTGCCGTATCAGTGCATGGAGTTTGCGGCGCCTGGGGAACCTTGGCAGCCGGACTCTTTAATATTGGCGGAACCACTGGCAAGATCATTGCTACACAGCTTACGGGTATAGGAGCGGCCTTCATTTGGTCATTTGGTTGCGCCTTTATCCTCTTTAAGGTCATCGATATGACCATGGGCTTAAGGGTTAGCGAAGAAGAAGAGCTGGAAGGCTTGGATATTTGCGAACACGGTGGTCACGCATATGACTTCCTCACTACTAAAACATCATAAAACAGTTGCGGGGGAGGAGGTCCTCCCCCCTTTTTTAAACTTTAAAAGGAGATTCAAAAATGAGATTAACGAACAAAAAAGTAGCAGGCACCCTATTGGCGGCAGTTTCTTTTCTAACAATCAGCGCAGGAGCGGCCTTAGCAGATGACAAACCCACTGCGGATTTATCGATGGACGCTTTGAGTAAATATGTCTGGCGGGGTTTTGAATTAAGTCAGGACAGTATGGTTTTGCAGCCTTCTATGACCATTGGTTACAAAGGATTTTCCGCCAACCTTTGGGGGAATCTGGACACCGACAGTTCAACGGCAAACACCAATAGTTGGACAGAAACCGACATGACACTGTCCTACGAGAAGAACCTGGGCATGGTGGATCTATCGGGTGGTTATATCTATTACGCTCTTGACGGCAAAGACAGCCAGGAGATTTTTTTAAGTGCTTCTTTGGATACTATTCTTGCTCCGACATTAAGCATATACCGAGACTATGACAGTTTTCCTGGCTGGTATATTTCACTGGGCATCTCACATTCGGTGCCTATAAAGGATAATATCGCCCTAGATCTTGGTGCCCAAATTGGTTATCTGTCTGCCGATGACGCCAGCACATACGGCGAGGTTGTAAATGGAACCCAATCTACCACGAAGTCTTATAGCGCCTTTCATGATGGCCTACTTACTGCTTCCATCACCTTTCCAGTGAATCAGTATTTATCAATTACTCCTAAAGTGAATTATTCCTTCGCTCTTACTAGTGACGCCAGTGACCTTATCGAGGTAACAAGCCTCGACTACAATGGTACCATGGGCAGTGGAAATGATAATTTCTTATATGGTGGAATCAACCTGGACTTCTCCTTTTAAGCCAATGTCCTGCGGCCTGTTTAATAGACAGGCCGCAGGGTAATATAAACAATAAAACTACCCACAGGGCACCGAATCTTCGGAGTCTATGCTTACCTTCGTGAGCAGGATGGTGAAGCCTTAGTCATACGTGAGCCAGCCTGGTCGCAGAGGTAAGCATAGACTCCGAATCTCCGACACCCTGTAAGTAGTTAAAACTACGGTGGTTATTTAAAGTAATGCGCCACCCCGTGAGTAGTTACCTTTATTCTAACGTTTTATTAATTTTCTTGTCATTTGGGACACAAAATGAGCTGTAACTTATTAATAATTCAACCTGCAGCCTGCAAGATGCCAGGTAACATAACAGAAACAGCTGCCAATCTTGGCATTAAGCTCCGAATTATAAAATTATGGCGCAAGAATATGGCTATCCCGTCCTCTCTGAGTAAATATGACGGGCTGATAGTTCTTGACACACTTAATTCCGCTGTACCATTGGACACGCCCCCTCGCTCCATCTATCGCATAAAAGAGGTAATTACAAAATCGCTAAATGATGATCGTCCATATCTCGGTATCGGTTATGGACATAATCTCCTGGCCGCTCACTTCGGGGCAATAATTGGTGATAATTACAGCCCAAGCATAGGATTTACCACCGGATTTATTACCCGCAAAGGCCGGGCACATCCCATCTTCAACAATCTGCCCAATAAATTTTTACTCTTTAAATGGCATAAACAGGCCATTATGCCGCCAATGCCTGCCAATATTGATATCCTGGCCGCATCCGTATCCTGCCAGTTTGAAGCCATATCAATCGTAGGCCGCCCCCATCTTGTGGGTTTGCAGTTTGCCAATAACGCTGCCGCCCCCAAAGATATAAAGTCTGTGACAAAAGATAAAAACTGGTTATCATCCGAAAACATAGTGGAGATAACCACTATTATCGATGAAGCGGCAAGACTTGGCATCATTGCGACAAGTCATTTTGCCACAATTTTCAGTAATTTTATTAATATAGTTAAATACCATGCAGCTGACACTGACTACTCCAGCCCTGCTTTTCCCCACCGTATCCCTGCTCATGGTGGCCTACTCTAACCGTTTTCTGACACTTGCTGGCCGAATTAGAAAACTATACGAGACCTACCAAAGTAATCAAGATAAGAGCCTCAGAGAACAGATCACCAGATTAAGAGTTCGTTTACATCTCATTAAAAATATGCAGGCGCTAGGAGTTGCCTGTCTAATCTCCTGTGTCACCTGTATGCTTGTCCTCTTTGCTGGCTACATACTTTTGGCAGAATGGGTATTCGGCTTCGCCTTAATATTGTTGTTACTTTCCCTTGGTTTTTCATTTCGGGAGGTACAGCTCTCTGTGGAAGCACTGAACCTGGCCTTAAGCGATATGGAAAATTATAAAAAGGATTGATTCATGACCGCCTGCAAATCTCAAAACAAATTCGCACTTATATCGCAAAGCGGCCCTTTCGCCACTTTGGACGCCCCAATGAAAGAAAAATTATTTTCTGCGTCATCGAGAAACTTTGCGAAGCAATTGCGTAACGCCGGGTTAGTCACCCAATATCGTGTCACCAGAACCCAAATATTTGATTTTTTAAATATCACCTCATTCGCTGAGGTAGGCTTTTTGCTTTCCAACAAGAAGAGTCAAAAAGAAGCCAATCAGCGAAGCTACCGGCTTTTGGGCAATATGTTTGGATTACGGGGAAGCGAGGAAGAGATTATAGCCGAAATTAGGGATTACTCCCGCACCGCAGACAGGGTAATCCGCTACCTGCAAGGCAAGGTTATGGCCCAATACTCGCCATATATCGAGATGACCAATGAGATTGATATCACCAGCAGCCCCGTTGATCTCTTATTGATAACCTTCAACAAACACTATCACAAGAAAGCCAGATTTGAAGCCAGGAGAAAACTCCTACTCATGTATCTGGCAGGCTCTATTGATCAACGTGAACGAGAAATTAATATTGAAAACAACTTTATCGAATTCCTGGATTTCTTAAACGAGCACGTCTGGAGTCCGGACATGTTGATTGGTGAACTGGAGATTTCTTGTCTGCTCAGCCAACACGACTCAAACAATTTTTCCTGTCAGGGGGTAGAAGTAGTTTCAGCCGACAATAACATAAATTTAAAGAGAAAAAAGGGAACAAAGACAACCCTGATCAAGCGGCGGCGTTTCAAAGGGGGGGGGCGAGACATTCCCGTATATGTCTCAATCAGAAAAAAACCACCCGAGGCCAAAGTTTTAAAGCTGCTGCGCAAGGGCGAGGAAAACCCCGCTGCTGCCGTGGATGACGAGTTGGGGCTGATGGCGGTCTTGGACTCCATCAGTGACGTCAGGCTGTTCCAGACACACCTGACCCAAAGTGCCATAAAAGCCGACTCATTCATGACTCTGGAGGACATCTCCGACACCTTGACGGGGGGCTGCTATGAAAGCAGCAATATCGGCAGCTCCGCCAATACCCCCATGTTTAAATTCTTCGCCAGAATGGGCGGCATGCGAGTAGAGTTTATCATCCACACTAACCGCACCTATCTTGACTACATCTATCAGAGCGGGGTCTCCCATGATGAATACGAGATAAAAAGATTATTTAACAGCGGCGTCGCAGAACTTTTGTTTCCGCCTGACATTTATCATTTAAAAATGGATAACATCAAAGAAGACCTTATAAATACCTGTCGTCGTAATATTGAAGAGGCCTAAGGATGGCATCGTAAAAAGTACCCAAAAGGGGCATAGCAATCCGATCTATTGCGTTGTAGCAATTTTTTAGACACGACCTCCATCTGTATGGCCTTGTGCCTAAAAAATCACTACGACTCGGAGTCTCACTCCGTTCGCTTACCTGTATATCAAACTTTTCGCAGTCTACGCTTAGCTATATGGCCATCCCAATACTTTTTACGAGTGCATCCTGAATAAAATGACCTTATGTTTTGCATGGTGCTTGCGAGTATACATATCAACCTTAATTGTTGCCATTCAGGTCATGCCCAAAAAACTTATAAAACCACGAAAAAGTAACTGTTCAGGTAAGCGTAGACTCCGGATGGGGTACAGTTTTAAATAGTTACCCATAATTTACCCCTTAAAAGATACCGTCATCTCTTCTGTACCGACAACAAGAATCGTCAAGCCTCTACTAACCTCTTGCAACCTGCCTGCCTGCTCATTAAGTTCCGTAGCAGCCCTTGAAGTATGATCAGCCTGAGCAACATTCCCCTGGGTTATCTTATCAATATTCGCCACACTAATATTTAGCTGTTCGATTCCGTGTGCCTGTTCCTGTGAAGCAGTGGTAATTTCTCCAACCAAGATCGTTGTACTGTCTGTTTTAGCGGTTACATCAGCAAAGGCCTTAGCCGTTTTTCTAACATTCAGATCTCCTTCATGAATCTTAGAAACCGTTCCTGCCAACAATAGACCGGTATCTTTTGCAGCTTGAGCTGAACGCATGGCAAGTTTGCGTACCTCATCTGCGACAACAGCAAAACCCGCACCAGCCTCACCTGCCCTAGCCGCTTCAACAGCCGCATTCAGAGCCAGGATATTTGTCTGAAAGGCTATGGTATCGATAGTTTTTATAATTTTTGATGTTTCCTCGCTGGCTTTGTAAATATCTCCCATAGCCTCAATAAGTTCACGCATAGATGTATTCGCCGAAGAAACAACAGTGCTAACCTCGGTCATAAGGCTATTAGCCTGAGCTGAGTTCTCAGCATTTTTCCGCGTCATGCCAGACATCTCTTCCAGGGCCGCCGATGTTTCTTCAAGAGTAGACGCCTGATCGGATGCCCCATCAGCAAGAGTTTCGCTTGTTAAATATATTGTTTCCCCTGCCTCTCCTACCAATTGACCACTTTTATTGAGCTTCCGAATAGACTCCATCAAGGGCTGGGAAATACTCTTGGCAATAAGAATTGCAACAACAATAAAGAAAAGCACCGAGATAACACTTACATAAGTAAACCATAGTTGAAGATCCTTTTTCGTATCATCCCCATACTCAGCCGCTTTAATCAGCTTTGATTCTGGATACGTCACGCACTTGGTACCAATTTTTTTGTTTTTCGATGATATAATTGCTGAGCATGTCGCAAAATTGGATTCTCCTCCTAACACAATTGTTTCATTTATCGGCTCTGATGAGGCATAAATTTTATTAACCATTGCCGCAGAAAGAGTCATATCATCTTTTTTGAAATTATTAGTATTTTCACCATAACCAGCATAAGCCAGGGGAAAAGTATTCATGTAGAGTGAGTAAGAAAAACCAGTTGCATTATGGAGCTGCTTGAGAAATTTATCATAACCATTCAGAATCGTTCCGGTATATACAATGGCCACAGGATAACCAAAACTCCCAAGAACTGGCATAGCTGCGGCAATACATATACCGCCCTTATCAGCAAATGTCTTCGAACCAGCCCCTATGCTCTTTAAGAATTTTGAGCTAATTCGGGAAACCCCTGAAAGCCCTTGTGCAGAAGTACCATTTTTTAACAACCTTTTTTCTATTTCATTACCGACAAAACTTTGAGCAAATGCTTGTTCAACAGCAATCTTGTCGGTCTCATGCGGGTAGGATGCAAGAAGTTTCCCCTCGAGATCAAAAAACATGGCAAAATCTGTTCCAGAAGAATGAGTTTGGGCCGTAAGGAACCCTCCTAAGGAATTGTACAAATGGTTATCAAAAATAACCTTCAGAGCCAAGTTGTTACTCAATTCTTTCGCACTACTTAAGGCACTTTTCTGGATATTTTTGGTGAATAACTTTAGAATTTCATGATTTCCGTTCAGAGTTCCATAGGTATTTGAGACAACATCCTTATTCATAACTTCAGATTGTTTATCTATGCTCAAATCAAGTCGCCAATTGGCAATTCCTGCAGTCACAATCATTATAAGACCAACTGTAATACAAAAGTTGATCAATATTTTCCCTTTTATACTTTTCAAGTTACCCATATTTTTGTCCTTCCTCTGTAACTATTCTGGCCACGGGATAGGAACTACCTAAAATTCGATAGTATACAAGATTCCACATGAGTTAATATTGAACTTATGGCCTGTAAAAAAATAACCTGGCCGATCTTACATCTTGGATTTGGGCCAGGTTATTTTTTTACAGGCCCTTAACTCGACCATGTTTGAAGCGGGAATAAAGTAACTTATTCCTCTGTAAATTAGATATCTTTTATGGTGGAATTAATGACATTACAAGCATTCAGTTGCCGATGTTTTTCTGCTCCGACAGGCTCAAGTTTGCCTTTTTTTCGCTGAAAACATCACCAGATTACTTGACTAGCATCACCACTTTTTAAACAATTTTTTTAATATTTTAAAATAACAATTACAAAACGAGCACAAAATCTGCCCACTCAAAAAATAATCCCATTAGAAGACTATTTTCAGTCTCTTAATGGGATTATTACCTTACAGATTGTTTTCTCGGAGTCTGCGCTTACCTGTTTCTTAGAAAAGAATTTATAAGGTACTAGGTAAGCGCAGACTCCGATACCCCCTCGTGGGGTGTTAGATTCATATAGCCGGTTATCTACGGCAATATAATATTGCGAAGCAGCAAAATTAAAAGATAGCTTCACCTGCGGAACCATGTATTTCATTCCGCCATGTATCTTCAACCATCTTGATAACCTTTGATGGCATTGGCACGTAATCCAGAGCTAATGCTGCTTTACTGCCGTTTTTGTAACACCATGCAAAGAATTTAAGAACCTCTTTTGCTTGAGCCGGGTTGACCTGATTTTTATACATCAAAATAAATGACGCCCCGGTGATGGGCCATGAAGTCGCACCTGGTTGATCAGTCAATACCATGTAATAACCTTCAGCATTGGCCCAATCAGCCCCTGCGGCGGCAGCTTGAAAATTTTCAGCAGTAGGCGCTACATAATGACCATCATGATTCCGCAGAAGAGCGACCTGCATCTTGTTCTGCAGAGCGTAAGCGTATTCCACGTAACCTATTGACCCATTAACCATTCGAACAAAAGCAGATACCCCCTCATTTCCCTTACCACCCATACCAACTGGCCATTGTACCGCCTTGTTATTGCCTACATTTTTTTTCCATTCATTGCTAACCTTGGAAAGATAATTGGTAAAGATCCAGGTAGTGCCAGAACCATCGGAACGGTGCACAACTGTTATATCGACAGCGGGCAGAGACATACCAGGATTGGTAGCAGTGATCCGGGAATCATTCCATTTGCGTATCTTACCCATATATATGTCGGCTAAATTCTCAGCACTCAACTTCAACTTTCCAGAGCCAACTCCCGCCAAATTCACAACTGGCACAACGCCGCCCATGATCATTGGAAATTGCATAAGCCCATTTGCTCTCAGCTCTTCGGGCTTCATAGGTGCATCAGAGGCCCCGAAATCAACGGTCTTGGCCTTAATCTGTTTGATGCCGCCACCTGAGCCGATAGACTGATAATTCAAGCGTACACCGGTTTGCTGGTTGTACGTGTAGGCCCATTTTGAATATACGGGAAAGGGGAAGGTAGCTCCAGCCCCGTTTATTGCGACCGCCGCGATCGCCTGACATGAAAATCCAATAACCAGCGAAATGGTTATTAATAAGGTCATTTTAACTTCCTTTTTAAAACGTTCCATAGCCGATGTTCTCCTTCTTGATTAGTTTTAAAGTCATACCTATTGCTGACTGCTTCTGTTCCAAACAATTTGGGGCAGAGACAGTCACCACAAAAACAAAAATTATATTAAAAGGTTAATGTTTGGATTATGTTAAGAAACGATTAATTAAAGATTAATCGTTTTAATGTCTTTAAAAACTTAAATTATTTGAGCAAGTAATATTTTCGGTATCTTTTCAAAAAGTACTCCTGAATCACAACTATTTTAGTTGTGATTTTTTACAACAGAAATCTTAGGATCCTGCCTAGCTTTTGAAACGATAGCCTATCCCTCGGACGGCCTCGATTCTTGTCCCTAATTTGCCAAGCTTCTTTCGCAGGCCAAATATATGAACATCGATTGCCCGCAGGGTCACCGCATAATATTCTTGCCCCTTTGTGGCATCAATAATCTGCTGCCGGGTAAATACCCAGCCGAGTCTTTTCGTCAGCAGCTTAAGAATGTTGAATTCGGTAAGTGTCAATTCAATGGGTTCCCCGCCGATCTGCACGGAGTATTTTTCAAGATCAATGACCAGAGAGTCCACTATTATTTGGGGGTCTTCATGAAGGGATTTTTCAGACAGTATATCAACCTTTCTCCTTAGCACGGTGTTAATTCTTGCGACCAGAACCTTAGGGCTGAAGGGCTTTGTGATATAATCATCTGCTCCCACCTCCAGACCGACAACAATATCTGACTCCTCACCCTTAGCTGTAAGCATGATTACCGGAATTTCCTTTGTTGAATTAATCCGCTTTATCGCCCGGCAAACCTCCAGGCCGTTCATACCCGGAAGCATGAGGTCAAGCAGGATAATATCAGGCCGCCTCGCACCCATTTGCTGCAAAGCCTCTTCCCCGGAATCAACGCATTGGACGGAATAACCTGCTCTGCTCAGATTATATAGTACAAGCTGCTGGATATCTTCTTCGTCTTCAACCACAAGTACTTTTTTCTGGCTCATGCGCATTACCCTCTTTAAGGTCACCTTTATCTTTGTGAAAACTCAGACTGCATAAATTTAATTTCTTAATAACCTATAAAGTGTTTTTTAAGTTTCTATTAAGATAAAATTAATAATTGATTAATTTTAGAATTTGTCTTAGTGCCGCAGTTCATTCGCCAATCTAGTATCAGCTACCTAAAAAAGGCACTGGATAGACTTGCAGCATGTCACTATCAACAACGCCTGCCACGTTGAATCTTGATAAAATATTAATCAAACTAAAATACTACTTTAACAATCCCGCTATACTATTTTAAGGGTATGATTCACTCTTTATAATATGAGAACTAACACCCCATGCGGGGGTATCGAAGTCTACACTTACCTATGTACCTTATAAATTCTTTTCTAAAAAACAGGTAAGCGCAGACTCCGAGAAAACAATCTATTTAAGGTACTGATATGGTTGACACCCGTAACACATTGAAATGATGACCAATTAATCTTGTCAACTATCAGACATTCTGGATGACCCCCCAACGTCGTTACAGGGTGTCATCCATGACGTTCCAATACATTACGGAGGAGTAATAATGAGGAAGAACTTTTTTTTAACCATCTTGGGAATATTAATCTTGTCCGCCGCTCCCAGCCTAGCCAGCTCAAGGAAATTTATCAGCATTGTCGGCTCTTCCACGGTGTACCCTTTCGCCAAAATAGTTGCTGGAAAATTCGCAAAAAAAACAACCATGCCAATACCGGAATTAAAATCAACTGGCTCAGGCGGAGGATTAAAACTCTTTTGCGTCGGCGGCGGGCCGGGAAACCCGGACATAACAAATGCATCTCGAAGGATTAAAAAAGCGGAATACAACCAGTGCCTGAACAATGGCATTAAAGAAATAGTTGAAGTAAAAATTGGTTATGATGGCATTGTAATAGCAAATTCCAAACAGTCTCCACTATTGAGGCTGACAACAAAAGATATTTTTCTCGCCTTGGCCAAAAAGGTTCCTGATATCGGACAAGAAAAACTTATTTCTAATCCATACACCTACTGGAACGAAGTTAATCCTGCCCTTCCACCGCTAAAAATAAAGGTTTACGGGCCACCGCCAACCTCTGGTACCCGTGACGCCTTCGAGGAATTGGCCATGGAGAAGGGCTGTCGCAGCTTTCTCTGGATAAAGGCCTTAAAAAAAAGGCATAAGGAACGCTTTAAGGATATATGCCATACGGTCAGAGAAGACGGCGTCTATATTGATGCCGGGGAAAATGATAACCTTATAGTTGATAAACTTGAAGAGAACCAACATGTTCTCGGCATCTTCGGCTATAGTTACCTTGACCAGAATCACGAACAAATACAGGGTTCCTATATAGATTCATACGCCCCCACCTTTGAAAATATATCATCAGGTGCCTATCCTCTCTCCCGTCCATTGTTTTTTTATGTCAAGAAGGACAGAGCTGAGTCTGTCCCCGGCCTTAAACAATACATGGATGAATTTACCAATGACACCACCTGGGGTTCAAAAGGCTATTTGCTTCTCAAGGGACTGATACCTATGTCAGAGCAGGATCGTCTAAAATATCGAAATATAGCCCAAGAGTTAACAGTCATGAAGAGATGGTAAATTACCTCAACTCCATCATAATCCTGAAAAGATATTAACAACCCCGCAATATCAGGAACCTAGCTTATCAAATGCCTATTTTGCCCAAATTTATTCGAAGAAGAATAATTTTTCAAGTTTTGCTGGCAACCCTTCCGGTGCTGTTCTGCGGCCTATGGATAGTAGTACAGCTACTACAGGGAAGCTTTCATTCCATTATTGATATCAATAATAAGCTACAGTCTTTTTTCCAGCAGGATATTATCAGCCTGGAAAATGAGGTTGTCCGTTTAACTGACCGAAGCTATGCCAATGCCGCTAAACTCGAACAGTACAAACAGGATCACGAAAATTACAAGCAACAAGATATCCTTTATAAACGCGGGTTCAGCACTAAAGGAGCCATAGTTGGTGGAGCAGTGCCACTTTCCCCAAAAATCATCGGCCAGCTAGTGGGGAATGACCTGCCACCAAAGGCAGTATTGACGCAATTACGGAACATATATAAAGGACTGGCATACAAGGTCTGGTACTGGGATCTGACTGGCAACCTCTCTAAACTCGTCGGACAAGAAGGTTTTTCCAATGACTTTATAGGCTATGTACAAGATGCCGCCAAATCCGGCAAGTCTGATTGGTTCGAAGACGATCTCGACAACCTGGATATTGTCGTGAGCCTTGTACCTTATAAAAAAAATGTAGATGTAACAGGAATATTCATAATTATTTTCGATATTTCAAAGGCCTATAGCACAATTGAAACAGCAGATCGACTTACCCTGAGTATCAAATCGGCTAAAATCCAGGAGCAGCGCCTTCTGGAGGGTAAAAAAGTTACAAAACATTTCCGCAAGCGCCGTAGGGAACAGAACCAGTTGGTAGTAAATAACGCTTGGAAAAACCAGGCAATAATCACCGGAGCACGAAATAAACTTATAATGTTTATCGGTGCGAATATGACGGTACTGATTAGTATAGCGTTAGTATTATTCTGGTGGCTCGGCACTCGCAGAATCACTGAGCTGCGGAACTGGATGGTGACTCTGGC
>CAYTNB010000041.1:0-16679 GCA_964439085.1 uncultured Desulfobulbia bacterium | reverse complement strand
GCTGACCATGAACAAGTGTCTTGCACTACAGAACCTGTTCAAGAGCAGGATTGGAACAGCAACTGGAAAAAGCATTTTAAGCCTTTTAAACTTACTGATCGCATCGTGATTAAACCTTCATGGGAGCCTTACACGGCAAAGTTCCAGGAACTTGTAATTGAGATGGATCCAGGCATGGCCTTTGGCACTGGCTTACACGCCAGTACAAAACTGGCCTTGCTTTTAATTGAAGAACTTTTGAAGCAACAGGCACCGGCAAAAGTTTTGGATGTGGGAACTGGCACCGGTATTTTGGGAATGAGCTGTATCCTTCTCGGCGCCCACATGGTGTTGTGCCTGGATAACGACATTGATGCCAGAGCAGCAGCAAATGAAAACATAATTAAAAACAATCTTACCTCAATAAGTATTTCTGACCGACCCCTCCATGAAACAAAGGGCCAATATGATCTGGTCATTGCTAATATAACCTGCGATATCTTGTTCGACCTGGCTGATGATCTAGCCTGCCACCTGGCCGCAGGTGGTAACTTGATTCTTTCCGGAATTCTTGTCGGCAACCAGGAAAGTGACATCAAAAGCATATTTATTAATCATAAATTAACTGTAGTCCAAACCAGACAGCAAGATGAATGGGTAGCAATTCATTTCAAATCACTTAGTCCCCCCCAACAATAAAATTTGACAAAATGCGGCGCATATTTGTAGATAAAGAAAAAATATTTGGTAAGTCTGCAATAATAACGGGCCAGGAAGCCCGTCACCTAAGCCTCGTCTTACGGGCCAAGCTACGAGATCAAATCGAACTCTTTGATGGCTCAGGCCATGTGTACTTGGCAAAAATAGACAATATCAGCAAAACAGCTATTGAGACTACCGTTATTTCATCCAGAGAGATAATCGATAAGCCCCCTTTTTTACATCTTGGAATTGGCCTGATAAAAAGCAAAAAAATGGATTTGATCATCCAGAAGGCAAATGAGTTAGGAGTAACCTCCATTTACCCAATAACCAGCCAAAATTGTGCCGTTCCTCCGCCAACTACCAGCCAATACAAAAGATGGAAAAGGATTGTTCAAGAGTCTTGCAAACAATGTGTCAGACCAAGGCCGCTCATTTGCCATCCCTATATTGATTTCACTATTTTTGTTAAACAACAAGACCTTTTTGATATTAAAATAGTGTTCTGGGAAAATGAAGAAGTTAAATCATTAGGGCTGATAGAGAAATTTCCAGATTCCAAATCAGCTCTTTTATTGATTGGCCCCGAAGGGGGATTTCAAGACGAGGAAATTAAATTGGCCACCCGATACAACTTTATACCTACAACTCTAGGCTCCAAGATTCTTCGGGCAGAGACAGCGGCAATCAGTGCTATATCAATCAGCCAATTCCTTTTGGGAAATTTGGACAAGTAACATTATGAAGGTATATTCATGCATGATAATCTCACGAATGCCACAAAATCCGGCTATCCGCCCTCGAACAGTAACAATAAGCCGCCAGTTCAGCTAATTTTTTTAGTATCTTATCAGTGATTTTCGTGTCTTTTATGGCAAGACTTTGAATTACTATATTAATCTCACCAAGTTGCAACCTACCGTTAAGATACTTATCCAGAGATTGTTATCAAAGTTTTGATCTTTTCCAGTTTATTCGGGTTAGGAGAATAATGTGCTCAAGAGCTGAGCTGGTATTATAAGCTTTTATTTCCATATCACTTATGTACCAGAACCGCATCATCAAATGTCTGAAATGAGGCCCGAACCTGCAACAGCCAGTAGGAAGCAGGTTCTGCTTTTATTTTGGAACACAAGCCCTCCGACAACCAGTGAGAATCCTCCGGCAAATTGTAAAAGACCGAATCAATACCTATAAATCCATCCATAAGATGGGCTAAAAGGTGCAACACCTTGCAGGGATAACCAGGATCAATATTCCCGAGATCAGCAATCCTCCGACACCCTGCATCCTCCAATTCCCGCAAGTAGACTTCTACGAGTTTTTTATTCTGACTTATCCCGAACTCAACATGCGACCAGAATAAAGAATTTGCGGCACTGCATGATTTATCTTCAACAACCTCAACCTTGTCGTAATTCAGAAGCATGGTTTCAGCAAAAAAATTCATGGTATGCTGCCGGGCGGCCATAAAATCGCCATGACAAAGAATCATATGTATTTTTATATTTTTCATTTTTCCCATTGCCAAAACAAAGTGCTTTTCATAGAATAAAAAGCCATCGGATCAAAGTCAACGCACAACCTGGAGTATAACATGAGACAAAGTATTACACTGCAACTAAAGCTTAACAGTATTTTATCATCCTTTCTTATCTTAATCATAATAAATTCAGCTGTCATTTTTTATGTTGTTGGCCAACAGAAAGCAGCCGGTCGAGCCATTAACCTGGCCGGTCGCCAGCGTATGTTGACTCAAAAGATGAGTAAAGAGGTCTTTATTGCCAACTCTCTTACAAAAAACAAAAATGATCTTGATAGCCGGGGGGAGGTAATTGCCGACATCGATAAAACCGTTGTTCTTTTTGACACCACTTTAACAGGCCTTTTACAAGGTAACAGCAAACAAGGCCTGACTGCTGTTTCCGATGATACGACCCGCCTGAAGTTACTGGACGTTAAAAAGATATGGCAGGTATTTAGCGGTGCCATTAAGGCGTATATTGCTGCTGAACCAGGCAGTCAGGCATATATTGATAGCCTACAAACCATTCAGACCAACAATGTTCCACTGTTAAAGACCATGAACGCCGCTGTAGGATTGTATGAAAAGAACAATAACCTTGACAGCATTCTTTGGATTCAAGGAATACTCCTACTCATCAGTTGCACAATTAGCTTACTAGCCTGGATTTACAGTCAACGTGATATAATTTTGCCTTTAAAACATACAACTAATATACTTCAAACCAGTTCTGGCACTATTGGAGAGTTATCTGGTTCAGTGGCCAGAGCTGCCGAGAATATTGCCGATCAGGCTTCAAGTCAGGCTGCGGCTACCGAAGAATCAGCCGCAGCTCTTGAAGAAATAACCAGCATGACAAGACAAAACTCCCAAAACACCACATTGGCAAATGCCAAGATGAAGGATACCAAAGGAATTGCCGAAAAGGCCTACATATACATGGAAGAAATGAATAAGTCCATGGATGACATCAGAGCCGCCAGCCACGAAACGCAGGTGATTGTTAAAACAATTGACGAGATCGCTTTCCAAACCAACCTTTTATCATTGAACGCAGCCGTTGAAGCAGCCCGTGCTGGAGAGGCAGGCGCAGGATTCGCAGTAGTTGCTGATGAGGTAAGAAACCTAGCCCTTCGCTCTGCTGATTCTGCCGGAGAGACTTCCAGGCTAATCGAAAATATCGTGCAAAGAATAGAGGGTGGTTCTTCCGTGGTACAACAGGCAACTAAATCTTTTAAGCAAGTTGCTGATGGAGCAGGCGAGGTAGCAGTTTTATTAGATGAAATTGCCAATGCCAATACCGAGCAAACCCTTGGCGTTGACCAGATCACCACTGGCATTAATGAGATGGATAGCTCTACCCAGAAAAATGCGGCAACATCGGAAGAAGCAGCATCAGCAGCGGCAGAGATGCAAAATGAATCACGCCAGTTAAATAATTTGGTTGGCGATCTCGTAAGTCTCATTGAAGGATCATAATGACAAGTAACGATTCAGGTAATCACAATCATCATATGTGGTGTATCTCTAACACCCCACGATGGGGTATCGGAGTCTACGCTTACCTAAGTACCTTATAAATTCTTTTCTAAAAAACAGGTAAGCGGAGCGAAGCGTAGACTCCGAGAAAACAATTTGTAAGATACTAATTCTAGTTACCCCGGATAGACAATTAGGAGAAAGCATGACCAATGAACAGAGTTCCACACAGGGTAAACAGTCAAACACCAGTCTGGTAGCAATAGCTATAGTTATTTTAGCCATATTTTTTTTGGTAGCCTACAAGATTTCCGAGCCCAAAGTAAAGACACCGCCCCTTGGAACTAAAACGATCCAAAATCAAAATGAGACGGCAAGTCCAACCGCCAATAAGACGCCTATCGCAAAGCAGATGAAAGGGGAGAAATCATCAATCCCCCCCCCCCACAGCCAAGCAATTTCAGACAAAACAACCAAGAGTATCCACACCTTTCTGAAAAATTGGAAAATTGGCTGGCAAAAGTCTAGCGGAGAAAAAGGCAATCTTAAAAAATATTTCTCCTTTTACAGCACCGATTTTACCCCCCCCAAACTAAATAGAGCGGCTTGGCAGAAGTCAAAAACTATTCGGAATCGCGGCAAAAGCTGGATTGAAGTATGGCTGACCAACATCATCATTTCCAAACAAACAGACGATAATTTCGTGGTAAAATTTAACCAGGAATATTCCTCCTCCAATTATTCAGACAAATCAGTCAAAAAATTAGTGCTGCACAAGACTGACCAGTCATGGTCAATCACCAGTGAAGAGACGTTAAACAAATAGTTGCTTTTGTAATTCATTTCCTGGGATTACAACAATCCTTGACATCTTGGTTCAAAAGCGTCATTTTATCTGATTCTTTTTTTGTGTTATTAACCTTTTTTGTAATGAATCTAAAATAAAATGACCAATACATCCAATACCGATCTGTCCAAGGCTTACGAATTTCACGAAATAGAAGAACGCTGGTATAAAGAGTGGCTGGATAAAAAAACATTTGCCGCCAAGATGGAAGAGGGCCGAGAGTCGTTTTCCATTGTGATTCCACCGCCAAATGTTACTGGAGTTCTCCATATTGGTCACGCCTTAAACAATACATTGCAGGATATCCTAGTGCGTTACCGACGTATGCAGGGTATGAATGTGCTCTGGGTTCCGGGCACCGATCACGCAGGTATTGCCACCCAAAATGTTGTTGAACGGCAATTGGCCGATGAAGGCACTGACCGACATGACGTCGGTCGCAAAAAGTTTATAGAACGAGTCTGGGAATGGCGGGCCGAGTCAGGCGGCAAAATCATCAATCAGCTCAAACGTCTTGGCTGTTCATGCGACTGGGATCGTGAAAGATTTACCATGGACGAAGGCCTGTCCCGTGCCGTCCGCAAGGTTTTCACCACCCTGTATAATCAAGGACTGATCTACAAAGGCGATTATATTATTAACTGGTGCCCCCGTTGTCACACCGCTCTTTCCGATCTCGAAGTTGAGCATGAACCCACCGCCGGTAAACTCTATAATATCCGTTATAAATACGCCGCAGCCGACGGATACATGGTCGTTGCCACTACCCGTCCGGAAACCTTATTGGGAGATACGGCAGTAGCTGTGCATCCCGATGACGAGCGTTATAATCAATTATCAGAAAAGGCGGTTATCCTGCCCATTGTCGGCAAGAAAATCCCCATTGTCTTTGACACACATGTCGAGCGTGAATTCGGCACAGGGGCTTTGAAAGTTACCCCAGCCCATGACATAAATGACTTTGAAATTGGCCGACGCCATGATTTACCGCTTGTTACGATAATGGATGATAACGGTGTGATGAACGAGCACGCTGGTAAATACATGGGGCTTGACCGTTTTGCCTGCCGCAAGCAGATTGTAGCTGACTTGGAAAAAGCTGGCCTGCTGGAGAGAATTGACGATTATGAACACGGCGTAGGAACCTGCTACCGATGTCATACCGTCGTAGAACCCACCTTATCCAAGCAATGGTTTGTCAGCATCAAACCCTTGGCCGAAAAAGCCATTGCCGCCGTCAAGGATGGTAAAATACACCTCCACCCCAAATCATGGGAAAGCACCTATTTCAACTGGATGAACAATATCAGGGACTGGTGTATTTCTCGACAAATTTGGTGGGGACACCAAATCCCGGCCTGGACCTGCGCAGATTGCCAAGAAATGTCTGTTTCCGATCATGACCTCACCACCTGCCCCAAATGCGGCAGCTCTAATCTAACCCGTGAAACCGATGTATTAGACACGTGGTTCAGTTCAGGATTATGGCCCTTCTCCACCTTGGGATGGCCCGATGACACCAAAGAATTAAAGACTTTTTATCCCACCTCAGTTCTTATCACGAGCTTTGACATTCTTTTCTTCTGGGTGGCCCGGATGATTATGATGGGAACCCATTTCATGGATGAGTTCCCCTTTAAAGATGTCTATCTGCACGCCCTGGTGCGCGATGCCAATGGCCATAAAATGAGCAAGTCCAAGGGCAATGTTTTGGATCCTCTCATTGTTATGGACAAATATGGCACCGATGCCTTCCGCTTTACCCTCACGGCCTTCGCAGCCCAGGGTAGAGATATTCGCATCTCCGAAGACAGGATCGAGGGCTATCGTCATTTCATTAACAAAATCTGGAATGCCTCCCGCTTTGCGCTCATGCATGTGAACGCTGAGACAACAACGTTTACATATGACGAACTTTCCCTACTTGATAAATGGATATTAAGCCGGGTTACGAAAACAATCAGGCAATACCAAGTTGCCTTGGATAAATTTTATTTTAACGAAGCCGCCTCAGTAGTCTATCAATTTGTCTGGCATGAATTCTGCGATTGGTATCTTGAGTGGGTTAAACCAGCCCTGTTCAGTGATTCCACCAAAGAAAAGGTGCAAACCCAGGCAGTGCTTCTCCGGGTGATGGAAATTATCTTAAAGCTTCTGCATCCAATAGCCCCCTTTATCAGCGAAGAGATATGGCACGCCCTGCCCGGTGAACGGTTCTTTTTAATGCTCGAGTCCTTTCCGGTGCCAGACGATTTATGGGAATCTGATGATATAGAGGATACCGTTACCCTGCTCATGGGAGTTATTGGTGGTATCCGAAATATACGGAGCGAGATGCAGATTCATCCTTCCGCTGAGATTGCGGCAATTATTGTCTGTGCAGATGAGCATAAGCGCCAAAGAATTCTTGAATACGCCGCCAATGTTACCAGCATGACCAAAACCCCCGACCTACAAGTCAAAGCGTCTGGAGAATGTCCCAAAGGCGCTGCATCATATGTATATGAAGATATAGAGATATTTGTCCCCATGAGCGACTTGATCGATACCGAGCGGGAATTACAGAAACTGGCTAAAGAAAAAGAAAAAATATCAGTCCAGCTTGAGAGAACGATAGGTAAACTTTCTAACAAGAAGTTCCTTGCTAATGCCCCAGAAAATGTGATCAGCAAGGAAAGAGAGAAGGCCGCAGGCTTTAAGGCAACCATGGCGAAGATTGACGAGAATGCCCAACGCCTGCGGGATATTGATTAAGTCTCACTAGTGTCATAAACCTTAAAGTGTCGCATCTTACTTGTCATTTGACGCACCAACGGCGTTACGACTTCTGTTACATAGCGCTGCTATGCGCCGCCAGTCGTGCCTTGTTGGCACGCCAAATCACTTCGTAATCTTGCGACACTTTAAGGTTTATGAGGCACTAGGAGGCTGGCCGAGAATAGAGAACCTACTGCAGGTAAGCGCAGACATCGAAGCCGGAGAAATCGGCCCACTTTTCCGTTAATTTTCGTCTAATAGTGCGGCGGCTATTGCCCGAAAATGATCGAAAATCTGGTCTCAATTCTCGGACAGCCTCCTATTCAGCTTCTAAAACCACACAACAACTCAGGTCGGACTCGAAACAGAAAGGAAATTACAAAAGCGGAGACGAACCCCTCGATGATAATTACCGGCACATGGGCGGCCAAGGCAAGCTTTGCCACCCCCATAAAATCCTCGCCCGCCGTGGTTAATAACAGAGCCAGAAATATAGCTGAGATTGTAGTTCCTAAAACGCCAATTATAGCACCAGCAATGGTATTACTGAGCAGAGTTCGGCCACGAATAAGTTTAAATAATCCGGCACAAATCAGGGCCGGAATACCCATCATTAACGAATTGGCCCCTACAGCAGTTAATCCGCCAAACTGGAACAAAATACTCTGTAAAAAAATTCCCAGGGTAATTGAAATGAAAGCCGCCGGACCAAGCAAGGCCCCCACCAAACCACCCATGAGAAGGTGTACACTAGTCGGCCCCAGAGGTATATGAAAGAGCGAGGCCACAAAGAATGAGGAGGTAACCACCGCAATTTTGGGTAATTCCTCCGGCTTAACTTTTTTGGTACTCCAGGCCGCCAAGCCAAAGGTTACGATATAGCTCACTACCGCCACGTTAGTAGGTAATACTCCATCGGAAATATGCATCAGCCCCTCTCCTCCGCGTTTTCCCTACAATTGGAGCTATTAGATGCCAGTTCCTTGTCTTTCTTCCTAGCCGATACCATTGCCCCCACCCCAAACAAACCCAGGATATAGCCAATGCCTCCGAATATTTTACTTGGCGTAACTCCATGTATTGCCACCCGCAGAGCGGCAATTTCCCGTTTTATCTGCCCCAGTTCCCTACTTAATCTATGGTTTTGTTTTTTAAGTAATTTAACCACCAGAGCATAGTCATTTATTTGCCCAGCAGCAGGTATCTTCTCTACTGCCACACCAGTTTCCGCCGCCATCCCAATACTGCATAATCCACTACATTGGAAAAAAATCATTGTACTCAATAGGAGCGTAGAGAACAGCAACGACTTACCTCTTCTGTAATTTTCCATTATCTTCACTCCATCTCTTCCTTCTTAAGGATAAATTTGTTTTTATGGCCCATAGTGGCATTAATTTTAATGATTAAATCCTCCTTTTTAGTCCACGAAAAGGAGAATAAGCCCCCTCTATCAGTCTTACCAGTAAGCAATTTTTTATTGTTGGTATCATAGACATCAACCGTACCATCCACAACCTTTATGCCATCAGGGAAATAGCTCTCTGTGAACACCTTGCCATCCTCATAATATGCAAAGAGATTTACCTTATGCGCCAGAGCCGGGGAGGCCATCAACATAAAAAGTAATATTAATCCAAATATTTTACGTCCTTCTCTCATTGTATTCTCCTCAATATTAACCAGCAATCACTTTAACTCTCTAGTCTTAACCCAATAAACTGCGCCAATTTCTACACTTTTATCAACACCATCATGAGGAATCTTCCAGCTAGCCTCGTTCAAGGCAGCAAAACCCCACCAGCCGGCCTTCGGCATGGCATAGGTAAATATACCGTTTTTATCGGTTTTCACCACTTGCGTAACATAGGGATCAGAAGTGGGCCTGATCCGTTCATTCTCCGGCACAGCCTCATTCAGGAATTCAACTTCCACCTCCGTTCCGGCGGCAGCTTTGCCCTCCAGCAAGACCTTGCCACGAAAAACATTTCCTGTCCACAGACCAAAGGGTCTGGTCAATGGCACAATCTCGGTTTTTAGGCCAACAGGTACGTCCCACTCATCATCAAGCCCAAAGGCACTGACACAGACCTTGGTATAATGAATAATATACTTATCCTCAGCCGGTTCCCAGTATGGCATGGGCTCCATGTAAAAGGTATAGTCTCCAGGGCGTTTTATTTTATACTCGGCCTGCCAATAGCCCAATTCCCCCTTCTGCCCTGCCCCATGTCCAGTCCTCCTCACCAAACTACTCTTCAAATCATGGAGTTTTCCCTTATTCAGCACGCCAAACCGTTCCGGTTTGACCAGCTCCATATAATTCCCTTCAATGGGGTGTAAAAATTTCAGGTCAACTGTGACTTTACGACTTTCTCCTTGGCTGATTATATCATCAGAAGGGATAAGAGTTCCGAAATGAGCCAATGCAACATTAGCAGATAATATGAGACAGCCAATACTTAAAAGTAAAACATTTTTCTTACTCATGCTAATTCTCCTGTAATTAGTAGATAGAAACACTCCGGTGTAACATTTTTCAAAAACGTGCCACTATTTTATGTAAAATTTATTTATCTGTCAACATTAAATATTACTTTTTTAATTTTAGTAGCACTGAGTAACAAGTAATATTTATGTGAGTCATATCTCTTGACCTGCAATTATAACCTGTTTATGATAATGAACGCCTTAGAGGTTCTCGCCACATAAACCTTAAAGCATCGTAGGATTACGAAGTGATTTGGCGTGCCAGCAAGGCACGAGTGGCTGCGCGTAGGTGCGCCATGTAACAAGTAAGATGCGACACTTTAAGGTTTATGAGGCACTAGGAGTGCTGTTTCGCTACAGACAGACTCAATGTTTCACAAAAATACAAAAGTTTTTTATTTTGTTGTAAATATCCGGGCAGGGCTATGAACTGCCCTTAACTCTACAGTACTACTGTTCATAAATGGGAGATTCATGGGAGAAACAATTCGTTTTGGGGTCTCAATTCAAGATAAGCTGCTGGCACGCTTCGACTCGCTGATTGCCCAGCAGGGATATCTTAATCGTTCAGAGGCAATTCGGGACTTAATTCGTAATGCTCTGGTGGAAGAAGATCTTGGTAATGATGAAGAAGAGTCGGTGGGTACTATTTCCATGGTCTATGACCACCATACCCGTGAACTATCCGATAAATTAACCGAGCACCAGCATTCACACCACAAAGAAATCATCTCTTCAATGCACGTCCATCTCGATCATGATAATTGTCTAGAGGTGGTGGTAGCCAAAGGCAAGACCAAGGATATTAAGCACCTGGCACAGGAGTTAATCGGCACTAAGGGCGTCAAACACGGTAAACTTATGGCGACAACAACGGGGGAAAACTTATAAGGCTATGCTAGGCGAGCCTCCTGCAATGCCATAATTTCAGTGCCACAGGAATTTTTATAGGTGAAATCAAGCTGGTTCACCGACTCCAAATGGCCGTCGTGCAGAAATTCGGTGGTGGAGTAATCACGAATAACTTGGCCTTGATGCATGACGATTACCCGGCGGCAGAGAGACTGCACAAAGAAAAGATCGTGACTAATCAATATGATGGTCATGGGAAGGCCTTTGATTATCTCAAGAAGCAGAGCCTCGCCACGTGGATCAAGACCGGCAGTCGGCTCATCTAAAATCAAGACCTCAGGCCGCATGCTTAGTGCCGCCGCAATGGCCAGACGTTTCCTCTCCCCACCGCTGATATTAAGCGGCACCCTTTGATCATAGTCTGCAAGTTTAACCTGTTGCAGGGCATCACTGACCCGTTCCGCAACTTCGGCCTTAGAGCAACCCAATTGCTGAGGACCAAAGGCCACTTCTTCCCAACATGACGGACAGAAAAGCTGATCCGCCGAATCCTGGAATACCATCCCTACTCGCCGCCACAATTCTTGCCGACGTTTCTTATTCAATGCCGCACCATCAAACAAATACTCACCCTGCCCCTGCTCTATACCCAAAAGTACCGAGGCCAATGTTGATTTACCTGCCCCATTTTCACCAATCAGCGCTAACGTATCACCCGGTCGCAGGGCCATATCAACCCCACGCAAACCAATGGTGCCGTCTGGATAGCCAAAATAATAATCTCGTAATTCCAACAGAGCGGATGACACATTCTGCAGCTTACCCTCGCCCCCCCCCGAATCCTTTCCCGATTTTTTGCCATGCCGATGTGGAGTATCACTGTGGCAACAACTAAACCGGAAAGAAAAGTCCAAACCATGTTCTCGAAGTGAGGCGGGATGAGATACCAAATCATTAAAGCTAAAATCATGATGAATATGACCATTGGACATGACAACCGCACGCTCACAAAGGCCGTAAAGGAATAACAAATCGTGATTAATACAAATAATCGTCCCCTCATAGGCCGCCAGCATTTCACGAAATATTTTTTCCTGTTTGGGATCCAAATTAGCTGACGGTTCATCGAGAATCAGAACGGCGGGCTGCATAGCCATAATCGCCGCAAAGGCCGCCCGCTTTTTCTGGCCATAACTCAAGAGATGCGCCGGTTTATACATAAGTTCAGCAAAACCGGCGTCCGTTAGGGCCTTTTTCACCCGCTGCTCCACCAACTCCTCCGCTAGCCCCTGATTCATCGGGCCAAAGGCCACATCATCGTATAGGGTATTACAAAATAAATGGTCATCAGGATCCTGAAACATAACCCCCACCTCAAGCCGCACAACCTTAAGCTGCTCACCCTGCATATGCGAACCCTTATAAAGTAATTTGCCCTTTCGAGGCTGATAAAGGCCGTTAAGATGTTTAACCAGAGTGGTTTTACCAGAGCCATTCTGACCTACCAAGGCAATGCGATCACCATGATAGATGCGCAAGGAAATATCCTGCAAGGCCTCCTTGCCATCGGGATAAGAAAATGATACCGCAGAAAGCTCGAAAAGCGGCAGCCCTTTAGGATCATTATGATAATCTTCTGAGATGAAATGCATTACTTATGTCCCTTACCCTTTTTCCTTTTTTTCTGTGTACACATTAGGGGATATTAAACTAAATTATTCTGTAGCAAGTCCTAAAACATACGATCCAGCCCCAACATCGATAAACCAATTATTATCCATAAAGCGGCCTTGCCCCAGTCAACTCCACTGGCCCGGAAATGGACATAAGAGGGAAATGCGCCGTTAAATCCCCGACTCAGCATGGCATCATATACTCTTTGGGTTCGGTCAAAGGAGCGGACAAAAAGCATCCCCATAAAATTACCGACCGTTCGCATGGTCGCAAAGCTGGTACGTGGACGAAATCCCCGCACCATCATGCCACGATACATCCGTTTCATTTCATGTAAAAACACAAAAATATAGCGATGAGATAATAAGACCATCTGACAAATAGTTTTAGGGATACCAAGCCCGGCTAGAGCATTTAAGGTAACTGCAAGGGGGGATGTGGCGAAAAGAGGTTCCATCATCAAAGCTATGGCCGCAGCCTTCAAAACCACTTTCAACGCCAATAAAAAACCGCTGACATGAAATGGGAAACGGCTAAGTCCTTCAACCACAAGCAAAGTTTCACCTGGACGAGATGGCACAGTAAAGGGCATAACAATCATAAACATGGCCAGAAATCCGGACATAGCCATAAGCCTCCGAATTGAGCCACTCCAGGGAAGATGGCTAACCATAATTGCCAGCACTGAGACCACCAGAGACACAAAACTCCAAAAGACAGAATGAATTGAGACAACCAGAAAACAATAAAGAAATAAGGAAGCAATTTTCAGACGAGGATCCCAGTCATGGAAGAAAGAATGAAGGTCGGCATGGTCATCAATGGCAGGAACCGACCAATCGGGTTCACCATCCCGATGATGATGGTGCTGAGAACCCTGTTCACCATCGGCATGGCGATGGAAGACTAAAAAAGCCAGCGAGATAAGTAACCCGAGACCTAAAGAAACCGCCTGCGCCAGAGGCAATTGAATAACTCTTACATCAGCATCAGCTAACATGGCGGTATGACTTGTTCATATTTCAATAAATTTGGGGGACAAAGCGGTGGGCGTAAAGGCTGTTACCAAATCTTTATTCACCTGCACCAGCAGTTCTTTTACCTTAAGCAATTTGTTCCTAACTTGTTTATTAAGCGGCAGCTGATCAGGCAAAACCGATTTTTCCAGGCAGGTTTTAAGGGCAGCCTGGGCCATAGGCAGATTTTTCAACTGGATATAGGCAAGACCAAGATGGTAATACACCAAGATATCAGAGGATTTAATGGCAATGGCCGCCTTAAACTGTGCCAGAGCCTTGAGTGCTTCTCCACGTTTAAGCAACACCAAACCCATAGCATCGGTGGCATTAAAATTTTTAGGATCATTAACCAGGACAATCTTAAATTCTTTCGCTGCCTGAGCGGTTTTTTTCATCCTGAAAAGTGCCATACCCAATTTATTACGAATATCATTTTTCTCCGGCTGAAAATCCAGCAGAATGCGATATTCCATCTCTGCCACCGCATCAGGCATATTCTGAGAAATATGCGCTGCAGCGGGCCTGACAGCACAGAATAAAATAGTAAAAATTAGACAAATAGAAAATTTCATAATATAAGACGCACTCTCCGTGTGACAAAATTCAGATAAGTAGCACTTATATTAGCCGTTCTGAACCGGAAGGTCAACATCGCAATGTTTTAAAGATTAATGAGCCCTTGGAAAGAAGTAAAAAGGGTGTATCCGCCTAAAGTTATAATAATTAAAGCACTCAAAATCCCCATGCGGCGACTAAATTCCTGATTGGCTCCTATTCTTTCCGTAAACCTGCCCGCTTGAGATAATACCAAGCCAATAGTCATCATTACCAGCCCCAGGCCCAAGCTAAAGAAAACAGCCATAATTAACCCCTGAGCTACTCGGCCAGCGGCAATAGCTGCAAGCAAAGTAGCAATGGCGGCCGGACAGGGAATCAAACCGCCGGAAATCCCCAACAACAAGAGATTCCACTTATTATACCGCTCCGTCACCACGACCTCCGGGCTATGACTATGGCTGCAAGAATCGTCGTGCGAATGACTATGCTCTGCTGACTTTGCATGAGAATGTTCATGACCGTGGTTATGCCCATGATCGTGGCCACCACCAAAAAGATGGATATGATTATGCCCTGTCGAGCTACTCAATCTCTGTTTCAACATCCATATACCAACCGCCAGAATAATCGCCGAAGACCCCAGTCCCAACCAGGCATGCAGTTGAGATTCAGAGTAGCTATGAGACAAGACTTGGGCAATAACACCCAACAAAATAACGCTGAAGGTATGAGTAAATGTCACGATCAAACCCAAAAACATTCCATCAACAGCTCGCCCCTTGGTGCCAATCATATAGGCAGCAATAAGAGTCTTGCCATGTCCTGGTTCAAAGGCATGTAAAGCTCCCAGGGCTATGGCACCCACATAGAGCATATAATCAGATGGCATGAAGAACTCTCCTTTCAGTTAATTTTCGTAGATACGATCTTAAAATCTTCGCAAATTATGATGGCGTCATAAAAAGTACCCAAAAGGGGCATAGCAATCCGACCTACTGCGTTGTAGCAATTTTTTAGGTGTGAGGCATACCATATGTATGGCCTCGCACCTAAAAAATTGCTACGCCTCGGAGTCTCACTCCGTTCGCTTACCTGTATATCAAACTTTTCTCAGTCTACGCTTAGCTACTCGCTATCCCCAAGACTTTTTACGCATGCACCAAATATCATACCTGCTCATTTTAAAAAAGTCATAATTTTTAACTAGCCATGCCGTCCAGAGTCTCCGACTGGCTCATTTACCTGCCACTCTGTCAAGCAAGGCAATGGTTTCCATGTGGCTGGTCTGCGGAAACATATCAAGACCGCATATTTTTTGTAATTCATAACCACAATTAGCAAGGGCGTTAAGATCACGAACCAAAGTCGCCGGATCGCAGGAAACATAAATAAGCCGTTTAGCACCAAACTGGTGCAGATAATCAACAACGTCCTTACATCCTTGCCGAGGCGGATCAAGAATAATCAGATCAAAACATTCCTTATCCCGCAGTAATTCCCGCAAAGCTTTGCCAACATTGGCCTGAATAAAAAGACAATTATCTATTTTATTATTACGAGCGTTATTTTGAGCGCTACGAATAGTTGCCCGCTGGGCATCAATACCCACGATATCCCCAACATGCCGAGCAATAGGTAGAGACAAATTACCCAGACCACAATACAAATCAAGTACCCTCTCGTCCGGCCCTACCCCAGCCCAAGCTAGCATCAGCTTAATCAGCTCATCATTCTGACCTAAGTTTACCTGACAAAAGCCACCGGCCTCAAAGCCCATGGCCAAGGACTGCTCTCCCAAAAGATGTTGTTCAAAGCGGATAGCGACATCCTCTTTAGCCAAACCACTCTGCCCAGCGTAAGGCCCATCCATAGATGCGCCCTCGGCCGCCAGCCAAATAGCACGAATTAGCCCCGCCCGCTTGGCAATGTTTTCTGCTGCCTTTCGATCAGCGGGCCTGGCCCGGCGTTTAAGATGAACAATAACCACAACCTGCTCGTCAACAGGACTAAACAACAGTTCAACCGTCGCCAGCACCCTGCCCCACTTCATCATCTCCGGAGCCTCAGACAATAATGCCAACACCTCATTCAAGGCAGGTTCAGCCAGCAAACAGGCTGCGATATTCACATGTTGGTGGGTTTGGGCCTGAAAAAAACCAAGCCGCCCCCGTTCGTCGGCCTGCAATCTGATCCGCTGCCGATAACCTAAATTTTTGGACGAGGGTACAAATTCTACAAAATTAATTTTTTGTTTACTAGCACCATTTAGATTTCGAGCCAAAACATCTTGCAAACAACTATCCTTAATACGGCATTGCAGCGCATAGTCGGCATACATAAGCTTACAACCGCCGCACCGGGCAAAATCAGGACAAGGCGGCGCAACACGATGAGCCGATGGCTTAACAACCTCCAGCAATTCTGCCTCGGCATAACCTTTGTGCCGTCGCAAGACATTGGCCAGAACCTCCTCTCCCGGCAAAACATCTGGAATAAGAACCACCATCCCGTCTGGCAGATATGCCAGCCCCAGGCCACCTAAAACAATTTTTTCAATAATTATATTTGTCATAATTGAACAGTCTAACTGTATGTGTGCAATAAAAATCCATTAAAAATCACGAAATCGAGGTAACACTTTCCCCTTGATTTTGTTTGTTCAGGAGTGGTTCAATCCAGTCCCAAATTTCTTCTTTTGTCCTTGTGATCCTTCCCCGATCTAGTGGAGAGAGTCTGTTAAGCCACTTTTCGATAATTTGCCCATTCAGTTTCAAAATTTGCTGGCGATTTATACCCA
>CAYTNB010000040.1:0-16695 GCA_964439085.1 uncultured Desulfobulbia bacterium | reverse complement strand
TCTTTTCTAAAAAACAGGTAAGCGCAGACTCCGAGAAAACAATCTGTAAGGTACTGATATGGTTGACACCCGTAACACATTGAAATGATGACCAATTAACTTTGTCAACTATCAGACATCCTGGACGACTCCCGACGTCGTTACAGGGTGTCATCCATGACGTCTAAAGTGTTTACCTTTTGTCATCCTCAGAAAGATTAATATCAAATTCGACCTTATCAAGAGGGTCGTCCAGGGTAAACATTACCTCATCGTCCAAGTCTGGAATGGCAGAACCCGCCTCCGATAAATTAATAGCACTCAAATCCTCGCCTGGAGATTCTTTTTCTAATAAGCTATCGCCGTCAGAACCTAAATCAATTTTTTCGTAGAGTTCACCCAAGCCAGCGATTCCAGCTTCCGCATCAACGGAGGCTTCCACTTCATCATCCGGTCTTTCAACTATTTCGACATCCTCCAGGCCAGTAGTCTCGGTAGTTATTGATTCTACGAGATTATCTGTGTTTAAAGTGCCAAAAGTCTGTTCGATTTGCTCCAAATATGTGCCTATAACCTGCCGTAGATCATCACGCAATCTGGTTTGGACACCGCGTAACTCATCAACACGATACTCAAGTGCGGATATTTCTTTATGAGCCGCATCTTTAAGTTCCGAGACCTCATCCTGGGCCTTAGCCAATAAAGAATTTGCCTGATCCTGGCTCCTTTGCATCATCTCATCGGCCACTCTCTGAGCCGAAATAATAGCATTTTTAAAAGAATTCTCCTCATTTTTAAGAGAATTAAGCTCTGCCGTTAAGGAATCAACAACAGATGCCAGGGATTTTTTTTCTTCAATAAGCATCAGGTAATGCTCGGCGATTTGTTCCAGAAAGCCATCAACTTCTTCAACATCAAAGCCACGGAAGCGAACATGGAATTGTTTAGCCTGAATTTCCTGCGGTGACATAGTCATATTTGTACCCTCATACCTTAAAATTACTTGGTCAGCCAATAATTGAAGCTAAATGATGTAGAGTAGGCACCAAAAAACTTTGTAGAAACAAAATTACCATAATCAAGATCATTGGAGAAAAATCAATACCGCCAACAGCAATGGGCAAAGCCCGCCGAATTTTTTCCATCAAAGGCTCCGTTACGTTATACAAGAATTGCACAATCGGGTTATAGGAGTCAGCATTTACCCAGGAAATAACGGCACGGCCAATCACAATCCACATATAAGCACCCAAAACAAAATCAATTAGGGTCGCCACAGCATTCAAAAAATTAGTAATTACAAACATGATTTTCCGCTTTCTTTTAAATTAATTTATAATGTTTCAGGTTGTGCACTTCAACAACCATGTTTTGCCCTGAATTCGTCCAAAGTCAATCGCTCATTGCCGAGACACCTGGCATCTTCAAATTCATAAATTAAATACCGCCTGTTCCAGCTCCCTAATTGCCAGACTAGCTTTACATTCAGGTGTGTTCAACAAAAATGGCCGTTGAAAACGAATGGCCTTACTGACATTGCTGTCCAGCGGAACAACCCCCAAAAGTTCGGGACTGATATTTAGAAATTTTTCTAAAACTGTGGCTATGCTCGCAAAAACTTCTTGCCCCTCCTTCTTACTTTTAACACTATTTATGACTAAGCGAAAAAGAGATTTACCATATTTTTGATTCAAAACCTTTATCAAAGCATAGGCATCCGTCATGGAAGTGGGATCAGGGGACATTATAACAAAATTTTCGTCTGCCCATTGGTTCAGCCAAAGAACCGACTCCCCAATTCCTGCCGCTGTATCCAACAAGACATAATCGAAGTCTCCAATTATGTTTTCCAGGGAATCGGTCAAGTAGGCCTGGTCTTCATAGGCCAAACTGGCCATTTCAGGAACTCCAGAACTTGCAGGCAGAACTGAGAAGCCGGGCATAATCTCCACCAGGACATCCTCGATAGGCAAGCCCGCTTCCACAGATTCCTGGAGGGTATGTTTGGCGTTTATTCCCAAAACAATATCCACATTGGCAAGGCCCAGGTCTCCATCAACGAGTAAAACCCTCTTCTGAGACTGGGCTAAGGCGGCAGCCATATTTACCGAAATAGAGGTTTTACCAACCCCACCTTTTCCACTGCTAATACAAATAATCCGCGGTACGTCGGCCATTTTCATCCTTTTCTGAGAAAGCTAAAGAGTTGTATCTTTTCCTCTACACTCACCTGACAAGACGGCAAAGCCTCAGAACTCATGCCCTGCCGAGCATCCTTAACATCTAAATTTCCACCAACGTCCCTTAAGGTCTTTGATGGCTCCAAAAACAAATACCGCAGGCCATTTGCCTCACATAATTTACTAATTACCTGTTTAAAAATCTCAACAAAACTATCCGAGCCACTTTCTTTTAGGAGGCAAAAGCAGGTTAACATGTTAACTTTATTAAATATTTTGACTTTGGCAAAAGGCAGAGATACGCATTGACGTTCTACCCCCTCAAAGGCATTATTAATCTTTTTGGGGGACATCATGCGACTCTACTACCTGCTGGCATTACCCCTCCTGAGACGGTCGACAGAACCAAATGGCCATCAGCATCCTTGGCCGCCAAAACCATGCCCTGCGAGACAACCCCCATCAATTTTGCGGGAGGAAGGTTCGCAACAATAATGACCTGCTTACCCACTACCTCCTCCGGACTGTAATACTCAGCGATTCCAGCGACAATAGTCCGCTGTTCAGGAGCCTCAACCGTTAGCTTTAAAAGCCGCTCGGACTTTGCAATTTTCTCTGCTGCTACAATATTGGCAACACGTAAATCATAACGCTGAAAATCTTCAAAAGTTACACCAGAATTTTCGACATTTTTTGGCGACTTCCCAGACGGCTTTTTAACTTTTCCATGGGCAGATTTTTCTTGTTTTGGACTATTTTTCACAGCATTATCTGCATCATTTTTCTCTAAACGAGGAAAGAGGGGACTATCAAGCTTCACCGGCATTCCCGAGACAAGAACACCACCCCATTGCCCCTGTGTTTTCAGGTCTGCGGGCCCTGGGACATGCAAGATTTCCCACATTTTAGCTGCTGTCTGCGGCATAATGGCGTGTAAGGGCAAAGCAATCAGCCGCAAGGTCTCCAGTAAATTATAGATAACCTCCTCCAAACGTGGACGTTTTTCGGTGTCTTTTGCCAACTCCCAGGGCGCATTTTCGACAATATATTTATTTGCCAGACTAATTACCTCCCACACAGCCCTCAAGGCCTGATGAAAGGCGAAATCTTCCATCCTCTGGCAGTACTCATGAATCATCTCATGTGCCGCAGTTTGCAATTGACTATCAATTTCATTTTTTTCAAGGGGCGAGGCTGGCACCACACCACCGGTGAACTTTTTTACCATCGCCATGGTTCGGCTAAAAAGATTACCAAGATCATTAGCTAAATCAGAATTATAACGATTCACGACCGCCTCAGAAGAGAAAGATGAATCCAGACCAAATGACATTTCCCGCAACATGAAATAACGTGCCCCATCAGCTCCGTATTCCTCTACCATATCCTGGGGCTTAACGACATTGCCAATACTCTTTGACATCTTGGTTTCGTTAATATTCCAATAGCCGTGTACATGCAGCCGTCGATAAGGTGCAACTCCCATGGATTTGAGCATAGTGGGCCAGAAGATGGCATGAGGCTTTAGGATATCCTTCGCTATAACATGTTCTGCCACCGGCCAGAATTTTTCAAAGAGTTCTCCAGATTCACCTTTTGGATCATAGCCTAACCCGCTGAGATAATTCAAGAGGGCATCGAACCAGACATAGGTCACAAAATTATTATCGAAGGGCAGGGGAATCCCCCAGGTTAAACGGCTGATTGGTCTTGAAATGCACAAATCTTCCAGAGGCTCCATAAGAAAGGATAATACCTCGTTACGATAGCGAACCGGAGTAATAAATTCAGGATGAGATTCAATGTACCTAAGGAGCCAATCCTGGTATTTACTCATTTTAAAGAAGTAATTACTCTCTGTAACCTCTTCCGGAGCCTTTTGGTGATCAGGACAAAGCCCGTCTACCAACTCCTTTTCAGTAAGAAAACGCTCACAGCCCTGACAATACAAACCGCTATAATCACTAAAGACAATATCGCCGGCATCATAAAGTTTTTGAAGTACCTTACCAACCACCTTTTTATGAGCCTCATCAGTGGTTCTTATAAAGTTATCAGGCTCAATTAAAAGATGCGGCCAACAATCTCGAAACATGCCGCTGATATTGTCGGCATAGGCCTGCGGGGTAATATCATTATCAACAGCGGCAGCAGCGATTTTATCCCCATGTTCATCCGTCCCTGTTTGAAACCGGCTCTCACTCCCACATAATTTTTTAAAGCGATTATAAGTATCCGCCACCACCGCAGTGTATGCATGCCCAAGATGAGGTTGGGCGTTAACGTAAAATATTGGTGTTGTTATATATGACTTCATTGTTTTTTAGCCCTTCTAGGCCGACGTGTTTTTTTGGTTTTAGACCGTCTGGAAGAATTTGCAGAGGCAGACTTATCCTCTGTTTTTCCTTTGTTCCTTACCTTTTTTTTATCATTCGGCGATTTTGTTGTTCTTTTATCTGACAATCCAGGAGCGTGTTTACCCCCCTCTGCCTTTCTAGGTTTTTTTTCTTCCTTTTTTTGAGATCCACCAGCTACCACATTGACTCGTCCCCATTCGGCCCGTCCTAAAATTACAAACTCATCTCGGGCATCCAAGGCAACTAGTTTCACAGTTTCCTGCAATATATTTCGGTGGGCAACCTTATACTGGCGACCATCAAATTTAACAATCTTCCCCATTTTGGGCATTCCCTTTTTGCAGGACTTATAGGTACTAAATTCATGCGTCAAGCAGCAGAGCAAGCGATTGCATACCCCTGAAATTTTTGTAGGATTCAAAGGCAAATCCTGTTCTTTAACCATCTTTATGGAAACTGGCATAAACTTCTTCATAAACGAAGAGCAGCATAACTCCCGACCACAATAACCGATCCCGCCAACCATCTTGGTTTCGTGCCGCACCCCAACCTGCCGCATCTCCACCCTGGTTCTAAACTCCTGCACTAACATTTTAACCAGGTCCCGGAAATCAACCCGATTGTCAGCAGTGAAATAAAAGACAATATTGCTGCCATTAAAGAAGCGCTCCACCCGCACCAGTTTCATGGGCAAACTCAATTCTTCTATTTTATTCCGACAGGCCACAAAGGCATCTTCTTCCCGTTTGACCCAATTGACATATTTGTCAATTTCCTCTCGGTTAGCACGCCTGACAATATTATATATTGCCAATTTGTTTCTGGTATCTTCAGGATAGGACGCACTGAATCCCGCAATACTGGCAGGTTCCAGGCCATGATCGGTCTTAATCATAACCAACTCATTGTCCCTTATATTTCGAATCTTACTAATTGCTGAATGAAACTGCATCCCCTCCCGAAACCTAATCCGATAGATTTTCGGTTGGTCAGACTCTGGACGTGGATCTGGTGGCACTTCTAATAACACATTTTTTTCAGAACTATTCATAATATACCAGTCATATATGGTCAGGTTTACAAGCTGGAAAGGCTCCAGGTTACACCATTTTTTTTATTAGTACTTTACAGATTGTTTTCTCGGAGTCTTCGCTCCGCTCCGCTTACCTGTTTTTTAGAAAACAATTTATAAGGTACTAGGTAAACGTTCCGATACCCCCTCGTGGGGTGTTAGTTATATGCTAAGCCCTCAGCGGCATCAGCAAGCCAAAGAAAAGGGCCTCACAGACAGCCGTTTTCTTGCAATTATATACCAGTTCTTTTTGGGCCTGGGCTATAAGTCGTAGTTTATCAGAAAGTTCAGGTAAATTCCAGCGATCCCAACTGTCGGCATAAAGATGGATCAAATCCAAATTTAAAACCGCACTTTCTGGGCCGGAAGTACGCAACACCATAAGATCTCGAATCCAAAGCAGCAAAAGATCCAGAAATTCATCCATATTTGCCAGTTCCACACAACTTGCCGCCAAATCTAAAATAATCGTTACACATTCCGGCTGACTCATTTCCAGCCGACTTAACGCCTCAACGACCTGCCGCCGCAGAGTCAGCAAATTTCCTGCCGCCAAGGCCTCGGCTCGGCCTAAACTTCCTTCACTAACCTGGGCAATGACTTGAGCGGTTTCAGCCTCTACCCCCTTATCCAGCAATATTTGCAGAATAACATCATAGGTCAGTGAGTAGAATGGCACCTCCTGACAACGAGAGATAATGGTTGGTAAAACTTCTGCTGCTTCATCAACCGTTAAGATAAAAATCGTATCGACCGGCGGTTCCTCCAAGGTCTTTAACAGACTATTAGCCACCTCCGCTCGTGTCATAACTGCATGAATATCAGCAATAAAAACGACCCGGGTCCTGGCCTCAAGAGGCGAATAAGCGAGTATCCTTTTTAACTCCCTGATTTGATCTATCTTGACCATGGTGCCATCCGGGACAATTTCAATAAAATCCGGATGATTCCCTGAAGCCAGTTTTTTGCACGATGGGCATTGCCCACAATTATCAGACAACTGAGGGTCTTGACAATTCAACAGGGCGGCAAAGGCCATAGCCACACTCTTTTTTCCTACCCCGGCCGGGCCTTTGAATAAATAGGCATGGCTTATTTTGTCACCAGTCCAGGCCCTTAGTAAAATATCTTTAGCCCGTCCCTGACCATGACCCGTGGATGCAAACGAACGCATCTATTCGTCCCAAAGAGTTGGTTGCTTGGGGACGGCAGCATCCCTTGCCCCAGCAGGTTTGGCAGCCGCCACTGGTGCTGGCTCAACAATCCCTGGACCATCTTCCTGCACCACGGACTGGGCAGAATGACCGGTAACGTAGAAATATCGTTCCATATTCCGTTGATAATCCGTCCATTCGTAATCATCCCCTGCCGTTTTACTGCTCAGACGATACAGATAATTCATTTTGGCATCCAAATCATCCAGAAAGTTAAGCACCAGAGCCTCGCAGGTCATAGGCAGGACGGGAGATCCATAATCATAACGGCCATGGTGGCTTAAAATCAGATGTTGAAGCAATAAAGCGGTATGCTCAGGAAAATCGGTCAAAGTGGCAACCTTCTGACGCAGCATTTCCTGGCAAATTGTCATATGCCCCAACAAACGGCCCTGATCACTATAATTAAAAGGAGGCACCTCAAAAGAGAATTCCTTCACCTTGCCCATATCATGCAACACTGCCCCAGCCATTAAAAGATCTCGATTTATGCCTGGGTATAATGGCGTAATTGTATCGACAGCCCGGCATATGCCAAGGGTATGTTCAAGTAGACCACCGATATAGGCATGATGCATGGTTTTGGCCGCCGGGGCCTTTCCAAACAATGTCCAGAGCTCACGATCATTTTCAAACGACAAAAGCAGCTCTCTAAGATGAGGCTCATTAACTGATTTGATAAGACCGGATAATTCTTCGAGCATCTCGACCATATTATGAGATGTTGTTGGCATAAACTGGTCAAGGTCAACATCGACATCATTAACCTCTTTAACCTTCACAACCTTCAATTGCATAGAGCCTTTATATGACAGAGCCTGTCCCACAAAACGGCCTATCTTGCCTGGCTGACAAAGCGGTGCCAACTGCCGGGCATTTTCCCAGATCATGGCCGGGATCTCGCCGGTATTATCCATTAAAATCAAACGTAAATATGGCTTACCAGCCTTGGTCTCATACTGGCTCATTTCCTTAACCAGAAACAGGCCATCGACGGCCCCTGCCTCTTGGATATCTTCAATAAATATTCTTTTTTGCGGTTTCATATATTTTTATTTTTGCGATACTAGCGCCACAAACATACCGAAGTGACTGCTTTCTTTTTGTTACTTATTAATGAAGATGTACTCGTAAAAAGTCTCGGGATGACTAAATACCTAAGCGTAGACCGCGAAAAGTTTGATGTACAGGTAAGCGAACAGAGTGAGACTCCGAGGCGTAGTGATTTTTTAGGTACGAGGCCATACATATGGTATGCCTCGTGCCTAAAAAATTGCTACAACGCAGTAGATCGGATTGCTATGCCCCTTTTGGGTACTTTTTACGATGCCATCAATAGCAAGGTACGACCATAAATTACCTTATAACTTTCCTTAAGTAACTCTTTACAACCCAACCGAGCAATTAAGACTCCCAGAGCAACTATAAACCATAATTGCCATTTTTGAAACGACATACCCCATAATTTATGCTGTAAAATTATTAATAATTTTAGTATGCTGTACAGACTATGATAGCTTCGGCCAAAAAGAATAAATCAATTCATGATGAATCATATCTTCTCGACCTGTTAATCAGACATCAGCTGTTAAACAAAAAGCAGCGGGAACAGATCATCCTGAAAAAAAACCACCAACGCCACACCCTCATTCGCCAGCAGCAGATCAGAGCAGCAAAAGGCACTAAAGATTTATCAAGCAATTCTCCCGACCTGATTGACATTATAACTTCCCTGCATTTCGAACTGCCAGACAGCTCAGAGCGTGAACTTACGGCAGAATTAATCATGCGCCACGTAGCTCAGGATCACCACCTGCCTTTTAAAAAACTTGATCCATTAGAACTTGATTTGAAGACGGTCACCAAAACTATCCCCAAGACCTTTGCGCTAAAGCACCTTCTTCTACCCTTTGAGATCAAAAACGGCATTTTGGCAGTTGCCCTTTATGACCCCCAAAATATTAATGTTCTGGGCGAGTTAGAGCGGGCTAACCAAACAAAAATTCAGCCCTATATAAGCCCCAAAGCTGATATCCTCAAAATTCTTGCCGAATTTTTTGGTTTTCAATCCTCTATTTCCGCCGCTGAGCATGACTTACAGGGGCCGGGAGGTGTTGATCTGGGTAATTTGGAACAATACGTCAAAATATCTTCCAGTAACGAAATAGCATCCTCCGACCAACATATAACCTCGGCGGTCGATCATATGTTCAATTACGCTTTCGACCAACACGCCAGTGATATTCATATTGAGCCCAAGCGGGAACATTGCATCATCAGAATTAGAATTGACGGCATACTGCACACCATTTACAAACTTCCCAAGGTTGTACATGCGGCCATTATCTCCAGAATAAAATCACTATCACGCCTTAATATTGCCGAAAAACGCCGCCCCCAGGATGGCCGCATCAAGGTTGATCACAACGGCGAAGAGGCGGAAATTCGGGTTTCAACCATCCCGGTGGCCTTTGGAGAAAAGGCCGTCTTGCGAATTTTAGACCCTAACGTTCTATTCCAGGATTTAGGCCATATTGGTTTCTCAGAACATGACCTGGCCGTCTATGAAAAATTTACCCACGCCCCGCATGGCATTATTTTAATAACCGGCCCCACTGGCAGCGGCAAATCCACCACTCTTTATTCAACGCTGAAGAATATAGCCTCCCCAGAAAAAAATATCATTACCGTTGAAGACCCCATCGAAATGGTACATGAGGAATTTAATCAAATTTCCGTGCAAACTTCGGCTGATGTGACCTTCTCATCTATTCTCAAAAATATCTTGCGGCAAGACCCCGATATAATTATGATCGGCGAGATTCGTGATTTGGATACTGCCAGACATGCCGTTCAGGCCGCCCTTACCGGCCATTTGGTGTTTTCGACTCTGCATACGAATGACGCCATCGCAGCCATTCCCCGCTTAATAGATTTAGGGGTACAGCCTTTTATGGTGGCATCTACAATGTTAGGAGCCATGGCTCAACGTCTCGTTCGTAAAGTCTGCCCCAATTGTGCCGAAGATATAGAGGTCAGTGGTGCGGAATTAGCTGCCTTGGGTTTTCCTGCCCCAGCTAACGAAACAATCATCCTAAAGAAGGGAAAGGGTTGTCAGAAATGCCGAGGTACAGGATACCTGGGGCGTTGCGGAATATTTGAAATATTTCCGATGACAGGAGAGATGCAAAAATTAACAACCTCTTCGCCTCAGGAAAACATCTTGCGGAAAAACGCCATAAAAAATGGCATGACCACCTTGTTTGATGATGCCTGGCTGAAAGTAAATAATGGTATTACCACCTTTGAGGAGGCAATCAGAATTGCGGGGGCGTCTTAACCCAAGCTGCAAAAAATAGATCATGGCAAAAACAAAGAAAAAAACCAACATAAATGGAAAGGTAGTAGCCTCAAACAAAAAGGCCTTTCACGAGTATTTTATCGAAAGCACCATTGAGACCGGCATGGTATTATTGGGCCCTGAGGTGAAATCTCTACGAGCTGGCAAGGTTAACTTACGGGACGGTTATGCCAGAATCATCAAAGGTGAGGTATTTCTATACAACGTCCACATTTCTCCCTATGACTTCACCACCAATTCTATCCCAGAGCCAATGCGGGCAAGGAAATTACTCTTAAATAGTCGAGAGATTAAAAAGTTAATAGGCAAAGTTCAGGAAAAGGGGATTGCTTTAATCCCACTTAATATTTACTTTAAAGCTAATGGCCGGGCAAAACTGTCATTGGGTCTTGCCAAGGGTAAGAAGATGTACGACAAGCGAGCCACAATTAAAGAACGTGAGTCAAATAGAGAGCTTTCCCGGCTAAATAAGGGTAATAGGTATAATAATATTGATCTTTGAAATGGGGGCGAAACGGCCTCGACGGGGATATGTAAGCTCAGACTGCATACCGAGTTTCTTCACACTCGTAAAAAAAGGAGAAAAAATATAGTTGCAGACGACTATAGTAACGCTGTAGCAGCTTAGATCTGCTACCGTTCTGCCTTACCTTCTTCCATGGGGTTTGGTAAGAGCGCCGACTACGTGGGATAGCCGTTCAGGGTACCTGTGACTGATTGGCGAAACTTTAGCAGGGTAGCGCCAAAAGCCTTTTGGTCCTGAAGGGGCATAGGCGCGATAAGCAACTAAACAGGACTAAGTATGTAGATGTCTGCGGGGGAGTATTTTCGGACCCGGGTTCAACTCCCGGCGCCTCCACCATTTTAAAATTTCATAAGCACATGTTATATAAACCCCGTAATCCTAATAAGGATTACGGGGTTTTGCCGTCTATAGTCATCGTTATCATTTTACCAAAAAGGAAAACCTGCGGAGTTAAAATGATCAGTAATATTATTCTTGTACATGGATTTCTTCGGTCAGAAAGAGATATGTTCCCATTGAAATCATTTTTGTGTACCAATAAAATTAATGCATTAACGGTAAACCTCCCGACAACATTTGAATCTATTGAGAAATGCACAAAAATACTGACTAAACAGTTTAACCAATTGGATTTATTAGAGGGGAAAATACATTTTGTAGGCCATAGCATGGGGGGATTGATTCTGTTAAATTTTTTATCCAAAGTCAAATTATCAAATGCAGGTCGCTGTGTGCTAATTGGCTCCCCTGTAAACGGCTCTGATTTAGCAGATTTTGCTTTTAAATTATCTCCTATATTAACGAGAGTATTTAAAGGGTTATTCTCTCTTCGTACTAAAAATATTAGCAAAATACCAGGAAGAGATATAAACAATGTTGAGTTTGGCGTGATTGCTGGCGACAAAAATAGGTTTATTAGCAGAATCTTTTTAGAAAAAGAAAATGACGGCAGGGTCTCTGTTAGCTCAACCAAACTTAAAGGCATGAAAGATTTTGCTATATTGCCATATAAGCACACAAAAATACATCATGAAATAATTACCGCAAATCTGGTAATGAATTTTCTTCACTCAGGTTTTTTCCACGCCAATAAATAGTTGACATTGTTAATGTTAGTACAGCTTCAAGGCCTAATTCCATTTTAACATCAGAAGAGTGAGATAACGTTTTAGCAAAAAACAAAATGGGAGGGGGCTTTCCCTCTTACTCTTTGCCATCTTTTACCGGCGCTTTCGATTTACCCCTATTATTTCCTCATTTGTCAGAGCACCATTTTTTTTGTTGCGTCGAAAGGCCGGATCGCTTACAAACAAAAACAAAAAAGTGCAGGTATCATGTGTACTTGAACTTTTACAACTTTGCAGTTGGCTCTCTATTCTCGGACATCCTCCTGGGACAGAGGCTTGTAATAAATTACCATTTTTATAATATTTGCAGATTTTTTATTTTTCCATGAGCATAAAAGAACAAAATATTATGTCGGGTGCGGGGGCTACACACTTGACCAGACAAGCATCAGAGTACGGCTGTCCCTGGGTGTTGTTCAGCGAAAGCATAGTCGGTTCGCCGGATATATTAAGGCAACTGGATTTGGAATATCTCAAGGAATGCGGCTGGTTTCCCCAAATAGTTGCCGATAAAAAAGCCACGATTATCACTTGCCGACCATCTCAGGAACTGTCCTTGGATATCAAGAACAGGCTGCAGGTCAATGAAGTCGAGTTTGTTTTAACCTACCCTGCCGACCTGCGCCGGATTATAGAGCACAATCAGGATATTAACCCCGGTTTTCCGCCATGCTCCGGCAGAACGCCGCTGGCAAAGGTGCGTGTTTACCTTGCCGGCCGCCGATCTCTCTTGGCTCTTTACCGAACATTGTTGGCCAAAAGCAGAACTAAACTTTCTCTGGTACGCACCGGCTTTTCGTACATTGCCATTGGCATGCTTTTCATCCGCACCTTTCCTCCCATCCTGGGAACCAAGACATCTGCCGCTCTCGTTCTGGAGGTGCCTTTGATGCTGCTTGGCGCATACATGGTTATCATCAATATGATCAAATATCTGGCGTCAAGAAAAATAAACACCGGGTTCCCTTCTTACGCCTCCACAACCCCCACCGGCGGAACCTCTGTACTCAAGGTAGATAACGTGGACGTCTGTCCCACTTTCAGCCGTACGCCGGAAGTACCTGGCGCAGCCGCTCTTCGAGCCAACTGGGCCGGCCTTTCACCAGTTATGCGGCGCAGGTTTTTGGCCAGTGACAGAACCGATTACGCAGAAGAGCGGGCGACCTTGGCCTGCTTCAGGACCTGGATGTCCAACGTCAGAACCTGGCTGGCCTTTGTGCGTACCGGCGGGGCCTTTGCCGGCCTGGGGCTTGCCCTGATCCGCTCCTATTCCACCGACTTATGGCGCTTTTTTGATTTTTCTCTGGTGGGGATCGGTTTCATAATGATCGCCGAGGGCCTATTCTGGTATTACCGGGGTCATCAAGCCGCCAAGGAAGGATTCAACTCGGTTCGACGTATGAACACTAAAGAGAATATCTGGGATTCTTTCTTTCCTCATCGGTATCTTTCCGGGTCCTTGCTTGCAATGTCCCCTCTGCCAGTGCATAGAGGAGCGGCGGCCGGAATATGGGCGACCACCGGAGTTGCCCTGGAAAGAACCGTTCTGGCTGACCGTCGCAACCTCATGGGTCGACTGCGCACGGTTATGGCCCGCATCAGGACGGGTTATTCCTTTATTCGTACCGGCCTGACCCTCTTTTTTATTGGTCTGGTTTTTACCGTTTATTTTCATAAAACCAATGTTTTTTGGCACTGTTACGAAATATTCATGATGCTAGGAGGCCTGGCGTTGATCGTTGATGGCCTGTTACACGCCCTGCCGGCGGAAAAATTAAGAAAACAGTTCCCTTACTGCACCGCAGATATGGAAATAACTATCCCTGATTACGGCGTGCCGTGCCGTTCCTGGAAAAAAGTAGTATTCAATCGTGAAACTTGATAACCTAAAAAATCCATTCAGCCCTCTGATCACCTCAGGCTATCTTCCTGTAGAGATATTTGAAGAGGCCTGCCAAACCGCAACCGATAACCATCTGCCACTGTCTTGGGTGTTGATACGTGAATGCGGACTGACTCGTTCAATTCTCCGGAAGGCCCTGGCTGAGCATTATAACTGTCCATTCATAGAATACGATGAACGGCTGCCGGTGCCGCCGGAACTGCTTACATGCGGCATAAAGACGGATCAACTTCGCACCGAGGGCTGGTTTCCACTTATCAAGGAGAAAGATGGAACAATCGTTATCGCCTGTACAAACCCGACGGATCCGTCCCTGCCCGCCAAAGTGGAAGCTTATCTCGGTTCCGATCCTTATATATTCCACGTCTGTCTGCCTGATGACATTACCTGGTTTACCGAGGACTATCTCCACGCCAAACCGGGTGCGCTGATTGGTACAGAGCGCACCGACCTGGCCTACTGGCGTAACACCCTGGCCCAGTGGCGGACGCTGCTCGCTTGTTATCGCACCGACATGGCCAAAAGCCGGACCGCCTTAGCTATTACCCGGTCCGGGCTGGCGCTGATCACCATAACTTTTGCCTATTCCCGCATTCATCATGAGCATGCCTCTACCTTCGGATTAATAGACAGCATCATGATTATAGGTCTTATTCTGGGCACCATCGGCCTGCCCGCTTACCTCCAGGTTCGTCGCTCCCGACTTAAACCGCCGGGGGGCCAGACCCTGATGGAAGTTACGGCTGCCACCATGGTGTTCCTGGAGGATTTCCATTTTGTTAAGGGCTCCCAGCTCAAAACCAGCACCAGAGATACAATGCTTGCCCGTTTAAGCGATTTTCTCGGGGAATTCTGTACAATCTTCTACCCCTTTCCGGCCAGCCGGGAACGCACCCATTTGGTTCGGGAACGAAATGTTTTGGCTGCCCAGCGCACAATAGCCGCCTGTAACCGGACCATCTATGCCCGGGCTCGTACCGGCCTGGCCTTTACGCGCACCGGTATTTCCTTCATGAGCATAGGCATTGGCTTGATCATGTATTTCGGGTTTGGCCTGGATGTCATTTTCTATGGTATGCTTATCCTTATCGGTTTGCTATTGGCCATTGACGGGATGTTGTGGTATATTCCGGCCCACCAGCAAGCGGCAGATTTCTCCAAGTTGGGAACACGTTTCAGTCTTAGGACAAGCAAAGTTCAATGAAAATTGAAAATAAAATCTACCTTGCCACCTTTGTAAACCTCGGTCTTATCATCGTAATAGCCACGTTCGCAGTTTTCAGCTTTAATCAGATTTCTACAAAATTTAGATTTACGGTGATCGCCGATAAATTAAACACCTCATTCCTTGAAATGCGGCTGCTTGAAAAAAATTACTATTTGTATGGTGATAAGGGGGGACTTTTAGAAATCCAGAAAAAAGCCCAGGAGACAAGCGTTGCCTTAAACAATATGGAACCCGCCATTATAAAGGCTGTCGGCATTGAGAAATTTTTGCAGATTCAAAAATTTCTCAATGATTACTCCAAACTTGTTTTCCTGGGTATTGAAGATAATAAAAATGATTACCGGACAAGGGCGGAACTAAGGCAGGTTGGCCAAAAGCTTAAACGTTTCTCCGAAGACATTACCGGTCTGGAACGTCAGCATGTTTCGGACATCATAACTAAAACCAGTAAGGTTCTGGGGCATTCATTATGGATTATCATTATTTTTGCCTTTTTTTTCAGCCTGTTCATCGTCCGGGATATTCGAAAGTCGTTGCGCCGGATTGTAACCCTCACTAAATCAATTTCCAAGGGCAACTTCCAGAAAATAGATGCCACCCCGCCAGCCAATGAAATGGGATCGGTGATTAACGCCATCAACTCCATGGCAGAGGAATTAAGTAAACGCGAACGGGCGATTGTACAGTCCAGAAGGCTGGCCTCCATTGGGGTGCTGGTGGCGGGCGTGGCGCACGAACTAAATAATCCTTTAAACAATATTGCCATAATTGCTCAGACCTATAACGAGGTTTACGATCAGCTTGATAAAGCCCAGCACATAGGCTTCATGGAACAAATTGAGGAGCAGACCGAACGTTTGCAGGAAATCATCAAAAACCTCCTGGATTTTTCTAAACCCAAGGAGCCGAAGCTAATTGAACGGGATTTGAATGAGATTTTTCAGCATTCTCTTGAGCTAGTCCAAAATGTACTGACGGTAAGCAATATAAAGACCAGGCTCCATCTGGCGGACGACCTCCCGAACATACATGTCGATGGTCACCAGTTTCAACAGGTATTGGTTAATATGATGATTAACGCCTCGCAGTCTATGAGTGCGGGGGGTGAACTTACAATCTCTACGAATTTTATAAGAGAAAAGTCTGGGGTAGAGATAAGTATCAGCGACACCGGCAATGGTATTGCACCGGAGTTTCTGGATCATATTTTCGATCCATTTTTCAGTACCAAAGAAGACAGCGGCACTGGTCTGGGCCTCTGGGTAAGTTACGGTATTGTCAAAAAACACAAGGGGAGAATAGAGGTAAAAAGCGTGGTCGGACAAGGAACCACTTTCACAATTACCTTGCCAACTATTAAAAATTTTAAGGAGTATCCCAATGCCCAGTTATAGTATTCTTATTGTCGATGATGAAAAAATTGTCTGCGACATGATGAAATTATCCCTTGAAAAAGAGGGATATGAGGTTGAAAGTTTTTTAACCGGCAATGCCGCCTTGGACCGCCTTAAAGAAAAAAAATTCGACGTGGTGGTAACCGATTTTAAAATGAAGGGGATTGACGGTCTTGAGGTGCTGCGCACCATTAAACAGCTATACCCGAAGATCTCGGTAATAATGATTACAGCATTTGCCAACCTCGATGTGGCCATCGAGGCTTTACGCGAAGATGTCCACGACTTTTTTCCTAAACCTATCAAGCTTAAAGCCTTGAAGAAATCCATCCGCAATGCTCTGCACTGACCGGT
>CAYTNB010000039.1:0-17122 GCA_964439085.1 uncultured Desulfobulbia bacterium | reverse complement strand
CCCGAATGTTTTTATCGGGGATCCAGGAAGGCTGTTTTTTTGCTGCCATACAGGCGGTATCTTTTAGATATTTAACCACCGGGGCAATACATAGCATCCAGTTTTAATGATAAAAAACTTACTCAACAATCAAGGACGCCTGGAACTTCATCTTGAAAGAGCAAATGATATTCCGCCGATTTACGCTGACTTTTGCAGCCCTTCTTTTAAATACAGACTTACCAGAGGCGGCGGTCGCAAACAAGCATTGGCAAGAGCAATTGGCTTAAAGCACAATGCATCCCCCTTAGTTTTTGATGCCACTGCCGGACTGGGGCGGGATGGCTTTGTCATGGCTGCCCTGGGATGCCAAGTTATTATGTGCGAGCGCTCCGAGGTCATTCATGCCCTATTAGAAGACGGCCTAAGGCGAGCCGCTCAAGATCCGGAATGTAAAATAATCTGCCAGCGTATCACGCTATATTGCGGCCCCAGTCAGAAGGTGCTTAGTAAAGTATGCCAAACCCAGAGACCCGATGTTATCTATCTAGACCCAATGTTTCCCCACCGGCATAAAAGTGCCCTGGTAAAAAAGGAAATGCGGGCTCTGCGAGCCGTAGTTGGCGATGATCAGGACAGCAACGAATTACTACAAAAAGCATTACAAGAGGCGGCTCAGCAGTACGACAATGGGCGCACGCAAAGAGTAGTATGTAAACGCCCAGCTCAAGCCCCCATCTTAGGCGGCCCAAAACCAGATTTTGCCATAACAACCAAAAGACACCGCTTTGATGTATATCTTAAAAAAACGTAACTATTCAGATGGGGTACAGCTAGAATAGTTACAAAAAACTAACGTAGACGCAATCTAATTAAGTTGCAGCCTTAACCGCCGCTGAAATCTGAGCCAATCGTTCCTCACTCAACTTCACCGGCACCTGATACACCAGGGTACGGTCTAATATTTTTGCCGATTGCGGCAATAAAATAGGGTCATAAATCACCCGCCTCTTGCCGTCGGGCGTCTTAAATGGCCAGCCAGATTTTGAAACAGTGGAACCAGCCAATAGATGTTCCCATTCAGGATAATAATGCCAGGAATTATCAGCAAAATACACAGCCCCGCCCCCATTTTCCGCTAGAATCGTATTTACCGTCCTGGCCTGCTCGGCTGTTGGCAAAGAAAACACCAAAAAGGTCGCAGAATCTCCCGCATCATCAAGCTGATTACGAAAGGTAACACCTGAAAGCTCGCTAACAGCCGCCCGCATTTTAGACTTATTCTTTTTCTGCTCGGCAATAATACCATCCAATTTGGCTAATTGAGCCAAGCCGATAGCCCCCTGTATCTCCATCATTCGATAATTGAAACCGATGAAACGACGACCATCGGCACCACGGCCACCAGGTTTTTCGGCATGATCATGTCCGTGATCATGATACTCAGACATGTTACGCCACAGCTCTTCATCATCGGTAACTATCATGCCTCCTTCTCCTGTGGTCATGGTCTTAACCGGATCAAAAGAAAATGTACCACAGATACCAAAGCTCCCCATTTTTTTACCATTAAGAGAAGCGCCAGGAGCTTGAGCGGTATCCTCAAGAACGGGGATGCCATGTTTTGCCGCCACAGACATTATTTCCTCAATACGGGTAGCAGATCCCAACATATGCACAGGAATGATTAACTTTGTTTTATCGGTAATTTTGTTTTCGAGATCTGCTGGATCCATATTTAAAGTATCATCAATCTCCGTAAAAATAGGCACAGCCCCAACGTCAAAAATCGCTTCCCAGGTAGCAACAAAGGTAAAACCCTGTGTTATCACCTCATCTCCTGGCCCTATACCCAAAGCTGCCATAGCCACCTTTAAAGCGGCTGTTCCAGATGTAACGGCCTGCGCATATTTTGCCCCACAATAGGCAGCAAATTTTTCTTCAAATTCACGCACTTTATAAATTCCCTGCCGTTGTTCAGCAAACTCATAACGAAAAAGGACGCCAGTGTCAAAAACCGACATGACCTCTTTCTTTTCTTCATCTCCAAATACCTCAAAACCCGGCATAATATTCCTCTTGATTTGCTTGTTTATAGTGATAAATTGAGTAATTTGATAAGCTCAGCGAACTAACACCCCACGAGGGGCATAAGTACCTTATAAATTCTTTTCTAAAAAACAGCTAAGCGCAGACTCCGAGAAAACAATCCGTAAGGTACTAATGTATATAATATAACAAAGTACACCTTGCATATCCAATCTTTACAAGATTATCTCAGCCAGAACATTACGAACTTAGGGATGCTCTGTGCCTGTTTCCGCAACGAAGAAGATGACTAAAAATCCGACGTAATCTTGGGATAATTATTTTCACCCAAGTCCCTTAAACATCCCAGCCCTGCAAAGCCGTTTGATAAATAGCAATAACATCATCCAAAGAGGGCTGACGTGGATTGTTTTCCACCGGTCTGGTAACAGTAAGAGCTATCTTAGCCATTTCTGGAATTTTGTCAGAAGGAATATTAAGATCGGCCAAGGATCCAGGGATTCCAACATCCATGTTAAGCCCGTAAACAGCGGGGATCAGAGCGTTGGCAGCTTCACGATCACTTAAACCATCAACCTCACAGCCAAAGAGATCTGCCACGGCAGCATATTTTCCTGGAGCACCAATAAGATTGTAATCCAGAACATAGGGCAGAAGAACTGCGTTGGCCAAGCCATGTGGTATACCAAACATACCTCCTAAAGGGTAAGCCATGGCGTGCACCAAGCCAACTCCGGCGGTAGCAAGAGCTTTTCCTGCCAACAAACTACCGAGGAGCATATTATATCTTGCCTCAATATTACCACCATTTGCGTAGGCTTTACCTAAATTGACGATAATTAAACCCATGGCCCGTACAGCATACATGTCTGACATGCCACTGGCCTGCGTGGAGACATAGGCTTCAATAGCATGAGTAAATGCGTCAATCCCGGTGGTAGCTGTAATCTTCGGGGGAAGAGATACTGTAAGCTCTGGATCAAGTACTGCCGCTTCCGGATAGAGAGGATCACCATTCATTCCACCTTTTGATTTTGTCTTTTCGTTGATAAAGACGGCGGTGAAACTTACCTCTGCGCCTGTTCCAGCAGTTGTTGGCACCATAATCTTTGGGAGACCAGGTTTCTTGATTTTCCCTAACCCTAAATAATCTTCAGCGTTACCGCCATTAGTTATCAAAATGCTGATAGCCTTAGCCACATCCATTGCAGACCCACCGCCAACGCCAATAACACAGTCTGAGCCGGCCTCACGAGCAAGAGCTGCACCCTTGTCAGCCAAAAGAAGTCCAGGTTCAGGATCAATATTGGTATAAAGTTCATATGGTAAACCGGCATTTATCAAAGGAGCCACAACCTTGTCGAGAATTCCAGCGGCCTCAAGACCTGGATCAGCCACTAAAAATGCCTTACTACCACCGCAGTCTTTAACAACAGAAGGTAAATCATTAATAACGCCGCAACCAAAATGAATACGAGTAGGCTGATTTACTGAAAAGCTTATTTGATTATTCATAGATACATCCCTTTTCATAGTTGAAGAAATCTGGCATAAAATATAGCGTGACATTACACCATCATAAGATATTATTCTAACACCCCGCAAGGAGTATAAGGACCTTATAAATTCTTTTCTAAAAAACAAGTAAGCGCAGACTCCGAGAAAACAATCTGTAAGGTACTAAATTACATAAGTGTTTACCATAGTATGAGAATAGAGACAAAAAAAAAGCTACAAAAACCCCTCAACCAGGATTTTATATGGAGCAACTAAGCCGTTCAGAAAAAAAGCGAAGGGCCAAGGGTATTGAAACCCTGGCAACCGAATTAGTCAAACTGTCTGCCTCGGAGATCAAGGGGCTGCCTTGCGATGATTTTTTAAAAAGTGACATAAAAGAGGCACAGCAAATGAAGGCCGGAGCCCGCAAACGGCAAATTAAGTACATTACTAAACAACTTCGGGAATTAGATATTGAACCATTACTAACAGTACTGGCCGAGAAAAAGGGTTCAAAACTTAAGCAGGATCAAACATTTCATCAATTGGAGCATTGGCGAGACAATATTATAACCGAAGCCATAAGTTATTTTCACGATGCGGAACGAGACGGAACCCCATTTAATGAAAGCTGGAACAGTCCCATACTGGAAAATATAGCCGCCAATTTCAAAAATCTCGATCTGCGGGGTATCAAAATTGCGGCGGCAAGATACGTTAAAACCCGCAAGCCTGCCTTCAGCCGAGAAATATTTAGAATAATGAAAGCAACCTACGAAAGTGAAAAATTTTTATAAGGCTTAATTAATGGACTATTCATGCGGCTCAATTGGCCGAATTTTTACCATAAGATTTGATGATGGCGATGATTTCCTGAGCGGGATAGTCGATCTAGCCCGTAAAGAAGATATCCAAGCTGGCTGGTTTAATATAATTGGTGGACTAAGTCAGGCAGAGGTAGTAACTGGACCTAAAGAGCCGACAATGCCACCAGAACCAATATGGCATACAGTTGATACCGCCCAGGAAGTGATTGGCGTAGGCAGTATTTTTCGTGACGAAAACAATGAACCCAAGATACATCTTCATACCGCCTTGGGACATCATGGTGAAACAATGACGGTATGTGTTCGCAAAGGCACTAAGACATATTTAATACTTGAGGTTTATCTTATTGAGATAAAGGGATTAAAAGCCACAAGGCCATGGTTTGATAAGGGGCAATTCAATCAACTTACGTTTGATAAATAAAGCAAAAAAAATCCGATACTAAAATAGTATCGGATTAATTGCAACAAAATGGAATTCTTTTTAGTACCTTACAGATTGTTTTTTCGGAGTCTGCACCTACCTGCTTTTTAGAAAAGAATTTATAAGGAACGAGGTAAGCGTAGAGTCCGATACCCCATCGAGGATGTTAGAAACTTAATTATCCGCTTCTACTTCCCGATCCTCGCAATAATTAACCAGCTCAAGAATTGCCATTTGGGCGGCATCTCCAATCCGCTGACCGGTCTGAATAATCCTAGTATAGCCCCCATTACGATCCATATAATCGTCCTTCAAGGAATCAAACAGCTTGGCAACTATAGCTTTATCCTGCATAAAGGACAAGGCCTGACGCCTAGCATGCAAATCACCACGCTTGGCGAGTGTCATCATCTTATCAACTACTCTCCGCACCTCTTTGGCCTTAGGAGTAGTAGTAAAAATTCTTTCATGCTCAAAAAGAGATGTAACCATATTTCTAACCATGGCCTTTCTATGTGATGTCGTACGGCCAAGTCTTCTTCCAGCTTTTCTGTGTCTCATAATATGCCTCTATTAAACTCTCTACTTATCTTCAGATACTGGCTCTACGGGTATTTCCCAGCCTTCCAGCTTCATCCCCAAAGTCAACTCCATCTCAGACAGTAATTTCTTAATTTCATTGAGTGATTTTCGCCCAAAGTTCTTAGTCTTAAGCATTTCCGCCTCAGACTTCTGAACTAACTCACCGATATAGTTCAGGTCAGCATTACGTAAACAATTTGCTGAACGAACAGACAATTCTAAATCTTCAACACTCCTATACAAATTCTCATTATTAGAGACACCACTGATTTCAGCAGCTTGTTCAACGACAGGCTCAGCTTGATCCTCATCAAAATTAATAAAGATCTGCATCTGCTCCTTCATTATCTTGCCCGCATAAGACAAGGCATTTTCAGGAGTAATACTGCCATCGGTGGTAACTTCCATAATCAACTTATCATAGTCAGTATGCTGTCCAACCCTTGCTTGGCTAACAATAATTTTAACATTCTGAATAGGAGAAAAAATTGAATCAATGGGAAATGTATCAATGCTCATGTCATCAGATTTATTATCTTCAGCCGGACTATATCCTTTGCCCCAATTAACTTGAAACTCCGCATTGATATGACCTTCATCACCAGTAATTGTACAAATATGTTTTTCTGGATTCATGACCTCTACGGTACCATCTGGAGAAGTAATATCTGCAGCTGTAACCGGGCCTTTATCTGATTTATCAATCTTAATAATAGCAGGCTTATCAGATTTCAAATGCAATCTGACTTCTTTAAGATTTAGAATAATCTCTGTAACATCCTCAAGTATACCAGGCAAAATGGCATATTCATGATGCGCACCATCCATCTTAACAGTTGTAATAGCTGCACCTTGAATTGATGACAACAAAACTCGCCTTAATGAATTACCAACTGTTGTAGCGAAACCTCTTTCCAAAGGCTGGCACGAAAACTTACCAAAACGCTCAGTATGAGTTGCCGGATCAACTTCCAATCTATTCGGAATGATTAATTCCGTCCAGTTCCGGTAAAAAGGATCAGAGTCCAATTGCATGTTCATTTCTGTGTCAGTCATAATCATCAATTATTTAGAATAAAGTTCAACAATAAGATTTTCCTGAATCGGCATAGTAATTTCTTCACGATTAGGCAAAGCCTGAATAGTTCCGGTATATTTATCCTGGTCAAGCTTCAACCAGCTGGGAACACCACGACGGACAACGGCACCTAAACTGTCACCAATCAACTCAACCTTACGGCTCTTTTCCTTGACCGTAATCTCGTCATTAACAGAAACCTGGTACGAGGGAATATTAACCTTCTTACCATTGATCGTAAAATGATTATGACGCAACAATTGACGAGCCTGATTACGTGAAGAAGCAAACCCAAGACGATAAATTACATTATCAAGGCGTCTTTCCAACAACATTAAGAGGTTCTCACCTGTAACCCCCTTCAAGCTATCTGCTTTAACGAAGTAACGATGAAATTGCCCCTCAAGCATTCCGTACATTCTTCTAACTTTTTGTTTCTCGCGTAACTGAATCGCATAATCAGACATCTTGCGTACACGCATACGAGACTGTCCTTGCTGACCAGGTGCGTAGGAACGTCTTTCAAAGGCACATTTGTCGGAATAACAACGATCGCCCTTAAGAAAAAGTTTTATCTGCTCACGCCTGCACTGCCGACATAAAGCACCAGTATATCTTGCCAATGTACTTCCTCCAGTTTATCCTGCGAATACAATCTTGCTTCGCTTAAGGTTGGTTTTAAACTCTTCTTTTCTTAGGTGGTTTACAACCATTATGCGGGATCGGAGTAACGTCACAAATGCGATTCACCTCCAAGCCTACCTGCTGCAAAGCCCTTAATGCTGCATCACGGCCAGGACCTGGGCCCTTAATATTAACATCGATTTTACGCATTCCTTGATCCATAGCCTTCTTGGCTGCAGTTTCAACCGCATTCTGAGCTGCAAAAGGAGTACTCTTACGAGAACCCTTAAAACCTAAACATCCAGAACTACACCAAGAAACGGCATTACCCCGTTTATCTGCAAAAGTAACAAGGGTATTATTAAATGTGGACTTGATGCTAACAATACCCTCAGGAATATTTTTCTTTTCTTTACTCTTTACTTTTCTTCTAGGAACAGCCATACATAACTCCTACCCCGGCACTGCCGGGAAATTAAAATTAAATCTTCTTACTTAATTATTTTCTTCCGGCTAGACGTCTGGGACCTTTTCTCGTTCTAGCATTAGTACTAGTTCTCTGACCACGGCAAGGCAAACCTTTACGGTGTCGGAGACCACGATAAGAGCCTAAATCCATCATTCTTTTAATATCCATGGCAACTTCACGACGGCGATCACCCTCAACAGTACAATCACTTTCAATGACCATTCTGATTGCGGCAACCTGATTATCATCAAGACTATCACTATTGAAATTATACTTAAGATCAACGGCATCTAGTATCTTACGAGCCGTTGTTTTGCCTATACCATGAATATAAGTCAAGGCAATTTCCATATGCTTGTTTTTTGGTAAATCAATACCAGCTATACGCGCCAAGGTAATACTCCCAATTTGAAATTTATTTTTAAACTCAACTCAAAAAAAAAAATTAAATTGAACTTATGACAATTACTTAGCCCTGCCGTTGTTTATGTTTCTTAATTTTACACGAAACTCTTAAAACGCCTTTACGTTTAAATACACGACAATCACCACAAATTTTTTTAACCGATGATCTTACTTTCATCTCTATCGCCTTCTTAAATATGTTATTAACATCTAAAAAACCATTCCACAAAAAAAGAAACAGCATAGATACACTATATGCACTAGTAATCGCAACTTATTTTTGAAATATTAGTATCTTATCAGTGATTTTCACGTTTTTTATGGCAAGACTTTGAATTACTACTTTAATCTCACCAAGTTGCAACCTACCGCTAAGATACCTATCCAGGGATTGTTATCAAAGTTTTAATCTTTTCCAGTTTATCTGGATCAGGGGGAGCAAATCCGAATTCACTCAAAAAACCACTATAAAAATCGTTTGTATATGGCTCAAAAGCTGATAATGCACATCAAAATAAAGTTTTTAAATACAGTTCAGCAGATACTTACCCCGCTAAATCATCAACATAATGACTTTATTTATTACCGCCCTTACCACGAAAAATGATCCTGCCTCGAGATAGGTCATATGGTGAAAGCTCAACTGTTACTTTATCACCCGGAAGAATTTTAATATAATGCATTCTCATCTTACCGGAAATATGAGCCAGAACCTTATGTCCATTCTCTAGTTCAACTCTAAACATCGCATTTGGTAGAGGCTCTAAAATATTGCCCTCAACTTGAATTGCCTCTTCTTTAGCCATATTGTCTTAACATCCTACAAGTTTCTTTATTAATTTAGTACCTTACAGATTGTTTTCTTTTTTAAAAAAGAAATTATAAGGCACTTGTACCCCCTCGTGGGGTGTTAAATACTAATTAGAAAAATTCTGTTCAATAATCTCTCCACTCAGTACTAGAGGTTCCCCATCAGTAACTGCAACGGAGTGCTCAAAATGAGCAGAATCTTTCTTGTCTCTGGTTATAACCGTCCATCCATCCGCCAGAACATCTACATCAGATGTTCCAACATTCACCATGGGCTCAATTGCGATAACCATGCCTGCAATAAGTCTCGGACTTCGTCCCTTTCTTTTATAGTTAGGAACCTCTGGTGATTCATGCAGATGCGTACCAATTCCATGACCTACAAACTGTTTAACTACATGAAAAGAATTCTTCTCAACATATTGTTGAACAGCATGAGAAATATCAGCGATACGATTGCCGCCCCTAACTTGTTCAATACCACAATGAAGAGATGCTCTAGTAACTTCCAATAATTTCAAACGACTGGAACTAACTGAACCCAAAGGAATTGTTATCGCAGCATCGCCAAAATAACCTTTATAATTAACCCCAAAATCGACACTTACAATATCACCATCCTTAATAATAACTTTTCTAGAAGGGATACCGTGTACGACCTGTTCATTAATTGAAACGCATAAGCTAGCAGGATAACCTCGATATCCTTTAAAAGCGGGGACTGAGCCGTGCTCTCGAGCATACAACTCAACTAAATCATCTAGATGCTTTGTGCTCACCCCAACCTTAGCCTCACGCTGAAGTAAATTAAGTGCGCCAGCAACTATCTCATTGGCACGGCACATCAACTCAATTTCTTTTGCTGATTTAATGGTTATGGCACTCATTACTTCATCGTACGGATCTTTAACGAGAACCGATTTTACCACTTTTTAAGAAACCATCATAATTTCTCATTACAGTATAAGACTCTATCTGACTAACAGTATCGATGGCAACTTGCACAACAATCAACAAAGCCGTACCACCAAAATAGAATGGTACATTTAATTTACTAATTAATATAGTCGGCAACACACAAACTAATGAGACATAAATTGCCCCAATTACAGTTAAGCGAACAATAATTTTATCAATAAACTCGGCAGTTTTCTTTCCTGGTCTTATCCCCGGCACAAAGCCACCGTTCTTTTTTAAATTTTCTGCAACTTCAACAGGGTTAAAGGTTACAGCTGTATAAAAGAAGCAAAAGAAGACAATCATGGCAACGTAAAGAAGAGTATGTAGAGGACTCCCCCAGACCAATAATGAAGACACGCGCTGAACCCAGTCAATTTTGATAAAACCACCAATTGTGGCAGGAAACATCATTATCGAAGAAGCAAAAATCGGCGGAATAACACCAGACATATTAATTTTAAGTGGTAAATGTGATCGTTGGCCACCGTACATCTGTCGTCCAACCATCCTTTTAGCATACTGAATTGGTATACGACGTTGAGCCGTTTCAAAATAAATAATAACCCATACAACCGCAGCCATCATTGCTAAGAGAATCGGGATCATTATTATTGTCATTTCCCCCGCAGAAGCCATTTTAATTGTATTAACAATAGCGGCAGGCATCCTTGCAACAATACCAGCAAAAATAATGAGGGAGATACCATTACCAATACCACGCTCGGTCATCTGCTCACCAAGCCACATGATAAAGGCAGTACCCGAAGTTAGAGTAATAATCGTCATAATTCGAAATGACCAGCCGGGATCAATAACAATCATGGCATTGCCAGAGGGGGCAGCCATTCCTTCAAGACCAATACTAATAAAAGTGGCCTGAATCACACTAAGAACTACCGTAGTATAACGAGTATATTGAGTTATTTTTCTTTGACCTGCCTCGCCCTCTTTTTGGAGGGCTTCTACAGCAGGAACGACTACAGCCAGCAATTGGAAAATAATGGACGCACTAATATACGGCATAATTCCCAAAGCAAATATAGAAAAATTTTGCAGAGCGCCGCCGGAGAACATATTAAACATGCCAAAAATTGTATTGGCATTTTTAGCAAAAAAATCACCCAATGCCTCGCCATTAATCCCAGGGGTAGGAATTTGCACGCCCATGCGATAAACAGCAAGCATCAATAATGTAAAAATTACCCGTCTTTTTAATTCGGGGATTCTTGCTGCACCCTGCAGACCACTTGCCATAACCTAATCCTCTATTGTGCCGCCAGCGGCCTCGATTTTAGTTCGGGCTGATTTACTAACCTTATCGACCTTCAAGGTTACTTTCTTGGAAATATCACCCGTTCCCAAAATCTTAACAAGAGAGAACTTTTTACAAACCAAACCATTATCGACTAATGCTTGACGGTCTATCACTACATCATTATCAAAACGCTCAAGATCGCAAACATTAACAACGGCATATGAAGTCTTGAAAATATTAGTAAAACCTCGTTTGGGCAATCTTCTATGCAGAGGCATCTGCCCGCCCTCAAATCCAGGTCTTATAGAACTACCTGATCGGGATTTATAGCCCTTCTGGCCACGTCCAGCAGTCTTACCATGACCCGTCCCCTGACCACGTCCAAGTCTTTTTCTTTGTTTTGTCGATCCCGGATTGGGTGACAAATTACTAAGATTCAACATATCTATTCCTCAACCTTTACAAGGTGATGTACCTTACGGATCATACCTTGGATTTCAGGAGTATTTTTACGAATTACCGTTTTGTTTGTTTTAGTCAAGCCCAGCCCAATAAGAGTAGCCCGAATTTTTTTTGGGCTACCTATGCAACTTTTCTTTAATGTTACCTTGACCTGCTTATCCATTTTATCGTCCTTAATAAAACTTAATTACTATTGTTCGAGACAGTGATCTACTTGCTGATTATATTCTCAGGATCCTTGCCTCGGATTGCTGCAATCTGCTGCGGTGTGCGAAGGCGTCTAAGTCCATCCAAGGTAGCCTTAACAAGATTGTGAGGATTATGAGAGCCAAGGCATTTTGTAAGAATATTCTGTACTCCAGCGGCCTCAAGAACAGCGCGAACAGCACCACCCGCAATAACTCCAGTACCAGCAGACGCCGGCTTCAGCATTACACTGCCAGCTCCATACTTTCCCTTAATTTCATGAGGTATTGATGTCTCAAAGGTAGATACCTTGCTCATATCTTTTCTTGCTCTCTCTACTCCTTTGCGAATTGCTTCGGGAACCAGATTTGCTTTACCAAGACCGTAACCAACTGAACCGCTTCCGTCTCCAACAACAACTATAGCACTAAAGCTAAAACGTCGGCCACCTTTGACCACCTTTGCGACTCGATTAATGAAAACTATCTTTTCAATTAATTGATCGTCTTTATCATTATTACTAAAATGTGCCAAGGATTTCTCCTCCCTTGATGTTTACTAATTTAAAATACAAGGCCGCCTTCGCGCGCCCCTTCTGATAAAGCCTTAACGCGACCATGATATATATAACCACCACGATCAAATACAACCTCCTTAACACCATTGGCCTTTGCCTTCTCAGCCAACTCCAGACCAACTTTATTGGCTTTAGAAGTCTTTCCAGACAAATCAGCTTCAATAATTTCACTGTTTATGTCCGATGCGGCAGCTATAGTATGTCCCTTGGTATCATCAATTATCTGAGCGTATATATGCTTGCTACTTTTAAACACCCGTAAACGTGGCCGCTCTGTTGTACCTGTTACATTTTTCCTTATACGCTTAATACGTTTCAGCCTTGCAACAATTTTATTACTTGTTTTTGACATTATCTACGCCCCGCTTATTTCTTACCAGCAGCCTTACCGACCTTTCTGGCTATATATTCATTTTCGTAACGAATTCCTTTCCCCTTATATGGTTCAGGTTTACGAATCTCTCTAATTTTTGCGGCGGTCTGCCCCAACACTTCTTTATCAATTGACTCAAGAACAATTTCATTATTATTCACAGAGCCCTTAACAATCTTGGGAAGAATAAATTCTACCGGATTCGAATAACCGACATTCAGGGTTAGCATGCTACCTGAAACTTTCACTTTATAGCCAACACCTTCTAGTAAAAGTTTTTTCTGAAAACCTTTATCCGTGCCGATAATCATGTTATTAATTAAGGTTCGACTCATACCGCGAAAAGCATCTGTTGTCTTACTATCATCGAGCACAGTAACAGACAAGACATTGCCTTCCGCGGTAACCTTAATTTCCGGACGCAGGGTACGTTCTAAAGAGCCTTTAGAACCAGTTATTTTTAAATAACTGCCCTTTATTTCGCATTTAACTCCACTTGGAACGATGATATCTTTATTACCAATCCTGGACATTGGTTATCTCCAAATTAAAACTATTAACATTATATGAAAAAGGTCACCAGACTTCACAAATTATTTCGCCACCAATTTTCTTTGCTCTAGCCTGCCGACCACTAATAACACCATGAGAGGTAGAAATTATTGATATTCCCAAACCAGACATAACCGGAGGCAAAGAATCATGTTTTGCGTAAACTCGACAACCTGGTTTACTAACCCGCCGAAGTCCAGTAATAACCCGATGACCATCGGGATCATATTTTAAATTAAGCCGCAAGGTGTTCTGCGGGCCTTTTTCCTCAATAATCTGAGATCCATTTATATATCCCTCATCCTGCAAAATAAGTGCAAGACTTTGTTTCATTTTAGAAAAGGGTATATCTACTGTTTCAAAATGCACCATTCCGGCATTTCTAATTCTGGTCAGCATATCTGCCAAAGGGTCACTCATCGACATGGAACTAACTCCTTAATTTAAGCATCACTTGGAGGCCTGATAATATCACTATCCCATTCAGGGGATAAGCACCTTAATCAATTTGCTTCTATAAAAAAGTAAACAATCCTAAGATACTAAATAAAATAAAGACTAAATTTTATACCTACCAACTGGATTTAGTCACTCCTGTAACTTGACCATTATTGGAAAGAGATCGAAAACAAATACGGCAAATACCAAATTTTCTTATAAAACCACGCGGACGTCCACATAAAGGACAACGATTATAAGCCCTTACTTTAAATTTTGGTTTATTCTGACTTTTTGCAATTATTGATTTTTTAGCCACTTTTTACCTCGAGCGTCTACTTATTTTCGGAAAGGCATTCCCAATGTTTTTAACAAAAAACGGCCTTCATCATCAGTTTTAGCGCTGGTTGCTATAACGATATTAAAGCCCTTAATTTTATCAATCTTGTCATAATTAATTTCAGGAAAAATTATTTCTTCCTTAACTCCAAGTGCATAATTTCCGCGACCATCAAAGGATTTAAAGGAAACTCCTCTAAAGTCCCTAACTCGCGGCAAAGCGATGTTAACCAGTTTAGCAAGAAAATCATACATCTTTTCCTTACGGAGAGTTACACGACAACCAATTGCAACACCCTCTCGCAATTTAAAACCAGCAATAGCTTTCTTAGCCCGGGTTACAACGGCCTTTTGACCAGCAATACGAGTAAGTTCATCAACAGCACCATCAACCATCTTAGGATTTTGAACTGCTTCACCAAGTCCCATATTCAAGACAATCTTGGTAACCTTGGGTACTTCCATAATTGATTTATAACCATAATTTTCCATCAATTTAGGCACACAATTATTTTTATAATTTTCCTGCATACTAGACATTATGATCTCCTTAAAAGAAGTACGGGCAATTACTGCTCTACCTGTTCTCCGCATTTCTTGCAGAAACGAATTTTACTACCATTATCCATAAATTTGCGACCCAAGCGAGTGGTCTTGGAGCATTTAGGACAAATAACCTTAAGATTAGACATATCGATCAAGGCCTCTTTATCTAATATTCCGCCTTGCTGATTTGCCTGATTAGGCTTGGTATGCCTTTTGACCATGTTTACCTTCTCAACAATAGCCATATTTTTACCACGTACAATGCGAAGAACCTTACCAACCCGGCCTTTATCTTTACCGGCAATAACCTCTACCTGATCGTCGCCTTTAATATTACATGCACCCTGCATCTTAATCTGCCTCTTATTAATTCATAATGAAATTCTTTATCCTTAGGCCTAAATAAAACCCACCATAAAGAACAGATGATTTAGATATCTGTTAAGCAATTAAAGTACTTCTGGCGCCAATGAAATAATCTTCATATATCCTTTTGCCCTAAGTTCACGAGCAACAGGACCAAAGATTCGAGTACCAACAGGCTCACCACTCTGACCTAACAAAACAGCTGAATTTTCGTCAAATTTTACCGTTGAATCATCCACTCTTCGAATCTCCTTAGCAGTTCGCACAACAACTGCCTTGGTAACGTCACCTTTCTTAACTTTGGAGTTAGGAATAGCTTCCTTCACGGTAACGACTATAATATCACCAACGCTTGCATATCGTCGCTTTGAACCGCCAAGTACCTTAATACAAAGAGCCTTTTTAGCCCCGGAATTATCTGCAATCTTTAAAACAGTCTCGCTCTGGATCATAACTCAATAACCAAGTGTTTATCTAACCAAACAACTATCCCAGCTTTAGTACCTTACAGGTTGTTTTCTCAGAGTCTACGCTTCGCTCCGCTTACCTGTTTTTTAGAAAAGAATAAGGTACCTATACCCCCTCGTGGGGTGTTAGGATAATAAAGAGATCAGAATAATAATATAAAAAAACCGATTCCTAATGGAATAGTGATTATCACTCAACAACCTACCATGCTTCATACTCACAACAATCACGCCGAAAGTCTCAAACTGCTTTCAATACCACTTCCCGCAAACGCCATCTCTTGTTTTTACTTAGTGGTCGACATTCTTCTATAAGCACTTTATCTCCGAGCGAACATACGTTAGCAGGGTCATCGGCCATATACTTTTTATGAAGACGAATTCTTTTACCATAGAACTTATGCTGCACTATTCTTTCAGTCATAACAACAATGCTATTAGTCATTTTATCACTAACAACAACACCACCAAGTGTTTTTCGCGCTTTTATATTATCTGTCATGTTACTATTCACCAATTTCTATTAGCCTGCTAATCAAGAGTTTGTTGCTGCAAGGCGTTTCTCAGACCTAACAGTTTCAACCCTAGCAATATTCTTACGAAGTACTTTAAGTGTCGCAGTATTTTCTAACTGTCGAATACCATGTTTGAATTTTAGTTTAAAAAGTTCTTCTGCTAGATCATTTGACTTCGCAACTAATTCATCATCGCTAAAGGAGCGTATATCTGAAAGTTTCATATGGTATCCTCCTTTGCTATAATTTTTGTGGCAAAAGGAAACTTGTTGCTAGCAAGAACTAGCGCACGTTTTGCAAGTTCTGGATCAACACCATGAATTTCATACAATATTTTACCAGGTTTGATTACGGCAACCCAACCTTCTGGAGCTCCCTTACCCTTACCCATTCTGGTTTCAGCTGGTTTTGAAGTGAAAGGCTTATTAGGAAATATCCTAATCCACATCTGCCCACCACGTTTAATCTTACGATTAATTGCAATTCGACCTGCTTCAATTTGTTGTGCAGTTAATTTACCGCACTCAAGGGCCTTCAAACCAAACTCGCCAAATGAAAGAGAAGAACCACGTTGGGCTGCCCCTCGCATCCTGCCTTTAAACTGTTTTCTATGTCTTACCTTAGCTGGACTAAGCATCTTTTCCCCGCCTTAATTATACTTGAGGTTGTTCTTTTTCAGAGAGAATCTCACCATTAAAAATCCAGACCTTCACTCCGATTATACCGTAGGTAGTTAAGGACTCAGCTGTTCCATAATCAATATCTGCCCGCAACGTATGTAATGGCACACGTCCTTCGTGATACCACTCACGCCTTGCCATTTCAGCACCACCCAGACGACCAGAGCAGGCTATCTTAATACCTTTTGCACCAAACTTCAAGGCCATATTAACAGCTTTCTTCATTGCCCGACGAAATGCAACACGCCGTTGTAACTGCAAAGCAATATTTTCGGCAACTAGCTGAGCATCTGCTTCAGGACGTCGTACTTCCTGTATATCAACCACGCATTGTTTTTGGGTTAATTTTTGAAGCTCGCCTTTAAGGATCTCAATTTCAGAACCTTTCTTGCCAATAACAATCCCTGGACGAGCAGTAAAAAGTTTAATCCGAACCTTATCACCAGTTCGGGCAATATTAATTTTTGAAAGCCCGGCATGAAAAAGACGTTTCTTCAAAAACTTTCTTAACTTCTGATCCTCAAGAAGAAACTTTGAGTAATCTTTTCCTGCATACCACGTGGAATCCCACGTTTTTACGATATTGAGGCGTAAACCGATTGGATTAACTTTCTGGCCCAAAACCTTCCTCCATTTATCAAATAAATTAGCTATTATTGTTC
>CAYTNB010000038.1:0-17289 GCA_964439085.1 uncultured Desulfobulbia bacterium | reverse complement strand
CAGCTAACAAAATAGCCGCATGAAAAAACTGTCCATTTTTACTTGACCATTCCATTCCATTCCAGCATTTCCATCAGTGACTTGCTTTTAACAAGCTTTTTTCTTGAGCGAGATTTCAACTCATCTTTGAGTAATTTTTTCAACACTTCCAGGGCAACATTTTTATGTTCCATACCTTTCAGTTCCAGCAAAAATTCTTCTGAAAGAATGGAAATATCAGGCTTTTTAATGCCTGCGGCATCAAACACATCAACCACTTGTTCAGAAACTAGGGCCCGATCAATGACTTGCCTAATTGTGGTTTCTATCTCTTCATCACTTCGCCCCGTTCCTGTAGCATCAAATTTGACCAGGCGAGCTTTAACCGCCTGAAAAAATACCACTTCGTCTTTAATTATCCATTGCCTGTTCATGCGGTATAGTAATGGCAAAGGCTTTTGAAAGAGCTGTTACTTCATTGATAAAGCGTTTTTTACCGTCGTCCAAGCCCAGAATATGATCTTCTGCTGCTAAAATTAGCGACAGTTTGCTGTATCAGCGGAAAAATAATCTTCATAAGCAACCCCCCCCCTCCATCATTAGAGAATAGTTGAGATACAACCTCCATCTTTTCCAGCATTAACTCAACAGCTTGCTCCTGTAAAATGGTCGGATCGCCTTTTCCACCCGCATCAGAATAAAAAGACAAGGCTTTTTTCAAGTCAGATGCAATCCCCAAATAATCAACAATCAACCCACCTGGCTTGCTACCACAAAATCATTGTTTTCAGGGTTGGCAAAATCAATCAGCCAGAGCAAATTACCCCGCTGGTTGCCGTCTTTCTGATAAGAAACCTTGACCCCTTCGGTGAGCATTCGATGGAAGCTCTCGTTATTGGTCAGGAGCAATATCAGGGGCATAGAGATATTCATAACCCTGTTTTACCAGTAGTTCAATACAGAAATTTTTAATGGCGTTTTCGGTGATTTTTGTCATACCATCCATGCCTCGTAATTATAAGGTTCGGATTGTTCCATGACCTGATTTGGGCAGGCACGGGGGCCTGTCCCTACGTTTAATTTATCCAATGCCCATTTTGGGGGATTATCCATAATATATTGGGCAATGCGGTGGTATTCATTTTCATTGCGAACAACATGTTCCCAATAATTGCGTTGCCATAATTTGCGATTAAACAGTTGCCAATTATTATTTTTTACACCATCAATATATCGTTTGGTCGTCAATGTTTTATACCGCCCCACAATATCACCCAACCCCGTAGGGGCGACCCCCTGTGGTTGCCCATTGTCAGGGCAGGCACGGGGGCCTGCCCCTACGGAAACGGGAATGGAATCATTATTGGTAATTTCGATGATTCCGTGGATATGGTTTGGCATGACCGCAAATTCATGAATGGCAAATTTTGTATAAAATTGGGGGATTTCATGCCATGTTTTTTCAATCATTTCCCCCGCATCATTCAACGCCATTTCATCCCCTACGATTTCACCAAACAAATGCAATCGGTTTTGGGTGCAAATGGTGACAAAATACAACCCCGCCTGTGAATAATCATAATCTTTCAATCGAATGGATTTGCGATGATGATTTTGGGGGTTATCTTTCATATCAATTCCCAATGCCCCGTTTTATCAGAGCCTACCCGTCGAAGCAAACCACGCTCTTGCAGTTGCTTAATGGCTCTGCCAATGGTGCGAATATCCTTGCCGATCTGATTTGCCATTTGTTGGCGGGTGATTTGGGCATTTTGTGCAACCAAGACAAGTATCGCTTCAGGCGTTTTATGCCTGCGAGATTTACAGGGGCACTTGCAAGGGCGTTTAGGGGGGCGTTTTTATTTATGGTTTGAAAATTGCATCCAGCATAAAAGCGATGAATGCCGTTGCATTGGCATCGCTATCGGCTTGTGCCAATGCCTGATAATAGGCTTGCTGGTAATCAGCGGGTGCTGCTCACTGTTGTTAAGTCATGCCGTTATTCCTTCACTCAGCATATGCATAATCGACCGAATCAGGGTTTCCTTTTGTTTTGGGATGGAAATATCGTTGATTTTGCCCTGATGTTCAGTGACAAGTTTTCAGGTACAACCTTAGACAAGAATTAAAGAGGCAACCGCCACAGCCAAGGCGATACGATAATAGCCAAAGATAGCCAGGCCATGCTTATTTAGGTAGGAGACCATCCATTTCACTGAAACAACAGCAGCAAGAAAGGAGAACACAAGTCCAACGACCATGGATGAAACCGTAAATGTCTGTAACATTACCTGACCGTGGCGCAAGGCGTCATAGCCCGTGGCTGCCCCTAGCGTCAATACCCCGAGCAGGAAACTAAATTCAACTGATGCCGACATAGACATCCCCACCAGCACACCACCCACGATAGTCACCAGGCTGCGGCTAACACCGGGCCACATGGCAATACACTGAGCAAAGCCAATGACCACAGCCATTTTCCAAGTCAACCCCTCAAGGGTCTTGCCGATACCCGAGGTCTGATGCTGCCGCCGCCGTTGCCAGCTTACGAGCAGAATTGCCACGCCGCCAACAAACCAGGCGGCCACTACCGGCCAGGTTCCAAATAGATATGACTTAATAATTTTGTTAAAGAGCAGACCAATAACTGCGGCGGGCATAAAACCAGCAACCACGTTAATTAGCATCCGCCGCCCTTCCCGGTCTTTCCCCATAAGCCCAGCTAACATCTGCAAAACCCTCCGGAAATAGAGTCCCAGCACCGCAATAATGGCACCGGCTTGAATGCAAATAGTATAGGCATCCAGGGCTTCCTTGGTACGCTCTTTAGCCGCCGGAGACTGATCAGCATAATCACCGATACCCAAAGCTCTTTCCATTAGAAGAAGATGGCCGGTAGAACTGACGGGTAAGTATTCTGTTACCCCTTCAACTGTCCCCAGGATAACCGCCTGACCCGTGCTCATGGCATCGGCCTTTTGATCGGCCAGAGCCATTGAGCTAAAAAGCAACATAGAAATCATCATTAAACTAGCAATAGCAGGCTTTAAAGACACTTTTTACCCTCATTTTGATACGGAAGAAAAATAATAAGCTGCCGTTTGAACTCACCCCGACTCTCTCCAGACGTTAGAACGGGTGGTTACTTTATGTAGCCCCGCTCCTCAAGATAGAGCATAACCTCCTGGGCTGCCTCGGCCGGGGTAATTTCAGCGGTATTAATAGTCAACTCAGGATTACTGGGCGGTATATAAGGATCGGAGACACCGGTGACGCCCTTTACCTTACCAGCTCTGGCTTTGGCATATAGGCCTTTTCGATCCCGCTGTTCGCAAATTTCCAGGGGGGTTGAGACATAGATTTCAATAAAACCGCCATAACAGTTAATCAGCTCTCGGTTGGCCTGTCTCGATTCTTCATAAGGCGCAATGGGGGCACAGAGTGCAATACCGCCATTTTTGGTAATCTCACTGGCCACAAAGCCAATTCTTGTAATATTTAAGTTGCGGTGTTCCTTGGAAAAACTCAACTCTGACGACAAATTTTTCCGTACAATATCGCCGTCCAACAAGGTAACCGGCCGATCCCGCATCTCCATAAATTTGACCATTAGCACTTTAGCCAAGGTAGATTTACCTGAACCTGACAACCCGGAGATAAAGATTGTAAACCCCTGCTTGTTACGGGGCGGAAAGGCCCACCTCAGCTCGGCAACAACCTCTGGATATGAGAACCAGGCCGGAATCTCCAAATCCTGCTCCAGACGGCGTTTAAATTCCACTGATGAGATTGATTTAATTGCCATCCCTGGCGTGGCCTGATCTTGAGGGATATACTGAGCCTTATCCTCTACATAGACCATCTCCAGTAGTGATACCATTTTAATGCCGCTCTCTGACTCGTGTTCCTGCACCAATTGCTGTGCGGCATGCCGCTCATATAATAATTTATCGTCATTGATCCCGGCCTTGGGATCAGCATGGTTATAAGCCACCAGAAAATGACTACAGCCAAAATTCTTCTTGATAAGGGCATGCCAGAGGGCTTCCCGGGGGCCAGCCTGCCGCTCTGCCAGAGGCAAGAGGCTTAGCATGCTCATGTTACGAGGGAACTTCTTAACAATTTCCTCATAACAGCGCACATGCGTGTAATGATCGATATTACCAGGATAACTTAACCCCACCACCGGCTGCAAAAGAATGTTGGCACCAATATCTCTGGCCGCATTAAGCACCATCTCCCGATGAGCGCAGTGCAGATATTCATTGGTGTGAAAACCCACGATATGCCGCCAGCCATTCTGGCTGAAACTACGGTTGGTTTCTGCCGGAGTCAAGCGAATTTCTTTAAAGTCGTAATGCTGGGGCAAATACAGGCCCTCCAGAGTCCCGCCCAAATACCATTCACCCGTTGCGTAAAGATGCCGCACACCTGGATGCATAACGGAGTCTTCAGTACCATAAACAGCCAGAGCTTCACGCTTTTTATCTGGCCGCCAGATATCCCCCACGGTAAGCACGGCCAACATAAAGCCCTCTTGGTCATTAATTGCCAGCCGCTGGCCAGCACTTAGGCTCTGGGCGATCTGTTCATTGACATCAAGGCAAATGGGAATGGGCCAGAGGGTATTATCAGCCAAGCGCATATTAGCCAATACGGAGTCATAATCCTCTTGGTTCAGATAACCACTCAGGGGATAAAAGGCCCGGTTCAAGAGGAGCTCCAGATCGCACAACTGCCTTTTATTAAGGTCAATATATGGATAAGAGATAGCCCTTTTTTTAAGATCCTCGGCCCGGCGGAAATGCACCAGAAGACTTTCAGAGTAAGCGGTCATGTGTCTCTCGCAATAATAAAATGGACGGGACAGGCAGGGCTTCCCTTTGTGAATTAAGTCAGCGTGACTCCGGAACACCCAGTTTTTTTAGGATAATGCCAAGAGGACATATTTTAGTCAAGCCAAATTGAAATAGATTAGCACCCACAAAAGCGGTGACCCAGAACCAATTGGCATTCACCCAAATACCCAGTGACAGGCTAATCAAAATAAAAATTCCTGCAATCGTATGAATCCAGTCATTAACTACCATTTGTTCTCCTTAAATCTGATAAATGATTGACGCACTTAGATCCTCCGCCCATCCTGCCCCAGTCCACTAAAAGCTCCAGCGCAGGCTGGCGTAAAGATTTGTATTGTCGGCGAACTGCCCCCAGAAGGTGTAATCGTTGGCACCGCTGAATATATTGCCGCCTACTTCCACCGTCCATTGATCGGTTATTTTGTATTTTGCCTTGGGGCGCAGGTAGATATCGTTATCCGACGGCGAATAATAAACGAAGACTCCCAGGCTTAAGTTTTGTTGCAGCAAAAATTTAGTCAGACGCAGGGTCAATAAGCTGCGATATTCGTCGGCCTTTTTCATGCCAGGCAATAGATGATGCACATATTCATCATAATCCTGTTTCCACTCCAGATAATACTGCACACCGCCGGTGAAGTCCGGCCCCAACTCATGTTCAAAGCCAGTCAAAAAACGTACTTCACTATTACGAATATAGGGATCATTGCCGGAGTGATCTTCTGAGTCATAATAACCGGCCTCGACATTGGCAATTCCGCCTCCCAGAGGCTTGCGGGCACTGAATCCAAAAACCGACAGGCGGGGGTGGATCAGGTTAAAACTTGTCACATTAACTCCCTCCGGGGTCTGCCAAAAACCACTATAGGCGTATAAAGCCAATTCCAAGCTACCGATAGTTTTGGATAGACGGGCGGCAAACTCACTATCCCGGCCAAAACTATTCAGGTTCTCATCCTGCACAGTCAAGTTCCGATCACCGGTTCTGCCCTGTAGACCATTCCAATACGATAGTCTGGAGCCATCTATAAACTTTGAGCCGTTGAATAGGGGGATATACGCCAAATCAAGGTTAACATCGGCAAAAAAAATGCTGGTTTTCAGAGCGTCGGATGGCGCCTTCAAGTATTCATCATCACGACCGATAAAAAAAGATTTCCAGTCCTTGGCAAAGAGATCATTTATAAAAAGTAAATCACCCGTTCCCCAAGTCAGTATTTGGCGTCCTGCGATAATATCGACATTATCCAGTGGTGAGGCAGCGATATTTAACTCCCTGAGGTTAGCGACTATCTTTTCGTCCACCAAATCACCACTAAAATCGGCCTTCATTATTAACAACGCCCAAGTCAAATCTTTGTTTAGTTCAATTTGCCCCCTAGCCTCGGCAATGGCGGCATCTTTCTCGTTCTGATCCCGATCCAGCCGCCAGCCGTTACGAGCCTCAAGAAAACCGTGCAAATCAACTTTATATTGGTCATAAAGCTTGTCTTTAAAAACATCAAGATTCGCCAGAGCGTTGCCCGAACTGAGCATGAGCAACAATAGTGACCAAAACACAGGGGTGGTAAGCGGTTTTAAGAATGCCATGGTCTCTACCTTCTTACTTGACGGGGCGGATTATGCAAATAGCGTTCAGTAAATATCTTTTCATCAAGACCAATATTATATTTTATTTTGCTGAATTTACTTACCGTGAAGCTCTTGTTTAACAGGTCGGTAACCTTGGAAAGGATGACGGTTGGAAATCCCTGAATGTCCTTAATTTTCAGGGCCTCAACCAGCCGGTACTTCTGGCCATTTTTATCAGTATATTCGGCCTTTATGGGCATAAAGGTCTTTTTATCAATCCAGACTATATAAGACGAAAACTCAACCTCCCCGGCATCCTTAGGTATATTCTTAATCACATAATCGTCCGCCGTTTCTTTGATCAACTCATGGGTATCCGCCGTCGGCAAACGACCTGAGACATCCTCGTAAAAGAAATTTGAGCCAATAAAGCTGGTACGTTTATCTGAGGCGGCAATACGCTTTACAAGGGAAAGGGCTGGCAAAAACAACCAGCGGTCATCATCCTTATCAATATGTTTATGCACCATAAACACCATCTTACGAACATCGCTGGGGCGTTTGAAATAGACATAAAACTGCTGCTCACCGCCATCAGCGCTATCCCGCCGCAGAATAACAAACTGCCGCTCACGAGTCCGGCCCTGGGCATCGGTAATGGTCATATCCACCTGGGCCCGGCCATCATCAGCGGCATAATAAGCCGCTATATTAGCCCGATTAATTATCTCTGTCACCGTAGGTGCCCCAGAGGCCAGCATAGGGATTGCCGACATAAATATAGCCATTAATAAAATCATCTTTTTCATAATTTTCCTCCCTGTTTTAGTCAATTTTCAACACATTGCACTCTAACAGCGGCACCCATAAGCCTTCTGCTACGCTTTAAACATCTGTTTTTCAAATATTGTCAGTAAAGCCGGTAAAATCAGCATAGTGGCGACCCCGGACACCGCCATGATCGTCGCCAGCAAAACGCCAACAGTTTGATAAGGCACTAGAGGCGCAAACAAGAGAGGCGTAAACCCTACTGCGATAACAATTATATTTCTGGTAATGGCCCGAGCGGGTTCTTCAAACATTTCCGTTACTGCCGACTTCCAGGAACCGGTTTTTTCATAAATGGCCTTCGTACGCTGTAGAAAATGAATCGCAAAGTCAACGGCCATCCCCAGGGTAAGTGAGGACAAAACGGCCACTGGCATATCGTAGTCCTTACCAATAAGCCCCACCACTCCATAAATCAGGGTAATGGTCACTGAAAGTGGGATCATGGCCAGCAGTCCCCACCAGAGAGAGCGGAAAAGAATAAGCATAAGAATAAAGACAATCACAAAACTACCCATAAAGGATTTAAACATCCCGGTAACCATCTTATCCTGCCAGACGACATTCAAATAGGTCAAGCCGGCCCATTCGTGTTTCAACTGAACTGGCGGTGGATTGTCGGCTATAAACTGTTCAAGCTTTTTAACCACATCCTCCATATATTTATTGTCGCCATTCTTGAGCTGTACCCAGATATTTGCCTTTTTATAATCGGGGGTAACCATATGCCAGAGGTCATCCGGTTTATGACTGTTCTGGTAAGAAATCAAACACTGTGCCACCGCATTTACACTGTCCGGCACCGTAAAATAGGCTGGATCAGCCGCAAATAATTCCTGGTGAATTTTTTTGACCACATCGGTCACGGAGTTACTCTTACCGACCTCCCCAGTACGCAGCAACGACTCCTGCAAGCGGCTAATATAGCGCAAGACGTCTGGACGCTTGAATATTTGGCTCCGTTGCCCGAAGGAATCCACCCCAGCTAGCAAATCAGACCATATATCATAATCAGCATCGGAGGCCGCATCTATCCGGGCGGTAAACTTATCCGAGACTCGGCGCAACAGATCGTTATTGTCCTTGGCTAAAGGAGCCTCTGTGTCCACAATGGACATGGCCGATTTTAAAACCCCTTGAGCCTCAGAGGATACTGCAACTTTTTGTAGAGCCTGCTTTAATTGCCCAACCTCAGCGTCCGGCGTTAGAGATGCACCGTCACCTTCCAGCACCAAAAAGGCCTCATAGGTGCCGCCAAAATGACGATTGAGAACCTTGTCAGCAACTCGAATGGGATGACTTTTGGTAAACCAGTTCATGGGATTATCATTCACCACAATTTTACTGATTCCATAACCAGCGACCATCAGCAACAGCAAGGTAATTACCACAATAAACTTTGCCCGCTTATAGGTAAATTCCCCAACCCGCATTAACCAGCGTGACATAAGAGAATTATGCGTACCAGCCGTCTTATGCGCCCCACCAAAGTTTGCGAGGCTTTCTTCATTCATCAGCATTACATAGGCGGGAATCACGGTAACCGTGAACAACCAGGCCAGCATAATTCCCAGCCCCACAAATATACCAAAGGACTGCACTGGCGGGATGGGAGTCATCGCCAGCGAAAGGAAACCAGCAGCGGAGGTCAGCGAAGTATAAAGCATGGGCCGAAACAGATTATTCATCACCCTGTTAATAGTCTTCCGGCGATCTTTAATGGCCGGATAGGTATCAAAAAACTCAGACAGAATATGGATACTGTCCACAACCGCAATGGGCATCAAAAAGATCGGGATCATCGAACTCATGATATGCAAGGTATGGCCTGTCCCGATAAACAAACCCATCGTTGCCATAACTGAGAGCATGGCGATAATCATCGGGGCTAAAATCAGGCGTAACTGACGAAAAAACACCAGCATCAGCAAAAATATAGCGACCATGGCCAGAGGTGCCGAAATGGCCATTTGAATAAACATCTCCTGACCAAAGGTATCCTCGGCCACCGGCAATCCGGTTATATAATATTTATCGCCATTATCGCCTAAGTCCTTTATTTTATGTAGTAACCTATCCCTAACCTCGGCAGAAAAATCTTTCGAAGTAAGGGGGATATAAATTGCCAAAGCCCGCCCATCCTCAGAGACCAAAGTGCCTTTAAGAAGCGGGTTGCCCATCGCCTTATCCCGAATGGCCAAGGCACCTTTAGCTGTCTTTGGCGCCACCTTCATCAACCAGTCAAAACGCACCTGGCCAAGGCCCGCCTGCTCCACGGTCTCGGTATTACCTGGGGCAATGAGGTCTTTAGCCACGACATGCTTGCTTGGGTCATCCGCACTCTTTAAATGCATGGCAAAATCCGTGAGAGTTTGGACATGCTTTAAGGAGGTAGGATTAAAAACACCGTTAGGATTCTTCTCATTAACGATGCCCAGAACCACAACATCGTAGAGATTAAACTCCTTTTTAACCAAGTTGTGGAATACCCGGACGGCCTCGTCTTTAGAGAGCATATTCTCAGGATCGGTATCCACCTTTACTTTGACCATAAAGGCACTGAGTAGCAAGGTTATAATAACCAACGTCCAAAGGACAAGCTTGGGCCGATTTATCGAAGTCTGCACCATCGCATGCAATTTAATTGTATGTTTCATATTTATTTACTCGGGCAAAAGAGATCTTTCATAGTAGTAATAAGTGCCAGGATACGCTGATCACCAATCTTGTTATAGATAAAATTGGCCTCTTTTCTGGAACTGATTATATTTTTATTGCGCATAATGGTTAAATGCTGGGAAACATTGGCGTTAGTGGTTTTAACCTCCTCACGCAACTCACCAACAGTCATTTCATTGTCCTGTAACAGGCAAAGTATTCTCATTCTAATCGGATGGGCCATAGTTTTGAGCAAGGCGGCAACCTGTTCAATATCCTCATCCTTCATATCACTAGATTTCATAAAATTTCCTTTTTTAAGAATTAACCAAACAATTCGGCATTTCATGTTCGGTTTCAGGGTACTTAAGAATTTAAGTATTAAATTTAATATGCTAAGCGAGTTTTGTAAAGAGAATTAATTGCGGCTATGAACGGGAAGATGAAAATGAACGACTAGCTCAAAACAAACTCTCTAAAGACGGAGGCTTGAGCCTTTTTATGGTGACTAATAAAGAGATTTTAAAGATTGCGGTGGGTAACGAATATACGATGTTCATCCTGCCGAAGAAGGGCCGCCAGACGCTCAGCCACAGCTACCGAGCGGTGGTAACCACCAGTACATCCTATGCCAATAGTCAGATAGGTTTTTCCCTCCACCTCATATTGAGGAATCAAATAGCGCAAAAACGACACCAGCCGCTCAATAAATTCCTGTGCAATGGCATTTTGAAGAACATACTCAGCGACCCCAGACTCCAAGCCCGAGTGCTCCTTTAACTCGGCCACAAAATAGGGATTGGCCAAAAAGCGAACGTCAAAAACAAGATCAGCCTCCACCGGCGGCCCGTATTTAAAGCCGAAGGACAATATACCAATTCTTAACCCTTGACAGTCCGCCAGATCATATTTCCCGAGCATTATCCGACGCAATTCGTGGGGCGTCATTGTAGAGGTGTTAATGATGTTATCAGACGATTCTCTTATGCCTGACAGTTGGCGACGTTCATGTTCAATACCCTCCTTAACCGAATCACAACCGGCAGGGTGTCTGCGCCGCATAGCACTATACCGCCTCAAAATAACTTGATCTGCAGCCTCCAAAAAAATGTTGGTAAAATGGGATAGAGACCTACGCAGATCTTGAAAAATATCGCCATAATTTTTCAAAAAGTCAGGATCTCGGACGTCCATAACCAAAGCCACATGTTCCTTGGAGCTGTTAATTACCTTTTCTAATAAATCAGCCAGCAGGATAGCCGGGAAATTATCTATACAGAAAAAGCCTGCATCTTCAAGGGCCTTGGCGGCAGTACTCTTACCCGCCCCGGAAAGTCCGGTAAGTAAAATTAACTGCGGAATAGGTGATTCCCTGGAGGGGTTATCAGACATTATTAAATGAGAGGTAAAGGGGCAAAAGAATGGTTGTTTGGGGTAAATATTCGACTTGCGCAAGAAAATCTCAAAATCCTACAGACAGTAGCGGTACGACCACAATCATATGCGAATGTTTGCCAATGCTTCATAGAGAGTTTACCAAGCTGTTCAGCCATACTTTGGTATGCTGGATGGCCTGATCACCTTCCTGCGGAGTGTTACCGGATATTTACTATTTCAGTTTAGGAGCTCTTCTATATTTAGAAGGCAAAATACCCAGCTGCTCACGATATTTGGCAACTGTACGGCGGGCAATTCGAATACTGTCCCGCTCAAAAATCTTGGCAATAGACATATCGCTTAAGGGTTTTAATGGGTCCTCAGCCTGAATCATCCTCTTCATTTTGACTCTAATGCTCTTCGAACCAAGTGCATCCTCACCATCGGTACGTGAAATAGCTGAATTGAAAAAAAACTTTAATTCAAAAATTCCCTGCGGAGTATGCACATATTTATTGGTAGTCACCCGGCTAATGGTTGATTCATGCATTTCAATGTCATCGGCAACATCCTTCAAAATCAGTGGTCTTAAATAATCAGGCCCCTTCTCGAAAAAAACGTCTTGAAACTTCAACAAACTTTCCACGACCCTATATATGGTGCGTTGCCGCTGCTGAATACTTTTAATCAGCCACAGAGCCGACTTCAATTTCTCCTGGATGTAAAGCTTGGTGTCTGCCGCCATCCCGGGGATATTCTTCTTGCCCTTCAGGATATCACTATAAAATCTACTTATTTTCAGACGTGGCAAGCCCTCATCGTTAAGTAATATAACGTACTCATTTTCGACTTTATAAACATACACATCTGGAATTATGTAATGCGGCTCTTCATCGGAATATACTCGACCAGGATGGGGATTCAGGGCCTTAATAACCTCAAGCGCCGTGAGAATTTCCTTCAGGGGATACTTGGTAGCCTTAACGATGGCCGCATAATTTTTGGTTTCAAGAAAATTCAGATACTCTCTCACCAGTTCACTGGCTATTGAATCACTCAGTTTGAGGTGAGAGAGTTGAAGCAGTAAAGACTCTTGAATATTTCGAGCCCCAACTCCGGGCGGATCCATATCCTGAATCATAGCCAGCATCTTTTGCACAACTACGTCCGAGCCGCCAGTCGCACTGGCAATCTCGTCATCACTGACCTCCAGAAATCCGTCACGACTCAGATTACCAATAATAAACCGCCCGACCTGTTCTTCCTCCTCATTCGCACCACTAAATTTCAACTGCCAGCTAAGGTGATCGGATAAATTTGTTTTTTTGGTAAGGATGTCGACACGAGAAGGCAATTCATCATCATTGCGAGGCTTAAATGACGATTTTTCTTCATATTCATTTTCGTAATCTGACCAATTTATTTCCTTTAGACCAGAATCACTTTCCAGATTCACCTCATTGGTTTTATCTCCAACCGCCTCAGTTTCGCCGCTTTCAGCAGTAAGCTCCTGTAGAGACTCATGGTTACTGTCTGGCGTGTTGGTATCCTCCTCCAACACCGGATTCTGTTCTATCTCATCCTGAACCGTTTCCGACAACTCCATGCGAGACAACTGCAGCAATTTTATCGCCTGCTGCAACTGGGGCGTCATCACCAGTTGCTGGGTAAGTTTTAATTGCTGTCTAAGTTGTAATGACATTAGGATATCTCATTTGATAAATTTTGTGTACCAAGCCTACGTTTTTACGTACAACGACTACCTGCTTATCGTATAAATTTTTATTATTTTTGTCAAAAATATCTCTTACAAAAATAACAGCTTCATAATACATTACATGCTAAAGTTTTCACCCAGATACATCTTTCTTGCCGCTTCACTGCTAATAACCTCATCAGCGGTGCCGTGTGCCAATATTTTACCATTACTGACAATATAGGCATAATCACAGACAGCCAGGGTTTCCCGAACATTGTGGTCAGAAATCAAGACACCAAGGCCCTTGTCCCGTAACTCTAAAATTATTTTTTGCAAATCAGCAATAGACAGAGGATCGATACCGGCAAAGGGTTCATCCAGCAGAACAAAGATGGGATTCGTCGCTAAAGCGCGCATAATTTCCACCCGCCGCCGTTCACCGCCAGACAAGGAAACGGCCTTATTATTGGCCAGATGAGAGATGCGTAAATCTGCCATCAGCTGCGCTATCCTATCCAGAATTTCCTTTTTGGACAGTCCCAACGTCTCAAGGATAATCTGAACATTTTCCCGCACCGTTAATTTTTTAAAAACCGACGCCTCCTGAGCCAAATACGAGAGACCTTCACGAGCCCTTTTATGGATAGGAAGAGACGTGAGATCCTTGCCATCCAATAGAACAGAGCCAGCGTCAGGATGCACAAAACCGGCAATAGAGTAGAAGGTGGTCGTTTTACCGGCTCCATTTGGCCCTAATAGGCCAACAACGCTGCCAGTTTCAACTCTCAAGCTAATTCCGTCAACTACCCGACGTTTCTTATATTGTTTAACAATATTTTTTATTTCTAATATAGCCACGGCTTTAAAGATCCTGTTATTTTTTCTTGTCTGGATAGAAAAAAGCCTTCACCCTCTCACCCTTTTTCTGATCATGCTCCACGATACTTTTCCCTTCATCAAGGAACAGCACGAAGCGGTCACCAGTAACCATATTATTGTCTTGCCAAACCTTAGTATGACCAACAATTACTACCTTGCGTTCCGCATCAAAATACTCGGCGGTATCGCCGGTAGCAACCCAGTCTTTCTGAACAATTTTAACATTTCCCTTGGCAAACATCCGTTTAATCGCCTTAGTTTCTTTTGCCTTGGCCTTTTTATCATCCTTCTGCGAGTCGTAATACACCGTCAATTCGTCGGAATGGATCGTCATAATCCCCTGTTTGGCGACTACCCGTCCTGAAAAAAATACAGAATTATCTTTTTGAGTAGAGACCATGTGATCAGCCTCAACCTGAAGGGGGGTCTGTTTATGAGGGGCAGCTGCCAGGGCAGGAGTGCAAAACATAAATATTGTTATTAGCGCTATAAAAAATCGGTGTGACATAATTCTTATTCCCTGAGAGTTACGATTAGCCTTGTTTTTCTGGATATAGTGCCATGATTTCATCTTCTGAGGCCTTGCAAATACCACGTTCGGTAATTAAGCCGCTGATCAACCTGGCCGGTGTGACATCAAAACCATAATTGGCACCGACAGTTTCTGTTGGTGAAATACGAACCGTGGCTAAACCACCTCCGGCAGTCTGCCCAGTAACGAATTTTATCTCGTCATCAGAGCGTTGTTCAATGGGAATTTCCCGCACGCCGTCACATATTTCCCAGTCGAAAGTAGATGATGGCAGGGCAACATAAAATGGCACGCTATTGTCTTGAGCAGCCAAAGCCTTTAAATAGGTGCCAATTTTATTCGCCACATCACCGCAACGAGTAGTACGATCGGTACCGACAATCACCATGTCAACCATGCCGTGCTGCATCAAATGGCCGCCAGTGTTGTCAGGGATCAGGGTATGCGGCACGCCCTCTTGCCCCAGTTCCCAGGCCGTAAGCCGTGAGCCTTGCAGCCATGGCCTGGTCTCATCTACCCAGACGTGCACATCAATACCAGAATCCCGGGCCGCATAAATCGGAGCCGTAGCCGAACCATAATCTACAAAGGCCAACCAGCCAGCATTACAGTGAGTAAGGATATTTACCGGCCCGTTTTTCTTTTCGCTTATTTTTTTGATAATCCGAAGACCGTGCTGCCCCAAACGACGACAATACTCGGCATCCTCGTCAGCAATCTGACAAGCCACCTCCAAGGCACATTTCTGTTTAGCCGCCAAGGTCGATTCCCGGCTAATCGCCTCCTGCTGCCTGGCAACCGCCCAAGCCAGGTTTTTGGCCGTTGGCCGTGTCGCCAGCAGGGTCGCCACCGCCTTTTCCATATAGCCCGAGTCATCTCCGGGATCATGAAGTACGGCGCAGTACATTGCGAATCCAGCCGTGGCCCCGATCAGCCCCGCCCCCCGCACATGCATCTCCTTAATAGCTGCTGCGAAGTCTGCCACAGTCCGTAATTCTTCAACAACAAACTCGTGAGGTAAAAGCCGCTGATCTATGATTTTGACAACTCTGGAATCCTGCTCATCCACCCAGATCGTTCTGTATTGTTTACCATTAACTCGCATGAGACTGTGAACCTTAAAAAATGTTAGTGCCTTATGGCTTGTTTTGTGTCAAAAATAGCAGGTAAGCAAAGATTCCGAAAATTAAAAAATACCTCATTAAAATAGATGAGTAGCGTCTACGGCTAAGGCATTTATACCCCCTCGTGGGGTGTTAGTTACTAATTTAGCATCGTACTAGATTAAACGAAACAGCTCTAATAATCCAATTAAACTTACTAATTTTTCGCCACAAGCTGTTCCGTTCAGGATAAATGCGAAGTATCCACCTGACAAAAAAGTTATATACCCTCATTTTGCTGTGTGCCACTCAGGTAAGCGATAGACTGTGAGTGGGTATTTAACCGAATATTTTAGTACCTTACAGATTGTTTTCGTGTTTTTTGAAAAGATTCTATAAGCTACCTATACCCCCTTGTGGGGTGTTAGAGTGTTTCCGGAGTCTCGCAGACTCACCTTACCTGTGGCTAAAACAATGGAAAATATAACCTTAATACTCGCGATACTACTTGGTGCCGGCTTTACGGGAGCATGGCTCTGCAAACTCATTAACCTGCCTTCTGTAACTGGCTATATATGCGTCGGGCTGATATTGGGGCCTTCCGGCTTTAACCTGTTTTCAGAACAATCCGTCGGCCCACAGCTTGAGCATTTTATCCAGATCGCCCTGATGTTGATTTCGTTTGGCATTGGTGAACACATGGAAATAGCCCGCTTGCGATCATCGGCCAAGAGTGTCATCTTAATTGGTTTAGGAGAGTCTCTGGGGGCCTTTATAATGGTAAGTCTGGGTTGCTTTATAATTATCCAGCTTACCGGCCTAGGCGGCGCCACACTGAATTCCATTGTTTTGGCCATTCTTCTGGGTTCCGTATCTGTTGCCACGGCACCTGCCACCACCATGCATGTTATAAGAGAAATTAAGGCTGCGGGCCCATTGACCACCTCCCTCCTTGCCGTAATTGCAATGGATAACGGTCTGGCAATTATGATATTCGGTATAACTTTGGCCGCTGTAAACCACTTGATGACTGCCGGGCATGGCGGAATAGCGGCCATGATATACGCCAGTTTGCTGGAAATTTGTGGCTCCCTTTTATTGGGAATTATCACCGGTCTGCTGCTTGATTTTGTTAACAGCCGTCTGCACCAAAAAAATGAAGTGCTCACCGCCGGCTTGGCCCTGCTTCTCCTATGTGGTGAAGCAGCGAGGATTTTTGGTATGTCACCTCTGCTGGCAGGGATGGCAGCGGGTTTCACCATCGTAAATCGTGAGCATCGCGATCTTCGGATATTCCGCACCTTTAACACCTTTGAGGCACCAATCTATGTACTTTTTTTTACTCTCGCTGGCGTCCACCTTAATTTTGCAGCCCTAGCAACTGCGGGTTGGCTTGGCCTTGCTTATTTTTTATGCCGTACCATTGGTAAAATTGGCGGGGCAGGAACAGGAGCACTGCTCGCCTCATCTCCGGTAACCATCAAACGCTATCTGGGATTGGCCCTGACCCCGCAAGCGGGAGTGGCTATAGGACTGATTTTCTTAATCAATGACGATGCCGCAGGTAGTAATTTTGCAGCCATCGTCACCCCTGTCGTTTTGGCCGGGGTATTCATGTCTGAAACTTTGGGACCAATATTAACCAGGCTTGCCGTTAAACTGGCAGGAGAAACACCTACTGCAAGTCTAGCAACAACAAACCAGCCTCCTTCTGATAGCGAATCCACGTCGACAAGTTCCGGGGACGATGGTGACCTAAAGCAATCAACAGTCCCTCCGGGAGTGCCGATGGTGCCATGGACA
>CAYTNB010000037.1:0-17411 GCA_964439085.1 uncultured Desulfobulbia bacterium | reverse complement strand
CTGCTATGCGCCGCCAGTCGTGCCTTGTTGGCACGCCAAATCACTTCGTAATCTTAATCTTGCGACACTTTAAGGTTTTCGAGGCACTAGAGCTATTTGCCAGTTGCAGAGTTGAGCAATTTTTGCAAATCATCCGAACTTGGTGCATGCAGGAATGAGACCCCCAGGCGATATTTTTGAGCAGTCACCCCGGAAGTATGATGAAACCAAATAGGATGCGTCAAAATAGACATACCATTTGCTTCAAGTTCCAGAACCTGACCAGGATGCTCCTGGGGAGATTCCACCAGATGATAATCACCAGCACTCATTTTATCCAGCAATAGAGCCGCACCACCGGAAGAGATATTACAGAAACTACCCTCAATTGGCCCGGCAAGTTTGCCGCCGTTAACACTTTCCATTAACTGCAAACTAACTGGCAGCAAACAATCATAACGTTCTTCCACTCTTTTCGTCTTTTTCACATCGTCCTCCTTTCCAACAAACTTATCTTAATAGCCTGGCTGCTCCCAATAGAGCTGTCCTTGGTTCCATAATAACCTGCACTGGCATATCAGCCAATAACTCGCACAAGATATCCTGGCCGGTAAAAGCGGCCATAAATCTGTTTTTAAGGAATGGCAAAATCCGGGGCGGCATGCCACCACCTAGGAAAATACCACCAGTCGCCATTATTTTCAAGGCGAGGTTTGCTGATTCTGAGGCCAAAATAGAAACAAAAAGATCAAGTGTGGCAACGCATAGCGGTGACGATTTAGGGGAAATTGCGGCCTGAACAATCACCGGGGTCTGATCCGGACAAGACGCAATCTTCTGGGCTACCGTCTCAAACTCTTTAGCATATCCGATATCCCGTAAAAACTCGTACAGTAACGGTATTCCCCGACCAGAGCCCACAAGATCATTACTTATAGTCGAATATTTGGGCCTTAAATAGGCAAGTAGTCGGTCCTGCAATTCATCGGCTGGCGCAAATGGAGTGTGGCCGCCCTCAGATGAGTGTGGCCGATACCTGCCATTCTCCCAAAGCATAAAGGTCTCGCCCAAGCCGGTACCCGGAGCAATTATCACCTGCGGTGCCTTAGCTCGTCTAATACCAGAATTAAGGCTGACAAAATCATCCTCGCCAAGGGTGGGCAAGCCATAGGCCGTGGCCACCAAATCATTAACCACAATAACCTGGGATAAACCAAAGTCCCGCTGTAGTAGATGACGATCAATGATCCAAGGCAACTTGGTAATTTGGGCCCGGCCATCCAGCACCGGCCCCGCAACCCCAAAGGCCGCCCGCTGAATAGTGAAACCAGAGTCGGCCAGGAACTCCGAAATAATTGTGCCAAAATCCCTATAATTGCCGCTGATATAAGTGGTGCTGAACAAGGGATATCCCAGATCTGAGCCATCGCTATAAACAGCTAAATTTGTTTTGGTACCACCAACGTCTCCCGCCAAAATAAACTTATGATCTGTCATTTTTCACCTGCTCTCTACCCCTGACCTTTGTAGCCCAAAGCGCCAGTTTTTCCCGAAAAATTTTGGCATTATGCCTGATATCAACCGGAAATGAGGCATGAATCATAAAGTCTTCTATATCCGCAGTATGTTCATGGGCCAGGGCAATATCACGTAGATCTGCCAGCAGCCTGGCAGAATCGTTGATTTTTTGATATAGTTCAACAATTAAGATCGGTCTCTGCCGTCCTGGTAGCCCGATACCAACCAGAGCGGAGCGCCTGACCAGGGGATGCAGGTTGAACACAGCTTCACAGCAAATCGTATATAAAATTCCATTTGAGGTCGTCACCCGATGGGCCTTACGGCCACAAAACCATAGACGCCCCTGAGCATCAAAATAGCCAATATCGCCAATACGGTGCCAGAATCCGTCGCCATCCCTAATCTTAGCCAGACAGTTTTCCGACTCATTATTAAAATAGGCCTTGGTTACTACCTCGCCCTTCACAATTATTTCACCAATTTGCCCCACTGGCAACTGCTTTTTTAACTCGGTCGGCCCATCAACTACAGGGATTATCCGAACCGCCACCCCCGGCAAAGGTCGCCCGACACAGGTACCTTTCCCCTGCACGGTGCGAACCCAGGTTTCATCCACAACTTCACGCCCAGACATGGAAATAACAGGTAGTGATTCAGTGGCACCATAGGGTATGTGTATTTCGCTATCTGCCGATAAAGCTCCAAACATTTTTTTCAACAAATCCCCTGAAACTGGAGCACCAGCCATCAACACCTTTTTCAGAGACGGCAGTTTTAGATGATTGGATCGGCAATAGCTACCAACAACCTCCCAGATAGCGGGAGATCCAAAGGAATAAGTAACCCCATATTTTTCGATGGTGTTAATAAATTTACGTGGGTCTACCTGAGCCGGGCGGCTGGGATCCATCTCGGGAATCACGGCACAAGCGCCCAAGGCAATAGAAAAAAGGGCAAATAAGGGAAAGGCCGGTTGATCCACCTCGCCCGGTTTTATACCGTAAAAATTTTTAATCTGCTCCAACTGGCTCTGAAATATGCGATGTTCGTACTGCACCCCCTTGGGTGGGCCGGTACTGCCGGTTGTAAAAATGATGGCGGCCAGATCATCAGGGCCGGTGTCGGCTATAACAAAACTTGCCGGAGTGGTACCAGGTGGCGGCAATTGTGTACCAAGAAGTCCGAAGGCCTGACCGACACAGATATGACGGCGCACAGTCTTAAATGATTTAGGGAATAGTCGCTTAAAGAGCTGAGCCTTGGGGATACCAATAAAGACCTCAGGTTCCACTGAGCTGATGCAGCGTATCAGGTTCCTGTACCCCATGCCCGGATCAATCAAAATAACCACCGCCCCCATGGCAAAGAGGGCAAAGGTTAAACAGATAAAGGGCATAGAGGGGTTCACCATGAGCATAACCCGTTGGCCCCGTTCTACTCCCTGACGGGCCAAAAAATCGATATAGAAGCTGGTATTATCCTCAATTTGAGTAAAGGTCCATTGGCCCCCCGCCCGCCCGGGAACAATGAGAGCAATGTCATGCGGAATGGCGGCAGCCGTCTTTTGTAGAACAATGGCAATATTGCAGAGTTCAGACATAGGTTCTCCAAATCATAATTCACCATAAAATTCGGCAAATAACGGGGTAATTTGGACGAAGGCATCCTCTAAAACATAATGACCAGCCGCTGGGAAATAATGGTGCCTGGCCTCAGGAAACCGATGCCGCCACTCTTCATAAAAATAATCGTTAAAGCAGAAATCCCGCCCACCCCAGATAATCTGCATGGGAATATCACGCAAAGACGAAAGATTTTGTTCCACCCCCACCAGTGTCGGCCAGGAAACATGATTTTCACATAGAGGGATATCCTGAACAAAGGCATGCACCGCAACACGGTTTCGCCATGAATTATAAGGAGCCAGATAACCTCGGGCAATTTCCGGAGACAAGGGTTTGACCACCGCCATGTGCAGAGCGGCCCGACTAAAGGCATTAGCCCCCCGCAACAGCAATTCTCCAAGCACCGGTATCCGGCACAGGCTTATGCGCCAAGGGATTCTTGAGGAAGTAAAAGCTGCGGCATTTAAGATGGTAAGTGACCGAATTTTCTCAGGATAACGGCCTGCGAAGCCCATACCAATGGCCCCGCCCCAATCGTGCATAACCAACGAGATATCCTGCAAGTTCAGTTTTTCAATGAAGGTCGTAAGATTATTGATATGATTTTCCAGGATATAGGCGTAATCCTGGGGTTTATCAGAAAGGCCGCAGCCCAAATGGTCCAGAGCGATGGGACGATATTTTTTTTTTAGGGAGCCAATCAAATTACGGTAATAGAAAGACCAGGTTGGATTGCCATGCACCATAACAACGGGCATACCTGCCCCTTCGTCAACATAGGAAAAACGATGGCCGCCAATATTCATCGTCTTGGGGGTGAAAGGATATGGGTAACTCACCACTCCACTCCAAGCATCAAACAATTTATCCCTGAGCCAATCCCCAGGATGGCAGCCCGCTCACCCGCAGACAAAACGCCCTGTTCAGCAGCCAAAGCCAAGGTGATTGGCGCCGACACCGACCCAACATTACCAAGATTCTGGAGGGATTCAAAATTTTTGGTATCATCCAGACCCAGGGTATCCATAAGCAGTCGAGCATGTGCCCGCCCAACCTGATGGCAGAAAAAATGGTCAACCTCTTCCAGCGGCCAGGCAAGTTCATTTTGAAAATTGCGCCAGGTACGAGCTGCGGTTTCCACCCCCCTCCGTAATAATTCTTCGGAGTCTGTGGCCATGAGGGTAGCGCCACTACCGCTACCACCACGACAAAGTTCATTGTGGGCGGTATTGGCTCTGTAGGAACCACCAATGAGCCGATGAGTGGACGGGGTGAAATCCGCCCCGGACATAACCAGGGCCACGGCTCCAGAGCCAATGGTTAAAGAAGCAAAGGATGATTTAATGCCCTTACGAGTCAAGGTTTCATCGGCCAAAAGAGCGGCGATGGTAGAGTTCACTAAATCCTCCGCCGTTTCACCGGACACCAGCAAGCCATGCTTCACATGACCCAACTCAATCATATTGGCCAGGGTCATCATACCGTTCAAAAAACCAAGGCAGGCATTGGAGAGATCAAAGATCAGACATTCCTCTTTAAGCCCCAGCAAATTATGCACGAAGGAGGCGCTGGCCGGTTCAATCATGTCCCGACAGACTGAGGTGAAGATCAGGCAATCAATATCTTCGGCTGAAAGACCAGATGCCGCCAGGGCTTTTCGCCCTGCCAGAGCTGCCGCAGCACTTGGTTTGGTATCAGCATCCCAGAAGCGACGACTGTAAATACCGCTCATCAACTCCAAACGGCCGACAGGCAGTTTCAGCCGCTCATAAACCGGCGCCAGGCGTTCTTCCAGGTCATTAGAAGTAATCTGATGAGGGGGCAATTCATAGCCAAAGGCAGTTAAGGCAACATTATTATATTTCATTTACCTATCATCACGTATTGACCTTGCCAACAATATCTTTATCGAAATAATTAATAGCCATTCCGGCATCCACCACCAGACATTGAGCATTAATACCAGAGGCTCGCCCAGAAAGCAAAAAAGCCGCCAAATTCGCAGCCTCACGGGTTTTGAGGCCTCGTTTCCGCAGAACAGCCTCTTCCGCAAAGAGATATGAATCAACATAACCGGGGATTCCGGCAGAGGCAGAGGTTTTTAACAGTCCGGGGCAGACGGCATTGAAGCGAACCTCAGAAAAGGCAGAGAAGCTCTTGGCCAAAAAACATACCGAGGATTCCAGAGCCGCCTTAATGGGTGCCATATAACCATAATTTTCTGCCGCCATTTTAGTCGTGGAAATGGAGATGGTCACAACGGAGGCCTGTGGGGCCAGAAGGTTCTTAAAATAATTGGCAATGGCAATAAAGGAAAAGCAGGAGATGTCTACAGCCTGAAGAAAATCACGCTTTAAGGTGGCATGAAAGGGCTTCATCCCCTCAGAATAATTGGCGTAGGCGATGGAGTGGATAATTCCAGCCAGTTTACCGTCAATTGCTGCAGCAATTTCATCCCGCACCCTAATTATATTGTTTTCATCCGCCACATCACAAACAAAAACCTGAGAATCTGGAAAAAGCCGCAGAGCCGTCGCCTGGCGCTCGGCACTACGCACCACATGAATCACCGTTGCACCTTCCTCCACTAGCACCTTGGCAATGGCACAGGCCACAGACTTTTTGTTGGCGAGGCCAAAGACAACAAAGATTTTTCCGGTAAGATCAAGAAAGCTCATAAAGATTAGAAATTATAAATTTGTAAGTACGATGCATAAATGCTGGGGACTACCCATCCTGCTGTAAATATCAAACATCTCATTCCGAATTCCGAATCCCTAATCCCGTATTACCGTTTAAGGCACATCCAAATTCAACGCTTACCGCAGTCTTGCCGTCCAACATCACCTTGCCCTTCATAAGCCAGGCCGGGCCAATTTTCTCGACAAATTTCACTATGATTCTAATTGTGTCACCGGGGTGTACCTGACGTTTAAACTTGGCGTTATAGATGCGGGTTAATACAGGCATCCCGGCACATTCATTGATTAGTCGCTCTGATATGAGCAGGGCACCGGCCTGAAAAACCGCTTCACAGAGTAAAACTCCCGGCATAAGGGGATATTCAGGATAATGACCCTTAAATAGTTCCAGATCAGGGGAGATACTTTTCTCAGCTAAAACCTCATCTCTGCTAATCGTAATAACTCGGTCAACCCATAAGAACGGTGGGCGATGGGGAATACGACGACATATCTCCTCAAATTCCACCGCCAATCTCCAAGACACTATCGGTAATATAGGCAGCTTTGGAACCAGCCAGGAAACAGACGGCTTCTGCCACCTCTTCCGGCTTACCGAAGCGGCGCATGGGAACCATTTTTTTATACTCAGCCCTCTGTTCGTCCGGTAAATTGGCAATCAATTCGGTATCTATGAAACCGGGGGATACACAGTTAACGGTGATCTTCCGCTTGGCTGTTTCCTTAGCCAGAGAGTGCATCATACCAATCTGGCCAGCCTTGGAAGCGGCGTAATTAGCCTGCCCGGCAAAACCCAAACGTGCCATAGGCGAGGTAATAAAGATAATCCGGCCATATTTTTGTTTCATCATGAGCATTACGGCGTGCTTGGCCATATTATATGAGCCGGTGAGATTGACATCTAGAACGCGCTGCCAATCATCACTCCTCAACATGGCTAATACTCCGTCCCTACGAATACCGGCGTTATTTACCAGAATATCAATGGTATCAAAATCAGTCTCAATTTTTTGATAGAGCTGGCCTACCTGCTCATAATCTGCCACATCACATTGATAAAGATCGAGGTTCCCCCGCTCAAGACTGGCAGCCTCAGCCCGGAGGCCCGCTGCCGCCACCTCATCCTGACCATAGAGACCAATCACCCTGGCACCGCCAGCCAGCATTTGCAGGGCAATGGCTCGGCCTATCCCCCTGCTGGCACCGGTTACAACCGCTGTTTTATTTTTAAAATCGCTCATTATTACACTAAACTCCAAAGATTACTATTCAGGCAGGGCTATAAGCTGCCCTTAACTCCTCAGTGTAACCGTTCTAAAGTGCCTTGGATTCTGAATAGTTAACTCCGCAGATGGGCATCCACATCGTTGGCCACAATGACCCCGTAGTTAATAGCCCCAAGCCAACCGGACATGATAATTCCCACCGACCCGACGTGGAAAAGCCCAGGAACCGCCTTAAAAATGGAACGGGAGATATCCAGGCCCTCAAATTTAGTACCAAAGGAACTGCCCTTGGTATGCAGGGTATAACGATGAAAGGTCTTGGGAGTGGCAGCCTCCACCCAGTCACATTTTTCACGCACTCCCGGTAAATATTTTTCCAGAGCGCTGAGAGTACGCTGGATCATTTTATCCTTGGCCTCTTCGTAGGCCGCAGGCTCTAAATTGGCCCAATCATCATAATTACCATTCATGGATGCCACTATAGTATAACGTTTGTGACCCGGTCTGGTTTTAGGATAATAGAGCGAGAAAGTCCGGCTCCTGGTTTCCACATCCAGCATTTCCTGAGAGCTAAAAATCTCTGATTCAGAGGCAAAAATGAGATCGCCGATATCGTCGATCTTCTCGCCCTCCTTGATGCCCATATAAACCTGGCAGCTGGAGTTATTGACTTTAACCGCGTCACATTCCTGTAGAAATTTAGCTGGGAAGGCCTCACGGCCAGCCAAATCGTTAACAGTATTTAGGATGCCGCCGTTAGAAACCACCGCCCGGGCAGCAATTGACCGACCCGCTGCTAATACCCCGCGCACCTGCCCATTTTCTATAATCACCTTATCGACCTTAGCCCCGGTACAAAAGGTAACGCCATTTTTCTCTGCCTCGGTGACCATCATACCGATCAATTTATCGGTACCACCCGTAAAGGTAAAAACACCCTTATTCATAAAATTGGAGAAAACAATACCGTAGGTAATAGCTGGGTCATCAAGGTTAGAACCATTGGCATAGGTGATAGGCTCCATGAGCAGGCGATGAACATCGCTGCGACCGGGAAAAAACTTTTCAAATAATTCTCTGGTGGTCATGGAACGATCATCATAAAAATTCATTCCGGCCACAGCAGTAAAAAAATCTTCAATAACCTGTAGATCTATCTTAAATGTTTCATTTAGGATTCTGGTAAAATCCTGCCGATCAAAGGTGGTGGTTATTGAGAACTGCGGATTATCAAAACGGATATTTTTCAACTGGACGATGGAATCCATAATCGCCCTATTCCAATATTTTTTACAGGTCTTCACCATACCGTAGGGAAAGCCATGCAATGAAACATCAAAGATATGTCCCCGACGTTTAAACCAAGTTGCCAAACCGCCAATTTGGTGATGATGCTCTAGCAGCAAGACCTTATGGTCTGCCCTGGCCAAGCGATTAGCCGAAGTTAAACCGCCCAATCCGGAGCCAATAACCACAACATCATATTGCCCTTCCACGTCATCTATAGATTTATAAACCATAATTATTCAACAATACTTTAAAATAAAAAAAAACAGTTTTACAATTAAGCCGCCAGAATATGTTTATTTACCATCGTTACTCCACTTAGCATGGCGCCGACAATACCCAGATACCCCTGATCTGTCCCGGCAATAAAGAGGTTTTCATATTTGGTACAACCATCCTTTATCTTCAACGGACTACCATATACCGCACCCTCCGCCTTACCGGTAAAATGCTCAATTGTCAGGGGAGTGAAAACATCATCATATACAATATTTTCTCTAAAATTCCCAACAATTTTACTTATTGCTGCCCGAGACTGGGCGGCACAGGCTTCCTTGGCCGCAAGATATCCGGCACTGCGCCCACCGCCTTTAACTCCGCTGTTCAATTCTCGCCACAAGCTGTAATTGGCCGGATGCGTAGCCCTGATTTGGGCGTGCTCATTCTTTTTAAGGCCCTTAAAATTGGCAGGGTAATTAATCACTCCCATACCAGAATCAATTAAAGAGTTAGGACGACAATAATCAAATTGCTGATGATTATTATAAAATATGCAGGTTCGATCATTCTTTACAGGCAAATTATCCAGCCCGGAGACAACATTAATAGACTCCATAAAGCTCATACGGCCAGTGTAATCAACCGCCCTTTCCGGCAGGCTATCTTCCAGCATTTGCACTGTAGCCGGAGCACCCAGGGTTGAAATAACCTTGGCGCAAGATAATTCTTCCCCCGATGCCAAACGCACAGCACAGACACTATCACCTTTTGTCGTAAGGCCACTTACCTCAGCCTTTAGACGAATTTCACCTCCCAAGCTAAGATAATGTTCCAACAACATATCCAACAGGTCTTTAATAGTGCCTCCTGGCCGGAAAAATCCTTCAATAAACAAAGCCTGGAACATAATCACAAACTGACCCATATCCATATCATGCTCCTGACTGTTGCCGTAAATCATCAAGGGCCAGAGAAGCATATCAATCAGAAGGGGGTCGGAGAGGAAGCTTGTCGCAGTCTGTCGGGCAGAAAGCCAAGGACGCACAAGGAAAGGATCGTAACCTTGGACAAATTCAGTAAATTTATCAAATTTAGTGGCGCAATGAGGGAATTTTTTGTGAATATCCTCTCGGAGCACTGAGAAATCATTGGTAAAACATAAAGAGGTCTGCGGAAAAATAATTTCGGAGCCTATTTGTTCGTGAGTTTCAAAATTTCTTCTTGAGAGTTTTAGCTGCCTGAATAGACGGTTTAGGGGAAAGGATTTGTTACCAGCAGGGGCATAATTGGTCATGGCGTGCAGACCAGTCTCAAACAACATGCCATTCCTGTAATAGTAGGAATTCAGGCCACCAGGCCTGCTATGTTTTTCTAAGATCAGAGTGGACTGCCCAAAACGGGCATGACGAATACCGGCGGCAAGGCCAGAGAGGCCGCCGCCCAGAATCACAAGAGGTGTAGGCACAATCTCAGACCTCTTTCAGCTTAGGCTCCAAATAATTAACACAGGAATTAAGACTGGCCAGTTCCGGATAATCTTCTTCTGGAATTTGTAGTTTATATCTCTTACGCAATTCCATGACGATATCAAGGAAATCCATGGAATCAAGATCCAATTGATCTCGCAGAGGTTTGTCCCCATCGAGGTTCGAAGTTTCAGCGTCCTCATCTATGTCCTGGACGATTTCAATTATTACAGCCTTAATTGCATCACGAGTCATTCAAATTCCTCTTAAAACCGCTCTAAGCGGCATATTTTTTAACGATTATTACAGAATTAACCCCTACCATCCCGAAGGAGGTATTCATAATTGTTTCTACCTGCTCTACATGACGAGCATCATTAAGTACCAGATTGGGCAAGTTGCATCCCGGATCAAGTTCGGCTACATTGATCGACGGATGCACCATATTATCAGTAAAGGCGGGTAAATTACCAGCCAGTTCCAAAACACCAGCAGCACCCATGGCATGACCAATCATACCCTTGGTATTATTAAAATAAGTAGCTGGGCAATCCTTGAAAATCCCGGCCAAGGCATGACATTCTTCAATATCGCCCTGTCTGGTGCCAGTAGCATGCGTATTGACAATATGTATATCCTGGGGCACTAGGTCGGCCCTTTCCAGAGCCAATTTAACACACTCTGCTTGCCGTGGACCGTAAGGCATAACAAAGTCCCTAGCATCGGAATTCATGGCGTAGCCCACAATTTCCCCATAAATTTTAGCTTTTCTGGCCAAAGCCCTATCTAGAGTTTCCAAACAATAAAGGCACGCCCCTTCTGAAATCACGATACCAGTCCGATCCCTGTCAAAGGGACGACTGGCCTCGCGGGGATTTTCATGATACGCCAAAGCCCCTTGAGCCTTAAAACTTGCAAAAATACCAAAAGAACCGACAGACTCAGAAATACCGCCACATAGAGCCATATCTACATCACCCAGACGCAACATCTGTAAGCCTTGAATCAAGGCGGCATTACCAGCGGCACAAGCCGCCCCCACGGAATAATGGGGGCCAGTGATTCCCAGGTTCATGGTGATTTCCCCTGCAGGATTGTTCAAAACCGTGCGGGGATTGTGATGGTGGGTCCAATAGTCTACATCGTAGCCGTACTGGCTTATATTATAGACTTCATTCTCTGTTTCAACTGTGCCATGTTCAGTCAGGCCAATATAAACACCCGTGCGACTGCGATCATATTCTGAAAAATCTATTCCAGCATCATTAATGGCCTCATTGGCGGCATAAACACCAAGACACCCGGCTCTTGTACCACGCTTATTTTCTTTCTTTTTACGATATTTGGTCTCCGGAAATTTACATATCCCGGCTGCTACCTTACCTATATAGCGGTGTTCAATCTCACAAATTTCGCTATGCCCCTTCAGGAGTTTCTCTCGGAACTCTGGTAAAGAAGCGGCGTTAGGAGCGGCAAGCCCTACTCCTGTAATCACTACCCGCTGATTTGGTGTATCTGTAGACATATGTACTGACTTAATAATTAAAGAGGCGCCCTCGGGCAAAAAGTTGAACGTCAAATATTCAACATCGAACGTCCGACTAAGCACAGACCCCGAAGATGCGACAGTTCTGAACAGTTATCAGACTGCAAACCTTATCACATCATATGAAAGAACCACTCTATATAATAGAAATTAGTAGTTTTGTCGATAGGATTATTATTCAAATTCACTTTTAAAACGAATAAAGTCTTCTTTCAAATGTTCAAGTTCATCCCGTAAAGACTCTACCTCTGCCATCAAACTTGCTATTTTTTCGTTCTCTGCCTGGATTTCCAACCTGGCAGGCTCAGGATCAGGAGCGTAAACCTCTATTTCAGGCTCACCGGCCAACAAATGGGCATATCTCGATTCCTTACGACCGGGCTGCCGGGGGAGTTTTATGATATAGCCGGAATCAATAAGCTCATCCATAGCAGCCTCAACCTCATCCAGACTATTAAATTTAAAGGCCCTTTCAGTGCGAGTCCTTAGCTCACCCAAGGTTTGGGCCCCACGCAATAGCAAAACCGCCAAAATAGCAGCTTCCCGAGCAACGAAGTTGTGACTATTGACAAAGATCTCGGCATACTTAGGTACCCGGCTAGAATTACCTTGCACCACCAGCCTTTTCCCCTTCAAACCATCAATTCCGCACACCACCGAGGTCTCCTCAAAAAAAACCACAGGAAAACGGTTTGATTTCTGATTACACGCTGTAGTGAGGGCATTTAGAGTGAGTGGATAATAGTCCGGCGTTGTCATACTTTTTTCAAGCAAGCAGCCCAACACTCTTACTTCCACATCATCAAGAACAATATCCATTGTAACCTCTCTGTTAAAATCTCTTACGATAAAACAATCTACGATACTACCGTAAAGATCACCAAGGTGCAAATGAAGTGAACAAATAAAAAAAAGCGGCTTCTGCATAACTAATACAGAAGCCGCTTCGAGCCGACAATACCTGCCACACTACCCCCGTTCAGGGATCAATCTGTAAGATACTAAACTACTTCATCGTTATTCAGTGCAGGCTGGAAGTTACCCTTAACTCCATGATGTAACTGTTCAAGATTAATGTTCCACTGCCGAAGCAGCGCCAGCAGGGATACGAATATCCTCTACCAGTGCCTGAATATGCGCCGGAGGCGGCTTGGTTACACTGGATACAATAATGGCTACGGCAAAGTTAAACATTGCCCCTACAGCACCAAAAGAACCAGGAGAAATGCCCAAGAACCAATGAGCGGCATCGTCAGGCAACATGGCAGTACTCTTGATAAATAACCACCCTTTAAACCAGAAAATATAAACCAGCGTGGTACCTAATCCAGCCAGCATACCGCTAATTGCGCCAATATTGTTTACCCGCTTCACAAATATTCCCAACATCAAAGCCGGGAATATAGATGATGCGGCCAGGCCAAAGGCCAATGCCACAACCTGGGCGGCGAACCCCGGCGGATTCATACCCAAATAGCCAGCAACAACAATGGCAAAGCCCATGGCAATTCGGCTGGCCAACAATTCTTGTTTATCATTGATATTCGGCATAAAAACGCCCTTCAACACATCATGAGAAATTGAAGAGGCAATCGCCAGCAAAAGTCCAGCCGCCGTTGAGAGAGCCGCCGCAATTCCACCAGCCGCCACCAGAGCAATTACCCAATTAGGCAGATTGGCAATCTCAGGATTGGCCAGAACCATAATATCACGATCGACCCTGACCATTTCATTGCCTTTCCAGCCAAAGGCCTCAGCCTTAGCAGCAAAGTCTTTATTGGGGCCGTAATACTGAATTCTGCCATCATGATTTTTATCTTTGAATTTAAGTAGGCCGGTTTCTTCCCATTTCTCGAACCAGGAAGGACGACTCTCATATTTGAGATTACCCTGCGGTGAGCCAATTCGACCTGTCTGAATGGTGTTCACGAGATTCAAACGCGCCATAGCTCCAACTGCCGGAGCGGTGGTGTATAAAATGGCAATAAAAACCAAGGCCCATCCTGCGGAGAAGCGGGCATCCTTAACCTTGGGAACAGTAAAGAAACGGGTAATAACATGGGGCAGACCTGCGGTACCAATCATGAGAGACATGGTGAGCAAGAACATATTCAAGGTAGAGCCCTTTTGCATGGTATATGCGCTAAAGCCAAGATCCACCAAAACATGGTCAAGTTTGTCCAAGAGCATCATTCCACTACCATCGTTCATCGTGCTACCCAGACCAAGCTGTGGAATAGGGTTACCAGTCAACTGCAATGAGATAAAGACGGCAGGAACAGTATAGGCAAAAATCAGCACACAGTACTGGGCGATCTGGGTGTAGGTAACACCTTTCATGCCACCAAGAACCGCATAAATAAAAACGATAACCATACCGGCAATCAGACCGTGGGCAAAATCAACCTCCAAAAACCGGGAGAATGCCACGCCAATTCCCTTCATCTGGCCAATAACATAGGTTAGGGAAGCAACAATCAGGCAGATTACCGCCACAATTCTGGCACCCTTGGAATAAAAACGATCACCAATAAACTCTGGCACCGTAAACTTGCCATATTTACGTAAATATGGCGCAAGAAGCATGGCAAGGAGGACATAACCGCCCGTCCACCCCATGAGATACACAGAAGCATCAAAGCCTTTAAAGGCAATCAATCCAGCCATTGAAATAAAAGATGCGGCACTCATCCAATCAGCACCGGTAGCCATACCGTTTAATATCGGATGGACGCCCTTACCAGCCACATAGAACTCAGCGGTAGTGCTGGCTCGAGCCTTTATAGCAATATATATGTATAAGGCAAAGGTCGCCCCAACAACTATGAAAGTCAGTGTTTTAAGATCCATATATTTACCCCCTATTAGTCTTCTTCAACATTGAATTTTTTATCAAGTTTATTCATTTGGTTGGCGTAAAAGAAAATCAAAGCCACAAACACATAAATGGACCCCTGCTGGGCAAACCAAAACCCCAGCTTGTAACCACCCAAACGAATGCTGTTCAAAGGTTCAGCAAGTAAAATACCGAAACCAAATGAAACAACGAACCAGACGATCAAGCATCCGACGACCAACCGGATATTGGCTTTCCAATAAGCACTGGCATCTCTCATGTTATTTCTCCTTTACTTAATTAATTTTATGCCAACAAGGCAACCCTCGTTTAATTAACTCGCCTTCTACCATAGGAAATTCTACCCTGTCAAGCAATTCGGGCATAAATACCCATAAACAGGTAGTTATACCTATTTTTTTAAGGCTGTGGATGAGGAGGAATATGCTACAGGACTAAGGACAGTTTGCTGACCTTAGCTAAAATTTATAAGAATAGTAGAAAAAGATAAGATGAGCGCCCAGGTAGGGTAAGTAAAGACTCCGGCAGCCAACGCCCAATGAGGTCAGAACTTCAGGACGTAGAGGGTGCCGGTGAACATCGACCAGGCCAGAATAAGGGCCGTGCCCAGAAGGCAGAACAAGGCGAGAAATTTATGGCGGATATTCTGACGACGGCGTTCATTGTAACCTAGAAGATACCCCAGCAGCCCCCCCGCCACCATGCCGCCGCCATGGCCCCAATTATTTATTCCTGGCACCAGCAAGCCAAAGATAAAGATACTGACAGCCCAGCTTCCAACCCGGCGGTATAGTTCCGCCCCATAGACACCACCCCGGCTTTTGCCGTAGAATAAAACTGCACCGATCAAAGCACATACCGCAGCGGATGCGCCAATGGTCAAAGATACGCCGGCCATGGTTGAAACAATAAAGCCCAAAACACCGCCCAGGGTATAGATAATCACCATACGCCAGCCACCATACTCCTGAATAACCAATGGTCCTATCTGCTTTAGCGCAATCATATTAAAGAGAATGTGCATCAGACTGCCGTGCAGGTAATTAGCGGCCAGGAGCGACCACCAACGATGCAGCCTAAAAATGGGTACTGTCCCCGTTGACCCCAGAATAAGCAAACTACGATTGCCGGGAGACAAAAAGTCAAAGGGATTCATGGAGAAATGTGGGCCACGCGAGGTAAGCAGCAGCGAGACAACAAACATAACAATATTGGCGTATATGATTATGTTAACAAGCTGACTCTCATTGGTAAAAGCGGCAAATATGGGATTGTTTTTCAGCCAGGAGCCAGGCCTTGCCGTACCACAATATGGACAACTATCCGCATCACGGCTAACCAGCCCCCGGCAATTTGGACAAAGTATAGAATTTCTGGTTCGAGATGATTTCATAAAATAATTTTCCAATTTCTACCGGCCTTTAAAAAATCTGCCATACTGCGCACCCCGTATTGACGCATTTTTTTAGCCAAAAACAAAAAAAGATAGGCAGTCTGCAAAGAGTCATTCATGGCGTTATGCTCCGTAAATTCCGGTAAATTAAATTCTTTAGTTAAGGCCGCTAAATTATATGAACTGCGAACATTGTAATGGTCGTAATAATGGCCATGTTTGTACTCATTAAAGGCCATAGCCAGACGCATAGTATCAAGGTATGGCGTTTTTAGAACTCCGCCAAATAGTCTCATAGCCGCTCGGTTAATGAATTCAAAATCAAGGCGCACGTAGTGCCCCACCCAAAAGGCCTCACCACAAAACTCAATAAAACGTGGCAGGACAACAGCCAGTTTCTCTGCCTTCATCAACTCTTGGGGGGTAAGGCGATGCACCAGAGTACTGGGCGTATGGGAATTATTCTCCGGTTTCACCAGGGCATAAAAAGTCTCAGAACAAGATATCTGCAGGTTACTGATACGAACCGCCCCAATGGCCACAATTTCATTTTTTTTCTTACTGAAACCAGTCAATTCCGTATCAAAAGCCACAAACTCATAATCTCGAAGGGGCCGTTCAGCCGAGAAATCCTTAAAATAACAATTATTTTGTTTGATAAGGGGATGAGGAGTTTTTTTTATGGCCCTAAAAAAATTAGTAAACATATAGCCGCCTACATTTCTGAGAGATGAAATTCCTGCTTAATAAATTCCTGCAAACGGCTAATCACCGCAAAGGCCTCTTTCAGAGTTTGCCTCTCCAAATCGGACAGGTCGCCTGGCCTAATATAATTGTCAGGTTCACCACCCTCTTCCATTTGATGTAATTGGTGCACCAGACGCATCTGCATCAAAAATTCATAGGCCTCAATCAGTTCCCCCCCCAATGACTCTGAAAGATATCCCCCCTGTTGCAATACCTGCAAACGAGCCATGGTATTGGTCTCATCAACGCCATATTTCAAAGACATCAAACGGGCAAAATCTACAAAGAAAACCATCCCTTTTCTCTTCAAATCGAAGGTATCTTTATGCTTACCATCCTTCTCAACTACAAAATTTCTAAAAAAGCTTAAGGGCGGCCGGGATGCCAAACAATTACGGGCCATATGCATCAAAAAAAGGTCTTCCCTCTGACTATATTTCAAGACCTTGCGCCGCAACTCGGCGGCCAAATCCACAGCTCCAAAATCCGCTTTGAAATCAAAAAAAATGGTAGAGTTAAGTACACTTTCCGGGGTTGGTGACTTGCACCACGTACGAAAATATCCCTTCCAGATTGATAATGGCTGCCGCCATTTTGGGTTCGAAGCCATTATTTCACCGGGGCAAAGCGGGTACCCACATTTAACCAAGTGGCCAATGGCCGCCTCACTAAATGACTTGAAATACCCTGCGGCCTCCCGGTTTTTCGTCCCATCCTCGGAATCGGCATAGATAATGGCATTATCCTGATCGGTCTTAAATGTTTGTTCCCGCCGTCCCTCACTACCCATAAGCAGCCAGCAAAAAGGCAACGGCGCTGGGCCATGTTCTTCAAGGAGGAGGG
>CAYTNB010000036.1:0-18570 GCA_964439085.1 uncultured Desulfobulbia bacterium | reverse complement strand
CGCAGTCTACGCTTAGCTACTTAGCCAGCCCGAGACTTTTTACGAGTGCATCAATTATAACTGTCAGCCCCACTGAGCTGTTACACTACAGAGTTCAAGGTATTTTCCAGCCCTGCCTGAATAGTTATTATAATTTTAACGATTATGGGAAAAGTGGCGCATTCGACAGTCCATCCGTCTCGGCAAAACCGCTGACCAAATTCATATTTTGTACCGCCTGCCCGGCCGCCCCCTTAACAAGATTATCAATAGCAGAAACCACCACAATCCTACCGGTACGAGGGTCAATCTTGAATCCTATATCACAAAAATTGCTACCCCTGACAAATTGCGTCGCCGGTAGCTGATCTACTGGGCACAAACGCACAAAAGGCTCACCTTGATAATGATCAAGGTAGAGTTTTTGAATGCCTTCCCTATCAATATCAACGCAAAGATCGGCATAAATTGTACTCAATATCCCTCTAGACATCGGCAAAAGATGCGGAGTAAAAGAGACCGTAAGCATTCTTCCCGCAAGCAAACCTAATTCCTGCTCAATTTCTGGAGTATGACGATGGTTCCCAACCTTATAGGCCCGAAATCCTTCGTTAACCTCACAATACAGGCTTGCAACCTGCGCACTGCGCCCTGCGCCTGCCGCCCCAGATTTTGAATCGACAATCAGGTTATCACTTTTAATTACACCAGCCTTAAGCAGTGGGGCAAGGGCCAGGATGACACTGGTAGGATAACAACCAGGATTGGCGACCAGCCTTGTTTCTAAAATATTTTGACGATACAATTCCGGCAAACCATAGACGGCCTCGACCAAATATTCCGGCGCACTATGGGCCTGATACCACTGTTCATAGACCTTAGCATCATGAATCCTGAAATCGGCACTAAGGTCAATCACTTTTTTGCCAGCTTCAAGTAAATCCGGAACAATAGCCATAGCCGTTTGATGAGGCACAGCGGTAAAAAACAGATCAGCCTGTCCTGCCAGTTCACTACCTGTGATGTTTTGACAAAAAATATCCGTCATCCCCAAAAGACTGGGATAAATGGTAGATAATTTTTGACCGGCATATTGCCTGGAGGTGGCCAGTGTAAGCTCTGCTAAAGGATGCCGACAAATTAACCTGGCCAATTCGACCCCAGTGTATCCAGATGCCCCAATAATACCAACTTTTAACATATCTTATTCCCCCATTTTTTCAAAAAAACTAATTAACATTTAAAAAAATAAAAAAAAAGGGAAGAGCGTATGCTCTTCCCTTTGGAAATAGAAAACAAATAAATCCTAGCGTTTTGAAAACTGGAAGCTCGCGCGGGCACCTTTTTTCCCATATTTTTTCCGCTCTTTAACTCGAGAATCCCGAGTCAACAAACCGGCTTTTTTAAGGGTTAATCTATATTCAGGATCAATTTCCAGCAGCGCCTTGGAAATTCCATGCCGTAAAGCATCGGCCTGGGCAGATTTACCACCACCTTTCAATGTTGCAACAACATCAAATTTCTCAACATTATCGGTTAGATTAAAGGGGCCATTAACTTTCAGACGGCTATCTATCATGTTACCAAAGTAATCTTCCAGACTCAGCTTATTAACCACAACTTCTCCGGAGCCAGATGTTAACCATACACGAGCAACAGCAGTTTTTCTCTTACCTGTTGCATAAAATTTCTTTGCAGCCATTAATTATCTCCGTAACTTAATTACTTTATGTAAAATAATAGATTCAATTTTAATAAATTATATATCCAGATCTTCAGGTTGTTGAGCCCCATGAGGGTGTTCTGTGCCCGCATAGACCTTCAATTTCTTAAGCTGAGCCCGTCCAAGAGAATTTTTGGGCAACATTCCCTTAACCGCAGAAAAAAGAATCTCCGTTGGCCTTTTTTCCATTACCTCAGCAGCGGTCTGTTCTCTCAGCCCACCCATATAACCACTATGATGATAATACATCTTATCACTCATTTTTTTACCGGTCAACTTTACCTTTTCGGCATTTACAACGACAATATAATCACCATTGTCTAAAAACGTAGAATAGGTTGGTTTATGTTTTCCGCGCAGACGTGTAGCAATTTCAGAGGCTAAACGCCCCAAAACTTTATCATCGGCATTAACAATATACCATTTTTTTTCAATTTCTTTGACAGGCGTCAAATATGTCTTCATTAACTTAGCCTCGCTTTATTACATTCATGACTTCCTACCTGATAAACACCAAGATATGAAAAAGCCTTCCTGATAAAAATGAAAAAAAAGATCCGCCTTTAGCGCCATCGTTGCCTAACAACGATAATTAACTGCGAAATCATCCGAACCTTTTCTAAAAATGGAGCGGGAAACGAGATTTGAACTCGCGACTTCAACCTTGGCAAGGTTGCACTCTACCACTGAGTTATTCCCGCATAGTATGTTTTTCAACTGTTCTCTGTCTGAAAACCAAAGATTTATACCCTATGGCATCAGCCTTTGTCAACCAGAAAAGTTAATTTTGTAACTTAAAATTACAATATCACATTTTTTTTGGCATTTATCCAACAAATGATATTGCCTCATGGTCTATTTAGTTGTTATAACCATCTTAATACAAGGATATATTGATATTTTTTTTGTATGTATCCGAAGCTGTGGGGAGGTCGCTCTATCTGAGATCGTACACATTGAAAAATACAAATTGAAGGATTAGCAAATGACACGCCAAAGCACTATTAAACGTCAAACCAATGAAACGGATATTTCTTTAAAGTTACTAGTTGATGGCAGCGGCCAAACAGATATCCAGACAGGTGTCCCATTTATGGATCACATGCTAACCCTGCTTACGGTGCATGGTTTCTTTGACCTTAAGATTGCGGCCAAGGGTGATACAGAAGTTGATGACCACCACACAGTTGAAGATCTTGGCATCTGTCTTGGTCAGGCCCTAAAAGATACCCTGGCTGGTGGCGTAGGTATCAAACGCTACGGCGATGCCGCAGTCCCTATGGATGAGACCCTTGTCAGGGTTACCCTTGATATCTCAAACCGTCCATTCCTGCAATATCAAGTAGTCACAAGTGAATCAAAAATCGGTTCATTTGACACCTGCCTGGCCAAGGAGTTCTTACGTGCCTTCGTGCTAAATGCCGGTATAACTCTGCACGTGGATATGATCCGTGGAGAAAACGCCCACCACATCATCGAGGCAATTTTCAAGGCGCTAGGCAAGGCACTTGACCAGGCGACCACAATCGACAAACGCATTATAGGCGTTATGTCCTCTAAAGGTTCAATATGAAAAAAATAATTATCACAACTAGAGCCATCCTGTTTTCTTTAACATTTCTGTTACTTAGCGCATGTGCAGGACAAACCCCGCTCCCAAACGCCCAGGAAGCCATCAGGGTAAATCATATTGTTATAATGCCGGTTTCAATGGTCACTAAGTCAACCACCTCCAAAAGCCTTAATACCGGCAAGTCAGTATTAAGCGGCTTAATTCACGATTATTTCATGGGTAACGAGAAGATAAGTATACTTTCCGAGGCTCAAGCCGAATCGTATAAAGAGAATAATAAAAATGATGAACAACAGATAAAAAAAATAGGCCAACGTCTTAATGCCGATGCGGTCATGACCTGGCAGATCAGTCGTTACGAGGAAAAAGACGGCGGCGACTACTCTGTAAATCACCCATCCTCCGTGGCATTTTCTTATCGTCTTACCGATATTGCCACGGGCCAAAATCTTTGTGGCAGTGTAGTAGACAAGACACAAGACACCTTGGCTAGTAATCTTTTATCAGCCAAAAAGTTTCTGCATCACGGTGGGAAATGGATAACCGCCAGCCAATTAACCAAAGAAATTTTAACTAATAAGCTGCAGGAATGTAGTTATTTATTACCAACTACTACGCCAAAGTGAACAGTAGCTTAAAACAGCATGTTTAAACTACCTCAATCGATCAACCGCAGCATTGGCCAAGCCATGCATGCATACGAAATGATAGCCGATGGCGACCGCATCATGATCGGCGTCTCAGGTGGAGTTGACAGTCTTGTCCTATGTTGGATATTACATAATTGGCGACACAAAGCGCCAATTAGCTATGAAATTAGGGCCGTTCATCTGGATATGGGTTTTGAAGATGCCGGTGACTTTAAGGCTGTTCAGAAACAGTTAGAAAAAATTGGCCTACCCCTTTATACCGAGCAAACCGATTTTGGTGCCGAATCCTATAAGAAAAATCCCGACAACGCCTGTTTCCAATGTGCTCGCCGCCGTAGAAACAGACTATTCTCATTGGCCAGCGAGCAGGGCTGCCGCACTCTGGCCTTCGGACACCATAAAGATGATATTATTGAAACTCTATTTATCAATATGCTCTATGGCGGCAATATAAGCACAATGCGCCCCAGGCAGGATTTGTTTAACGGGCGGCTATCCCTAATCCGCCCCATGTCTTATCTTACCAAATCCCAGATTATAGAGCTTGCTGATATCGCCAGCATAACCCCCGTCAAGAATCCCTGCCCCATGGCCGGACATTGTAAAAGAGATGAAGTGCGAACAATACTAGATTCACTCTACAGCCAAAATCCCAGGTTTCGCAGCAATATATTTGCTGCCCTTGGCAATGTCAGAAATGATTATTTATTGTAAATTTCCCTCGTAAACTATAGTGATACAATCGTCAACGGTTAAGGTGATCACATAGGCTTACGTACGACCGTAACCCCCATCACATATTATCTGGTTAATAAACGAGCCATCTCCTTTGCTGCATATGTAAGGATAATGTCGGCTCCGGCACGATGGATACTGAGCAGACTTTCCATCATGACCTTATCACCATCTACCCACCCCTTTTCGGCCGCCGCCTTAACCAGAGCATATTCACCGCTAACCTGATATGCGGCAATGGGATGATCAAATTCATCGTGCATCTTGCTTATAACATCCAGATAAGATAAAGCCGGTTTTACCATAATTATATCCGCCCCCTCTTCAATATCCAGCGCCGCCTCACGAAAGGCCTCGCGCACATTGGCTGGATCCATTTGATAACTACGCCGATCGCCAAACTGCGGGGCACCGTCAGCGGCTTCCCGGAATGGGCCATAAAAGGATGATGCATATTTTACAGCGTAAGACATGATGGGAAGATTGGTAAAATTATTCTCATCCAAAGTGGCTCTTATTTCTGCCACCCGCCCATCCATCATATCAGAGGGAGCAAGCATATCGGCTCCAGCCTCTGCGTGTGACAGAGCGGTTTTGGATAAAATTTCCAGGGTGGAATCATTATCAACATCGCCATCGATAATCATGCCACAATGGCCATGATCAGTATATTCACACAGACAAACATCAGTGACCACCATCAACTCAGGAGCGGCATTTTTCAATTCCCGCACGGCCTGCTGCACAATGCCGTTCTTGATGAAGGCTCCAGTGCCATTGGCATCCTTCGATGCCGGCAAACCAAACAAAATTACGCTACGCACGCCAGCATCAAGACAATCCTTGGCCTCCTTGGCCAATTGATCTACTGAAAGCCTATAAACACCGGGCATTGAGCTTATTTCATCACGAACTCCCTTCCCTGTCTGCACAAAAAGCGGCAGAATAAACTGAGATGGTGAGAGTCTGGTTTCACGAACCATGGCCCGAAAATTTTCATTCTGACGCAAACGCCGGGGACGATATTCAGGAAATATCATATATTTCTCCTTTTAATAATTTTTTCGGAATCTTCGACACCTTAGGGTTTTCGAGGAACTCGTAATGGCTGCAAGCTTCTACAACCTCAGCTTTTCTTCCACAAGTTCATTAATAAACTTTTCAGGATCTGCCATACCAGCTGCGGAAATAGAAATTTTACCAGATAACTTCTTATTTTCCAGAATCATTAAGCCATACTCTGCGGCCTTCAACAATTTCCCACATATCACATCGACTCCCTCTAAGGTCTTGGGGTTCAGGGAAAGACAATAGTCAATAGCATCTTCGCTAAATATTACCCTTACCCCGCATTGTTTGTAGATCTTCTCCTGCCATTCAATAGTGTGATGCCCGAGCATCAGAAATTCATCACATGCACTGCTGGGATCGATGTTTTCATTAAAGGAATAATCGGCCAGCAGACTTAACCTGGCAGGAGTTACCTTCATGCCATGCGCAGCCAGATATTCAGTCTTTTTCCCCCTAAAGAAATCGGTTAGCCGCTTAATTTGTTTTTTCTTGGCCATTCCAAAATGACGCCTGTGAAAATCACGCCGTTTGGCATTAATAAGTAGATCTTGTAACTCCTTTTCAGGATTTGCGACCATCTTAGCCGTAACCGTCAGAAACTTTATTTTAGTTGAAGGAAGCTTCATCTCAAAAGGCAGCAGGACATTTTCGACCACACTAACCAATGCCCTGGCGCCGGTATTTTGCTTAACAGCCAATTTGGCTATTTCGGCCAAGGCCGATTCTTCAAAGGCCAGCTTAATACCATAAACCATAAAATCCTGCCGTTTAGCTATAAGCAGAGGGCAATTGACATTACTCAAGATTGCCGTCAGATCATCTTCGCCAAGAGACTCAAGAACCGCAGTAATTGGCAGGCGGCCGATAAACTCGCTTTCAAAACCAAATTCGACCAAATCTTCCGGACGAGCTAATGACAATGATTCAGCTGCCGGCTTATCGGCAACCAACTCACTGGCGAAGCCTATAGTCTTGCGATGCAGACGGCCATGAACAATTTCTTGCAAACCGTCAAAAGCACCGCTCATAATAAAGAGAATATTTTTGGTATTAACCAGACGTTTTTTTCTCTTACCGGTTATTCGATAATGCTCCATAGCCTCAAGCTGCGAGATCATGTCGTGCGGCACCTTCAGATCTACTTCTGTTTCCTCCATGGGTTTCAACAAGGCTCGCTGTACGCCGCTCCTGGAGACATCAAGACCGCCTCGACCAGAATGATGCGCAATTTTATCAATCTCATCTACATAAATAATCCCATACTGAGCCTTGGCGATATCATCGTCTGCTGCCCGCACCAGATCACGAACCAGATCCTCAACGTCTCCTCCCACATAACCTGTTTCACTGAACTTAGTGGCATCACCTTTGACAAATGGTACTCCCAAATGGTCAGCAATTAATTTTACCAAAAAAGTCTTCCCAGCACCGGTTGGGCCAACTAATAATATGTTGTTTTTTACCCGGCCAATGCTCTGCGTATCAGGTCTGTTTTTTTCCTGCAAATAACGAATCCGGTTGAAGTGGGTACATATTTTAGTAGAGAGAACGGCCTTAGCCCAATCCTGCTTAATAACATATTCATCAAGATATGCGACTAAGTCTTCCGGCTTCAAGTCAAAATCAAACGGTTCAGATTCATTCTTAGAGGAATCAACTTTTGGATCGTCCTCTTCAAGCTGCGGGAACAGCCCAGCAGAAACAATCTTTATCCGATCTCCATATTTACTTGATAGATATTCGCCTATTTCTTTTTCTAGAGCCTTTTGGTCTGGCAAATTAGATTTTGTATCTTCAGTCATATTCTCTTATTGGTTGGTTTGTTTTGAAGTAAGGTTGCGGGTTATGGGGTCAAGGTCTTTAGCTTTTTGTGCAAGTGACTACGTTCCATAGCCAATTGATTGGATGTTTTGGTAATATTCCCATTATTTTCGCTGACCTTGGCCACCAAGAAATCACGTTCGAAAAGTCGTTTGGCATCTTTAAAGCTTAAGTTTTTATAGGCTGCGAATTTATCATTACCATCCTCCACGGGCGTAGCAATGGTTCCCCTTCCCTGGGCATCATCCGCATGTCCTTCAGCAATAACCGACTTTCCCAGAAGCTGGCATACGACCATCTCAGACACCTCATATTCAGGAACCATGATCATGGTTCGTTCGACAAAATTACGCAATTCCCGAACATTACCAGGCCAATTATGCCGTTTCATCGCTTCCAATGCAGCATCGGAAAAACACTTATTACCTATACCCTGGCCAGAAAACTCTCGCATAAAGCAATCTACCAAATCCGGTAAATCGTCAATGCGACTACGCAGGGGCGGTACAACAATCGGCACAACATTCAAACGCCAATACAGGTCTTCCCTAAAGTTACCCGCCCTGATCTCACTAGTCAAATCCTTGTTTGTAGCTGCCAGAACCCGAACATCCACAGAAATGGTCTTTGAGCCCCCCACCCGTTCAAAATTCTGTTCTTGGAGGATTCGAAGAATTTTGGCCTGCGTCTTTAAGCTCATGTCGGCAATTTCATCAAGGAATAATGTACTGCCATCGGCCTGATCAAATTTGCCTCTCTTACTGGTATTTGCACCGGTAAAAGATCCTTTTTCATGTCCGAATAACTCGCTTTCGATTAGTTCCTCCGGAATAGCGGCACAATTAACCTCAACCATCGGCCTGGCACATTTCTCAGACTGACGATGAATGGCCTGAGCGACTAACTCCTTACCAGTACCATGTTCTCCGGTAATCAACACCCAGGCATTAGTAGGTGCGACCCGCTCAATGCTGTCCTTTAGGTTATTGATAGACACAGAGTGGCCAGTGAGTTCAGGCTTTTTATCGGCCTTTAACCGAAAGATTAGATTATCCTTTTCAACCTGCGAAAGATGCAGGGCATTTTTTATAGAGAGAACAATTTTATCGTAGCTGGGCGGCTTTTCAATGAAATCATAGGCCCCAGCTTTAGTGGCCTGCACAGCGGTATCTATATTGCCGTGTCCAGAGATCATAATAACAGGCAGGTGTGAATGTTCAGCCTTAATCCGAGCCAGTGTTTCCAATCCGTCAATCCCTGGCATCCAAACATCCATTAGCACTAAATCAACATGCTCATTAGCTATAACCTCCAAAGCCTGCTCACCAGACTCAGCTTTCAAAGGAGTATAGCCCTCATCCTGCATAATCCCACAGAGTGATTCAACAATGCTGGTTTCATCATCAACAATCAATATCTTCATTTACGACCGACCCAAAAATGGTAATTCAATTATGAACCGCGTCCCCTGCGGTTGATTATCCTTCACCCTTAAATAGCCGTCATGATCCGCAATAACGGTACTGGCAATGGCCAATCCCAAGCCAGTGCCAGTTTTCTTGGTGGAGTAATATGGTTCAAAGAGGCGTAGCTTGTCAGCGTCACTCACTCCGCAGCCATTATCACGAACCTCAACAATCACCATATTTTCCAGTTTATTGTGATATATTTCAAAATCAATGCTGGCCGACGGGGCACCTTCAAGTGCCGCCACCGCATTATCAAGCAGGTTCACCAAAACCCGTTTTATCTGCTCCAGGTCAAAAGCAAACCGTTCTACCTCCTCGGACGAAAAACTGAATATAATATCCTTATGAGCTTCTTCATACAAGACCAAAACTTCACGAGCCACAGCTACCACATCATTCAGATTCTTTTTTACGGCTGGCATCCTGGCAAAACTGGAGAATTCACTAACCAGATGTTTCAGTTCATCTGCTTGATTAATAATGGTTCTTGTGCATTGATCAAAAATTTGTCCCTCATCGGCAAGACGTTCCATATACCGTTTGCGCAGGCGTTGGGCCGAAAGCTTAATAGGAGTAAGTGGGTTTTTCACCTCATGGGCAATACGGCGTGCGACCTCCCGCCACGCAGCCATCCGCTGAATTTTTTCAAGCTCCGTCAAATTATCAAAAACAATAACAACTCCCAAAGGTCGGCCACCATCGTCCATAAGTTTGGTAAAATTAACCATTAGCGATAAGGTTTCATCACTAGCCGTAATTTTTAAAGGACGTTGGATAGTTGCCTTACCTGATGAGGCAAGTTCAATAAAAAAGTCCTCCAGAATCGTCAAATGTCCGAAGCGCAGAATTGATTTATAATTCTTATTCAGTACATCATCCCGGCGTATCTTCAAAAGATTCTCGGCAAATCGGTTAATCATGATAATCCGGCCATTGGCATCAAGGGAAATAACCCCAGCCGTTACATTCTGCAAGATAATTTCGGTATACCGACGCCTTTTTTCGGTTTCGATGTTTATTTCTCGCAGAGAATTATTGGCATTTTCCACCTGATATTTACTAGTAAGCAGGTCACGAGTCATCTGGTTAAAGGAATCAACGAGTCGCCCCATCTCATCCTCAGTATCTTTCTCCAAGACAAAATCTAGCTCGCCACCCGCCACCTTTTGGATACCGACAGCCAATTTATCAATGGGCCTAGTCAATCCATCAGCGACATAAAAGCCAAACCAAATAGCGCTGAAGATAATCAGCAAGGTAACAACAAGCAGCATAACCAGCAGACTGCTTTTAATCGGCTTTTTCAATAAGAGCAACTGGCGGTAGCCTTCTATACCTTTTGAGATTACCTCCATCCTCGCAAGGCGGTCACGAGGAATAAGAGAAGAGGCAGCCAAGACGTATGATGCACCATTTTTGTTAACCACAAATGAAACAACCCCGTACACCAATTCACCTGCCGCAATTGACTGCGAGGCAGTAAGAGCCTTTTTTTCATGCCAGGCACGGCGTTCTAAATCAGCAGGAAGATGCGGTGTCTCATCCTGATCTATACCGTTGGTCCATATCTTGAATATTATCCCCTGGTCACGATCAAATAACGCCAGACCACTCAAACGATACTCCGCAAGTTTCCGCTTCAATAAAGATTGGGGAACGGTACCCTTTATGTCGGTATCTTGTAGAGAATTGGCAATATCAACTGCTCGCCGACTGACATCATCGACCACCTCTTGATATCTATCCTGTGCCAAGGCCAGGGATGCGGAAAGTGACCGATCAACATTAATATTAAACCAGTAATCCATACTGGTAGATACAAATTGCAGAGCGACAAAAAACAGCAAAGTTGTAGGTACGAGGGAGAGTGAGACAAAGGAGACAACCAGTTTAGTCCGCAGTTTAGAACCAATAAGTTTGCGGCGCCGTTCAAAAATCAGCTCAACCAGATTTCTCATGACCAGAAAGACCATGAGCAGGAGAAGCACAACATTGACATTAATCAGGGCGAAAACTAAAACATTGCCACTCACTGGAAAAGGTACCGTCCCCAGAGTGAACACTTTACTTTCCAAATAGGTCAAAATGACGAACAGGCAGAGACAAACGACAATCACATAACGAATCAGTCGCCGTTTCTTTTTTTTCCTGCTAGCCAGGTTATACGGGTCTTCAATAGCGGAAATCAACCGAGTACCAGTCCGTTTCCAAATTCCAGAAGCTAAAAGGAATTAAGTAATTAAAATTAAAGGGCAGAGACTTTTTATCCAATACAACTCTAGCCTTCAGGATATATTGTCTGTCGGGTTCCAAGGACGTAAGTGGTACAATAGATATGCCGTTCAAATTCACCATATGTCTTTGCGCTTCTGCCAAATCGGTCGTAGTAAATTTATTCTCTTTTGTGAGTCCCAGAACCGAATATTCTTTTTTCAGACTATCATAGACGAGGGTGTAATCGACACTGCCAGAATAGATTTCTTTGTTAAGCCAACCACGGCGAAGCATTTCCAGGCTTATTTGGTATGAAAAGGTTAGCGGCAGACCATTTTTCACACCACTCAAAATTTCGGGGCTAAAGGCATCTACCACCTTTAGATAGAGCAGCAAATCAGTGCTGGAATTAGTTACCACTACATCCTGTATTTTGGCCTCTCCCGCTAGAACACTATGGGTGGGTGCCAACAAAAGAGTGGCAAGGATGATTAATAAGATTATTTTCAATTTCATAGAAGAATTAATTTATTTTATTTTGCAAAACTACTCGGAGTTCATTGGGGTAGGATATCTGATCATACGCAAATGCGTCCATCACCCTCTCAATTCTCCACAGGGCGAGGGGGCTTAACAGGGGCAGACAAATTAGACTGTAAGTCCCAGAAAATCAGAATCTGAGTACACGCAATGCCCGTGAACTCTTAGGGTTAACGCAATATGCGTTTATCGCCTACCCTAATAGTAACCTTCTGTCGGTCAAAATATTCCAAAAGCGGAATGGAAAATTTGCGGGAGAGGCCGGTTAAGGTTTTAAAGCCCTGGGCATCAATCTCACCATCTCTAGCCAGCAATTGCCTCAGGCTATCTTCCAGGGCCAGCAGGTTATCGACATGAAAATACAGATCACCGCTAATACGGTTAAGCGCACCATCTCGTACCAAAACGCCGACAATATCCCAAACCAATTTTTCAGGCTTACTGGCGAAATGGGCCATAATTTCTTTTTTGGTAGGCGGTTTGAGCCCGGCATTCTTAAATAAAAGCACCATTTCATCATGGACATCGCTAACATCGGCCTGTAGAGATACCTCATGCCCGGCCAAACGAACCAGCGCCTGTTCCTGAACAATTTGTCCGCCTTTGGCCAGACTATTAAGCACCAATTGAAACAATTTATTACCAAGCCCCTGATAGAGGCGGGAGCGCAATTCTTCCTTGCTCATTCCCTTTTTAAGGGAGTTTTCCTGATGAAATTTTTGAAGAATATCACAGACACGGCCCGCCAAGATATCCAAGGTATCGGGATGAATCATCCACTGTCGATCGGAATCAACCACCAGTATACGGCGGGCTGAAATGGGTTGATTGAGAATTTTTTTCAGACGCTTGCCGAATACCCCCAAACGAATCTCTAAATCATTAAAGGTAAGACCGCTAAAGCTACTTTCCCGCAGATGAAACTCGGCCAATTCCTCCGGTGTAGAGTTATAGGCTGCAAATACTTCAGAGTTTACATCTTTAAAACGACGCCGTTTACGACCTGGACAAGGATTCAGGATAACCCCGCCGCCTATAGTAAACACAGGCGAATAACTACGAGCCACATAGCGATCACCCGGCCAAGTTCCCACAGGTTCCTCCAAAAGGAGTTGCACATTCATGGTATCGCCCGGAGTAGCCTCCTCCTTTTCCAGTAAAACAATACGGCCCATAATTTCAGCAGTACCCAAATGCACCCGCACCCGGGTTCTATTCTTTAAGGGTTTAACGTTGCTGGACAGATAGGTAAAATTACAGTCTAGCATATAGGATGGCTGCAAGCAGCCTGGGTGTGCTAAGACATCACCCCGAGCGACAAAATTGGTTTCCAAACCCTGGATATTGATAGCAGTACGGCGGCCAGCTTCCACCCCATCCACATCTTGACCATGCACCTGAATGCCACGAATTTTGCCCTTTCTCAGGTGTGGATAGATGCAAATATCGTCCTCAACTTTTATCCGGCCGGAAACGGAAGTCCCGGTGACTACCGCCCCAAATCCCTTCATACTGAATACACGATCAACGGGTAACCGGAAAGGGCCGTATGCTTCACTAAATTTCGAGATGGACACCAGCTCATTCAACTTCTCTTTGACCTGTTCTATTCCGGCACCTGAAGTTGAAGACACCTTTAATAATGGCGCATCTGCCAGAAAACTGTCCTTAAAATAATCTCGGACATCCTCCTCCACCATCTCCAGCCAGTCTGGCTCCACCATATCAATTTTGGTGAGAATAATCAGGCCACGCTGGACGCCAAGCAGACTGCAAATCTCGAAATGCTCTCTGGTTTGAGGCATGATGCCCTCGTCTGCCGCCACCACAAAGGCCACAAGATCAATCCCACCAACCCCAGCCACCATATTTTTGATAAATTTTTCATGGCCCGGCACATCGACAATACCCAAGCGGTGGCCGCAGGGCAGATCCAAAAAAGCAAATCCCAACTCAATTGTAATACCACGTTTTTTTTCTTCCTTGAGGCGATCAGTTTCGATTCCGGTTAAGGCCCTGATAAGACTGGTCTTACCGTGATCAACATGGCCAGCAGTGCCCAGAACAATTTCCCGCATCGTTTATAGATTCCTGTTACAGAAAGGATTGGCACGTTTTTCAGTGCCAATAGTTGAGGAGTCACCGCCGTAGCCGTGACCTGGCCAGACGATGGTATCATCAGGCAAACTAAGCAGACGCTCATGAATGGAGCGCTGAAGCAACTCCGGGGAACCGCCAGGGAAATCAGTACGGCCCACACCCCCGACAAATAGGGTGTCGCCGGTAAAGACATTAGGACTATTATAGAGACAAATACCACCAGGAGTGTGACCTGGTGTAAAAATAACTTCCAACTTGATCTGTCCCATTTTCAGGATATCACCATCTTTCACCAGCTTATCGGGTGGCGGAGATTCCGGCAGACCCAACATCGAAAAATACTGTTTTGTATCGTCCTGCGCAAAAAACTTGGCATCCGCTTCATGCATGACGATGAGTGCCCCAGTCGCCTCTTTGAGACGCCCATTACCACAGACATGATCAGGATGCCCATGAGTGTTGATGATATATTTTATTTGGAGGCCCTCATCTCGCACTGCGGCCATTATCTTCTCTTCAGAACCACCCGGATCAACCACCGCCCCGACCTTGGTTTCCGAACAACCAATTACATAGCAACATACACTCATGGAGCCAACTATAATCTGTTTTATAATCACAACAATATCCTTTATGAATTTGAAATGCGGATCCCGAAAGGTAGAATTTGGGAATTCAGTTCTCCGTTATCAATAAATATGATGGGCTCGTAAAAACCAATGGGATGGCTAAGTAAAAATTTCGATATACAGGTAAGCGTAGACTCCGAGGAGCGGGGTATTTTTGAGAGCGAGGCCATATATATGGTATGCCGAGCGAACAAAAATGGTCCACGACGCAGTAGATCGGATTGCTATGCCCCTTTTAGGTACTTTTTACGACGCCATCAAATATACTTAATGGCCCCAATTAGGTATGTACCTCTAGGAGGCTGTCCGAGAATAGAAGACGTAGCGAAAAGTTGAAGAATGAAAGTAGTCTTTCGATCATTTTCGGGCAACAACAACGCTATTAGACGAAAATCAGCGGGGAAATGGGCCAATTTCTCCGGCTTCTATGTCTGCACTTATCTGCAGTATGCTTTCTATTCTCGGACAGCCTACAGTCTTTTCATTCAGCATCCCAGAAGCCACATTCCAAATTCATTAAGAGCAATTACAGTCATTTTCCGGGCCACAGGTGCCGCCACATGAACAACTACTCGTCGCTTCGAGGGAAACTGGAGTTGCCGCAGTGTTCTTTTCCACATTATCGAGCAAACCGACAAAGGCCATAACTGCTAGGCTGTCGTTTTTTGAACTAAGGTAAGGATTACCATCATCACCACCAACAACTACCATAGGATCAATGGGAATTTTACCAAGAAAATTGATATTAAAATCTTTGGCAGTCCGCTCACCACCACCGCTTTTAAAGACCTCAACCACATTTTTGCAATGCGGGCAAACCAGGCCGCTCATATTTTCCACCAGACCAACAATTCGCATTTTAACATGCTTACAAAAATTGATGGACTTACGGACATCGGCCAGAGCCACGTTCTGTGGAGTTGTAACTATTAATGCCTGGGCATCTTTAATGGTATCAGCAATGGTCATCGGCTCATCACCAGTCCCCGGAGGGGCATCAATAACCAGATAATCAAGCTCGCCCCAGTCCATATCGGCAATAAATTGGCGAATAGCCTGAATCTTCATGGGGCCGCGCCAGATAATAGGATCATCACGATCTTCCATCATATATTCCAGAGAAATGACCCTGAGGTTCTCCCCAACCCGCATTAAAGGGATCAATTCCCCATCTTTCATTTTGGTGTCCCGCAGTTTTTCGTCCAAATTAAGCATTCGGCAGATATCCGGGCCGTGCAAATCCACATCCATCAGACCAACCTTATAACCACGATTGGCCAGGCCCAGAGCAAGATTAGCAGAAACCGTGCTTTTACCAACTCCACCCTTACCGCTCATAACTAATATCTTGTTTTTTATCTTACCAAGCGAGGTCTTTATCTCATTCTCCTGCTGGGCTATATGGGCCTGAACATCGGACTGCGAGGGGCCACTGCCACATCCTTCACTCTTACTTGCACAACTGCCACATGAACTGCTCATTACGGGATTCTCCTATTAATTTTTTTGGTACCGTTAACGTATGATTTAAGGAAGTAACATTATCATTAATTGATATAGTGTCAATAAGGGTCATGAATATAACGCAAGAAGAGAGGATTTCAAACCAAATTAGTAAATATCCGAGGAGGCACGATTGCAGAAACAAGAGTTTTTTGGGTAATCGAAAGAGCACTTCAACAAGCTCAGTGAATGATTATATCATTCGGCGGCTAGAACATTATCGACTATCTGGATGAGATCACGAATTTGAAATGGTTTAACAATGGCCCCACTAAATCCATAATCAGCATAATTGGCCATAACCGGGTCATTGGAATAACCGCTGGCAACTATAGTTCGGGCATCGGGGTTTATGGCCAATAACTCTTTCATAGTCTCCAAGCCGCCCATACCGCCAGGAATAGTTAGATCCATTATAACCAGTTCAATAGGGGAGTTAGATTTTAGTAAGGTCTTATAAAGTTGCAAGGCCTCAGCCCCGTCAGCAACACAAACCACCTCGTAACCAAAGCGGGCCAACATATGTGTCACCATATTGCGGATCATCTCTTCATCGTCCATGATCATCACACAACCATGTTTCCCGGCAATTTGGCTCAACTTGGTGTTGGTATTAACAGATTTTTTTATTTTCTTATCAGTTGCGGGCAACATAATAATAAATTCACTACCAACGCCAAGTTCAGAATCGACCATGATACTACCAGCATGTTTACTGATAATCGCATGAGTTATAGCCAATCCCAAGCCACTACCTTCCTGCTTAGTAGTAAAATATGGATCAAATATCCGTTCCTGCATATCGGCCTTTATCCCGACACCATGATCAGCAATAACCAGTTTTACATAAAACCCTGGCCGCAGATTAACGGCCTGAGAATGAGTATTATCAAAATTTTCGGCGCTAATTTTGATAATACCGCCCAAGGGCATCGCGTGCGTGGCGTTAATAATCAAATTTTGGATCACTTGGCTGATCTGGCCGGGGTCAACTTCAACCACCCACAAATCAGCGGCAAAATCATATTCACAGCGCACAGCACTACCCCGCAAGATAAAATCAGCTGAATCTCTGACCACTTCAGGCAGGGCAGCCATCTGCTTAATTGGTTCCCCCCCCTTGGAAAAGGTCAGTAACTGCTGGGTAAGTTTCTGGGCCCTTAACGATGCATTTTCGACCTCGGCAAGCAAGCTATAAACCTTGTCACCGGAACTGACATACATGAGAGCCAGACTGACATTACCCATGATAGCAGCCAAAATATTATTAAAGTCATGGGCGATACCCCCAGCCAACACCCCGACAGATTCAAGTTTTTTGGCCTTTAGTGCCTCCTGTTCCATTCTCTTCGTCAGGGTGACATCTCGAAAAACCAGAACCACACCAATTATCTTACCGTCGTTATCACGAATCGGTGCCCCGCTGTCGGCAATACCACGTTCCGTACCATCCTTGGCGATCAAGCCTTTACGATTGACAGAACCAACAATTTCTCCTGATTCAAGAACCTTTTCGACTGGATTAACACAACGCTCTCGGCTATTTTCATTTATAATATTAAATACATCACTGAGAGGTTTACCACGAGCCTCTGCCTGCGTTGTGCCGGTTAGCTTCTCAGCAACTTTATTCAGTAAAACAATATTGCCGTGAATATCTGTGGTAATCACACCATCACCAATACTGCGCAGGGTTACAGCCAGACGCTCTCGCTCTTCCAGCAACTCCTGTTCGGCAAGCATACGGTTGTCAATCTCTAGGCTCAATTTTTCATTGACCGCTGTCAACTTCTTGGTACGATCTATAACCTTCTGATCCAGTTCACAATTTAAATTCCGGAGACCATCCAAAAGAATGAGGTTGTCCATGCGGGCAGTAATCACTTCGCAAAGCCGCTCAAGGAGGGCAGCCATATTACCAAGATATATCTTTGAATCATTGTCTGAGGATGCGAACACAAAACAGCCCGGTGCCAATTCACTCTTAGAGCCAATCAATAACAATGAGCTGGGTAAAAAATCAAAGCTGCCAAAATAAAGGGGTAGATCGACTGCCGGCCATTGTTTATCAGGACAACATAAAATCTTTATGTTGTCCTGTAGCTCGCAGGGCAAAGAGATTTTTTTCTTTTGGATTGGATTATCAGATGGATAAAAATAGTACTCTTTTACAATCAAATTATTATCCTGCCTGACACCAAAGGCACAAAAAGGAATATCCTTTAGAATGGAAATTCTTTCAAGAGCATATTCTAGTACCTGGCCCATAGTATGTGCAGTATTAACTTGCTCTGATACAATCCCCAAGAGCATTGTATCAGAGCTACGTTCCTTCAGCTGCATATTTTCCTGAACCAAAATCTCAATTTGGGACTCAAGTTCCTTTACGCGCATCTTGTCAGCTGAATCTAACATTAAAATGGTTACCGCTCCAAATAAAATTCTGTAATAGTATCGACAAGCCGCTGCGGCTCGTCTTCCTGAATATATTAGCCAGCTGTAAATACCTGACGTGGTCAAGTAAAAATGGACATTTTTCTAAGCTGCTTTTTGTAAAGCCCTC
>CAYTNB010000035.1:0-18626 GCA_964439085.1 uncultured Desulfobulbia bacterium | reverse complement strand
TGGTGCGGTAACGAATAACCGGAAAGGCCTCCTTAGTCAGGGTGGTAAAAACCAATTCACCCGTTTCGCCAACGGCTAGAGGCTCAAAGGTCTCAGGATCAACAATTTCAGACAGAAAATGATCCTCAAAGACATGCAGACCATGCTGCGCCTCAAGACACTCTGTTGCCACCCCAGGTCCAATAACCTCACTCAAACCGTAGATATCAATGGCCTTGACCTGTAGTTTATTCTCTAGTTCAGCCCGCATATTTTCGCTCCAGGGCTCCGCCCCGAATACCCCCACCCGTAGGGGGAGAGAGGCCGGGTCTATTCCCATATCGGCCATAACCTCGGCAATATTCAAGGCATAAGAGGGAGTAGAAAGAAGTACCGTTGAACCAAAATCACGCATAATGGTAATCTGCCGTTTGGTCTGACCACCTGAAATTGGGATCACCGTAGCCCCCAGTTCCTCTGCCCCGTAGTGAGCACCCAAGCCGCCGGTAAACAGGCCATAGCCATAGGCATTCTGGATAATATCCTTGCTGGTAGCCCCACCTGCACTTAAGGTCCGGGCCATTAGCCCGGCCCATAATTTTATATCCGCCCTGGTATAACCAACAACCGTGGGTTTGCCGGTGGTGCCCGATGAGGCATGCACCCGCACCACATCATCAAGTGGAACGGTAAACAGACCAAAGGGGTAGTTCTTGCGAAGATCCTCTTTGGTGGTAAAGGGCAGTCTTTTAATATCGGCCAGAGTTTTGATATCTTCAGGGGCAACCCCGACATCCTTCATTTTCTGGCAATAATAGGGGACTTTGGCATAGACTCTGGAAACCAGGGTCTGCAAACGCTCTAGTTGCAAATCCTGCAACTCAGACCGTGCCATAGTTTCTTCTTTTTCATTCCAAATCATCTTTTTTCCCTTCGCTATCAATTAAACTTACTCACCCTTACCGACTTTGCGTCCCTCGGCAAAAGCAGCAAGGTTTACATCAATAAACCTCTCCGGAACTCGCTGCCTAATAACCTCTATAAAAACATCCTCGGCGACAGGCAAAAAGGCAGATAAGGCCCCAACCAATACAACATTGGCAGCCTTGACATTTCCAGCTTTTTCGGCGATATCAAAGCCATCAACAGCTACCACCTCAAGCTCACGTTCAGCCAATTGCTCCAGAATTTGCTCGGGATAAATCGCCTTGCCAATGGCCACTACAGGCGGCATAATTTGTTGGGTGTTGACAATCACCTTGCTCTTTTTATGGAGATAGGGCAAATAGCGCAAGGCCTCAAGCATCTCAAAGGCCAGTTGTATGTCCACAGCCCCCAGCTCAATTAATGGTGAATAGACCTTCTCACCATAACGCAGATGGGCCTCAACAGAACCACCCCTCTGGGCCATGCCGTGCACCTCGCTTTTTTTGACATCCAGACCGGCACTGAGCAGGGCAGAAGCCGTAATTTCACTGGCCAGTAAAATTCCCTGCCCACCCACTCCACAAAAATGGATATTTCCCGCTGTAGCCATTAGGCTTTCCCCCCACTAATAGCTTCGAATTTACAAAGCGGCTGGCATTGACCACAACCGACACATAGAACCGGATCAATCTGCATATAGCCCTTCTGCTTCGCCTTTTTACCCAAGGCCAAAGCCTCGGCCTCGTCCATTGGGTTCCAGGTGATAGCAGGACATCCCAGCCGCAAACAAGCCATACAACCCGTACAATTTTCTTTGATGCTGACAAACGGAGTTTTGGAACGTTTTCGTTCCAAAGGAATCAATACACAGGGTGCCCGGCTGATTATTACCGATGGTTCAGGACGATTAATTTCTTCCTTGAGCACCTCACGGGCAGCCTCGATATCATGGGGATTTAACACCTTAATATGTTTGACCCCAACGGCCCGACACAAATCCTCGAAATTAATGGCATTGGCAGGTTCACCATTGAGAGTGGTGCCAGAGGCAGGATTAGGCTGGTGACCAGTCATGGCAGTAATTCGATTATCAAGGATAATTACGGTAGAATAACTATTATTGTAAACCGTATTAATCAGGCCAGTAATCCCAGAGTGCATGAAAGTCGAATCACCAATCACCGCCACCTCTTTACCAAGCCCATCATCACCCAGCGCCTTGGCCATACCGTGCGCCATGCCGATACTGGCACCCATACAAACACAGGCATCCATTGCCGAGAGCGGCGGCAGCGCCCCCAGGGTGTAGCAACCAATATCCCCCGAAACAAATACCTTAAGACGAGCCAGATTATAGAATAGACCTCGATGCGGACAACCTGGACACATATTGGGGGGCCGCATGGGCAAATCAAGCGGTTCAAAATCCGCTGATGCCGTTGCTGCACTGCTGACCGACTTTTTAACGAGGGCAGAATTAAATTCGCCGATAGCGGGTAGCAAATCCTTGCCCTTACAGGTAATACCCATGGCCTTAATAGCGTTTTCCAAAAATGGATCAAGCTCTTCAACAATAATCAGTTCTTCCACCTGAGAGGCAAAATCCCGAATCGTCTTCTCGGACAGGGGATGCACCATACCCAGTTTAAGAACGCTGGCCTCAGGAAAAGCCTCTTTGACGTAAAGATAACTGACACCGCTGGTGACAAAGCCAACTTTTGTATCAGCCATTTCAAGACAATTTTCCGCCATGGTTTCAGCAAACACCCCCAGCTTCTTTTGACGTTCCGCCACCATTACCCGCCTCTGACGGGCGTGTCCGGGCAACATTACAAATTTTTTGGGCATTTTAACAATACCAGGTTCAACAGCAGAGGAATCAACTCCGGCTGCCGGAACCACAACTCCCTTTACATGGCTCAACCTGGTACAGGTGCGCACCAAAACAGGGGTATCAAACTTTTCACTGAGCGCAAAGGCAATTTTGACAAATTCTTTGGCCTCAGCGGGATCACTGGGTTCTAGCATGGGCAGTTTAGCGGCAAAGGCATAATTACGGCTGTCCTGCTCATTCTGCGAACTATACATGGAGGGATCGTCGGCGACAATAATTACCAGCCCCCCCCGCACGCCCGTATAGGATGCGGTAAACAGCGGGTCGGCCGCAACATTCAGCCCAACATGCTTCATGGTGGCAAGGGCCCGGACGCCAGCAAATGACGCCCCAATCGCAACCTCTAGCCCCACCTTTTCATTGGGCGCCCACTCAGCATAGACGTTATCGTATTTGACCAGATTTTCCAGAATATCGGTGGACGGCGTCCCAGGGTAGCCGGAGGCCACTTTGACCCCCGCTTCATAAGCGCCAAGTGCCAAGGCCTCGTTGCCTGAAAGCCATCGTTTTGCATCGGTTTGTTTCAAGAAAACACTCCGTTTTATTTTTTTAGCCACAGAAACATTCAGTTCAATACCCCCAGAGGGGTACACAGAAGAACACGGATAAAAGCTAACACCCCACGATGAAGTATAAATACCTTATAAATTCTTTTCTAAAAACAGGTAAGCGCAGACTCCGAGAAAACAATCTGTAAGGTACTAAACTGCGTATTTTGTGGAGGATAAGTTAATAAAGCGGGCAGGAAAATCCCTACCCGCTTTAGACAGATTAGAAGCGAAAATCAGACTCCCAATATACCTCGGTGGCATTATCCTTTGGTGTAGCATTAAAGGCATCACCGGGAGAAATCAACGCTCCGTACATAGTGAAGCTCAGTTGCTTATTGTATTTATATTTCAACTTAGCTTGGTAATAATCACCAAAGTCATCATCCACGCCTGCATTTGTCTCGTCAAAGGTCAGTTTAGAGTATGACAGGTTAGCATTTAGATTCTTTAACAAATTGGCACTGGCTCCCAAGGTGGCAATCTTTAGATTTGAGTACACCGCCTCACCACCAGTAGAGCTCTGACTATTGTAAGTATAGACGTTATTCAGAAAGCTGGTTGTGCCGATATTAACATATTGCCAGGCCAGCAAATCGCCAAACTGCGGCCAACCGCCATAGAATACATCCCATCCCTCATGATCAGAGCTTCCGCTCTCATCACCACTCATAAAATCGTAGCCGACATAAAGACGTGGAGCCATAGAGATATTTTTGAAGGTATAACCGGCATCCAGCTTAAAGCCATAAGCGTCCTGACTCTGAGCAGCATTTGCGTCTCCGCGTTGAATAGCTCCCTCCAGGGAGTAATCAATACCGTTGGCTAATTTATCAGACAGACGCAACCCATACATCCAAATATCTTTTTTCAATCCTTCATCATTACGGTTCAAGACGTACAATTCGCTTTGACCAATGAAGGGGCATTGTTTGCTGGTCAAGTAGGCACCAGACAAGGTGATATCATCATTAGAAGAATTAGCTCGACTACCCTCTTGATCTTTCATGTAGAGGAGATCAAGGGAAGTCTTGTCAGTGGCATGCCAACGAAGTTTCACGCCGTCAAAATATATAGATGTCGAGGCAAACTGCGACTGACCGTCTAATACGACAAAACCGCTGCCATAGATAAGATTCTGGCGGCCAAAGGTTATCTCCAAGGGCAAGTCAAACATATTACGGACATTGATATAGGCGTTATCAAGAAAAATTTTGTTACTTTGGTTATCGGCGTAATCAGAGACACCTTCACCGTAGGTTTGATCGGTTAACTGGATAACAGCAGTAACATCATCCGTAGCCTTAACAGTAGCCTTCAGGCTGCTCTTAAGCCGGAAGACGTTCCAATGATCACCGTCATGACCAGTATTGCCATTTAAGTCCCAGACATTGTTAAGATCATAGCCACGCAGCCGCACCTGCCCACCCAGACTAATTTTATTGGTCCAGTCGGCAGCGGTACTGCTAGCCCCGGCAGATGCCTTGACGCTGGTCATCTCTTTGCTCTTCATTTTGCTCTTCATTTCGGCAATTTGTTGTTTCATAGCCTGCATCTGGGCATTAAAATTTTTGGTCATCTCTATCATCTTCTGCTCCAGATTGCTAACCCGGTCGCTATCCCCACCACCGGCCATTGCCAGCCCCGGCAGACTAATCATAGCTGCCAATGCGATTGTTGAAATTTTCTTTACCATTTTCTTAACCCCTCCCTTTTAAAATTATTTAACACAATTCTTTATTTATTTTTTGCTTTTTTCTGTGCATTTCTGTGGCCAAATGTTTTTATCTATCCAACCTCAGATCGTGGGCAAATGTTTCTTGGCTTCCTCAACCGCTTCACTTGGATATGCGAAGTCATGCAAGGCACCGGCAAAAAACTTGTCATAGCTGGACAAATCCAGGAGACCATGGCCTGAAAGGTTAAAAACGATGGTCTGAGGTTTGTCGGGCTCACGCATGGCCTCGTCGATAGCCGCCCGAATGGCATGCGATGATTCTGGAGCCGGGATAATGCCCTCAGTCTGGGCAAACAGAACCGCCGCATCAAAACATTCCAACTGATGGGCAGAACGAGCCTCCATAATCTTCTCGCGCAACATCGCACTTACAATGGGAGACATCCCGTGATAACGCAGACCTCCCGCATGAATGCCAGGAGGCATAAAGTCATGTCCCAGAGTATACATATAAAGGAGCGGAGTACGAGCCGAAACATCACCAAAATCGTAAGCGTAAATCCCCTTGGTCAAAGACGGACAAGAGGCCGGTTCAACGCCAATTAGACGAATATCTTCACCGTTCAGCTTATCTGCCACAAAAGGTGCGGCAATACCCGCAAAGTTTGAACCCCCGCCGCAACAGCCAATAACCACATCGGCTGTCTCACCAACCATGGCCAATTGTTTTTTCGTTTCCAGACCTATAACAGACTGATGAATACACACATGGTTAAGCACGGACCCCAAGGCGTATTTAGTATCCTCGCGAGATGAGGCATCTTCAAGGGCCTCGCTGATGGCAATGCCCAGCGAGCCAGCAGAATTGGGATCTTTTTTCAGATATTCTCGCCCCGTCGGGGTATCAGGACTCGGACTCGCCACGATTTTGGCCCCATAGGTATTAATCATGGACTTGCGATAAGGTTTCTGGTCAAAGGATACCCGTACCATATAGACCTTACACTCAAGGCCAAACTTATGAGTAGCAAAGGAAAGAGCGCTGCCCCATTGCCCGGCGCCAGTTTCAGTGGCTAAGCGTTTAACACCCTCTTTTTTATTGTAATAGGCCTGAGCCACAGCACTATTTGTCTTATGGCTTCCTGATGGCGACACGCCTTCATATTTATAATAAATTCTGGCCTTGGTGCCTAACTTTTGTTCCAGAAAATTGGCGCGAATCAAAGGAGAGGGACGCCATATTGACCAGATATCCAAAATTTCATCAGGGATATCAATATACCGCTCGGAACTCATCTCCTGTTCCAGCAGCCCCATGGGGAAAATAGATGCCATTACGTCAGGCGTTAAGGGCTCTTTAGTGGCGGGGTTTAGAGGCGGCAGGATACCATTTGGAATATCCGGCATAACGTTATACCATTGCGTTATCCGCTCATCATCCGGCAACAAAATCCTTTTATTCATAATATCTCCTTAATAGTGGCATCGTTCATAAAATTGCATGGTCAAAACAAGGGGAACCATATCTCATTATTATAACGTCAAAAATAGGTATTTTGAGGCTATGGGTAGATATTCCCAAGTAAAACTACCACTCCATTAAAAACTATACTTCGGAATTTATGTCAACAGAAAAACGGCGGCATGAGACGCATGGTTAATCAATACATCCTGACACTTATAAGAAAATATTCTGACTGGAGCTAGAGCCTAATAACCCAGCATCCCACGAGGGGGTATAAGGTTTGCGAGGCACCAGGAGGCTGTCCGAGAAGAGAAGCCGTAGCAGGAAAATGGGCCAATTTCTCCGGCTTCGATATCTGCGCTTATCTGTAGGAGGCTCTCTATTCTCGGACAGCCTCCTAGAGGTCAATCAGTGTTCCTGGACTATCCTGGTGGGCAAGAGAAATGGCAGGAGGGGAGCTGGCGGAGCGAGAGCGGAGGAAAACATCAACCTCCGTCTGGATTATCTCAGGACAGTTATTCGATTCACTTATGTGCGCAAGAACAACGTGCCGCAAACCGGGGTTTATCACATCATCTAGAAATTTAATGGTATCGGGGTTGGACAAATGGCCATTCTGGGAGCGAATACGCTGTTGCAAGACCGGAGGATAATGACCGTTACGCAGCATTTCCAGATCATGGTTGCACTCCAACACCAGCGCATTACAATTGGCGAGATGGTGCATAATTAATCTGGAAATCATGCCAGTATCGGTACAATAACCTAGTGATGAGTTATTATCTGAGATAGTGAATCCGACCGGATCAGCTGTATCATGGGATATAGCAAAGGGATGAATATTAAATGGGGGAAATTTGAAGGAAGTACCCGTCTGAAACTCATGAACCGCATGCAACCTGGCTAAGGTCTTGCGGGATGCCGCAAGGGTAGGATTATTGATAAAAACGGGAAGATGCAATTTACGGGAGAGGACACCAACCCCGCTTATATGATCCCCATGTTCATGGGTCACCAGCAGGGCTTTAATTGTGCTAATGTCTACAGCGATACTATCTAGACGCCGCTGAATTTCAATCCCGGAAAAACCAGCATCAATGAGAATGGCCCTACCCTGAGATTCAACGTAGGTGCAATTCCCTTTACTACCACTACCCAGTACACAAAAACGCATAATTTCAAGTCATGCAAGAATTAGCAGAGAAAGGTAGTCAGCCGACCCCAGTATGACCAAAACCACCATCCTGGCGGTCGGTTTCCGACAACTCATCAACCTCTTTTAACACCGCTCGGCAGACCGGAGCGAGAACAAGCTGCGCTATCCGATCCCCCCGATTGATGGTGTAGGGAGCTTGCCCAAGGTTTACCAGGCCTATTTTAATCTCACCCCGATAATCGGCATCAATGGTGCCGGGGGCATTTACTATGGTAATACCGTGCTTTATGGCAAGACCGCTGCGGGGCCTAACCTGTAGTTCATAGCCTGGCGGCAGTGCCACCGCAAGTCCGGTGGCTATAAGTTCTATGGCACCAGGACTAATAATCAGGGGTTCTTCTATGGCCGCTTGCACATCCATGCCAGCGGCCAGTTCCGAATGGTAGGACGGCAACAGAAGGTCGTGATCTCTGTGCCGGTCAAGCCAGCGGAGCAGAACCTGTTGTTTAGCTGTCAATCCTGATTTCGTCAAGATTTTAGCTTTCGAGTAAGGCCTTACGGCTTAGACGAATTTTGCCCCGTTGGTCAATATCCAAGACCTTAACCTTAATAACATCGCCCTCGGACAAAACATCTGTCACCTTTTCAACCCGGCGATTTTCCAGCTCGGAGATATGTACCAAACCATCAACACCAGGAATAATCTGGACAAAGGCACCGAAATCAACAATCTTCACAACCGTACCCTCATAGACCTGGCCAATCTCAGGTTCTGCGGTAACTTCCTTGATCCGATATTCTGCCTGCTTGGCAACCTCTTCATTGGGTGCAAATAGCATTACCAAGCCATTATCATCCACATTGATCTTAACATCAAACTCGGCACTTAGAGCCTTAATCATCTTGCCACCTGGGCCAATCAGATCTCTGATTTTATCAGGATTAATCTGGATAGAAACGGCCTTTGGTGCATATTGTGAGATTTCCGTTCTGGGCTGGGTCAGGGTTTCATTCATCTTACCCAGGATGTGTAGACGACCGGCCTTAGCCTGTTCCAGGGCCTGGGTCATAATTTCCCTGGAGACACCATCAATCTTGATATCCATTTGCAAGGCGGTAATACCATCAGCGGAACCGGTCACCTTGAAATCCATATCACCTAAGTGATCCTCATCACCCAGAATATCGGAGAGGATGACAATTTCGTCGCCTTCCTTGATCAGGCCCATGGCAATACCGGAAACGGTCTTTTTTATGGGTACACCGGCATCCATCAGAGACAAGATACCACCACAAACCGTAGCCATAGAGGATGAGCCATTAGACTCCATAATCTCAGAGACGATCCGGATGGTATAAGGAAATGCTTCATGGTCAGGCAGAACGGCCTTAATGGCCCGATTTGCCAGATGACCATGACCAATATCACGACGACTCGGTCCACGCATAAATCTGGCCTCTCCTACACAATAAGGAGGGAAATTATAGTGGAGTAAAAAGTTCTCAAATCCCATGCCGTAAAGGGATTCTACTCGCTGCTCATCATCACCACTACCCAAGGTGGTTGTAACCATCGCCTGGGTCTCGCCCCGTGTAAACAGAGCAGACCCATGGGTGCGGGGCAGGAGTCCGGCCTCACTGGTAATAGGACGAACCTGGTCAAAACGACGCCCGTCAATTCTGGTTTTATCCTTAACAATCTTGTCTCTCATGATGGTCTTCATGATATCATGGAGAAGATCTTTTGCCTCACGGCTACAGACTGTTTCATCATCGGCCAATTCGGCAACAAGCCGTTTTTCAAGCTCATAATACAACGTCTGACGTTCCATCTTATCCACACAGGTGATGACCTTAGTCAAATCATCCATGCACATATCGGAAATTCGTTGCTGCAATTCTGTATTAACAACTGGGGCGACCACAGTCATTTTGTCTTTACCCAAGGCAGCCTGTAATTCATCCTGAATGGTCAATAGCGGCTGCAGGCCCTCGAAAGCAAAATAAATTGCATCCAGGATTTCCTGCTCTGAGAGGCTGTCGGTTTCACCCTCAACCATGACCACAGCCTTCTTCGTGCCAGCAACAATCACGTCAAGCGCTGATTTTTCCAACTGATCCTTGGTGGGGTTAAGGATTAACTCTCCGTCAACCCGGCCGACCCTAATACCCGCAATGGGGCCAAGAAAGGGGAGATTTGATATCTGCAAAGCAGCAGAAGCACCAACAATGGCCAATACATCGGGATCATTCTGTTTGTCCATGGACATAACAGTCGCAATGACCTGTGTCTCGTTCATGTATCCCTTGGAAAATAAAGGTCGCAGTGGACGATCAATGAATCGGCAGGTTAATGTTTCCTTCTCACTGGGACGACCAATCTCACGGCGAAAAAAATTGCCAGGGATACGACCTACAGCAGAAAATTTTTCCTGGTATTCAACGGTGAGCGGGAAAAAATCAGCCCCTTCCCGAGGTTCACGGGCTGCAGTGGCGGTGACAAGAACTACGGTTTCACCATAAGTTACAACTACAGAACCATTAGCCTGTTTAGCAATTTTACCAGACTCAATCGTCAATGGTCGTCCGTTCAGTTCCACTTCAACTTTTTTATACATCAAAACTCCTCCGCATATGATCAGGTAGTAAGAGCAGACTACGAGTCATACCGCTATTAATTCACAACTTTCCAAAAGACGATAACCCCCTGGCTATCATCGTATGTCCGTAATACCACGTTTACCCAAAAAAAAAGCGCCTGTGGCATAACCTCGGCATTAAGTGCTGGGAGCGCATCCTCTACCCCTCCCGGCCTATGTGATTCGCAGGCAAATCACACGAGATACTTAAAAAAACAAAACATATCAATGTCTACCTTAGTGGCAGTTACACCTATTTTCTTATGCCCAGCTCTTTTATCAATCCACGATAACGATCAATATCCTTACCCATCAGATAGTTGAGTAGGCGGCGACGCTGACCAACCATCTTCAAAAGACCACGTCGGGAGTGGTGATCCTTCTTATTGACCTTAAAATGCTCGGTAAGATAAGTTATTTTACCAGTCAACAGGGCAACCTGTACCTCGGTAGAACCGGTATCTTGGGCGTTACGACCAAATTTTTCTACAATTTTTTGTTTCTGCTCAACTTGCAATGTCACGATAGACCTCCGTATTTTTTGGCTCTTAAATAATTATTTTTATAAAATATACGACATTTCTCACGGTTCAGGTAGGGGCTATAAATAGCCCTTAACTCCGTAGTGTAAATGTTCAGGGGTGCACCTGAACATTTACAACATTTCTAACTTCAATATTGATGCGGAATAGTTTAGTACCTTACAGATTGTTTTCTCGGAGTCTGCGCTTACCTGTTTTTTAGAAAATAATTTATAAAGTACATAGGCAAGCTCAGACTCCGATACCCCTCGCGGGGTGTTAGTTCAAACGTGCCAAGACTTCTTCTACCGTACGCAAACTACCCAACAAAATTTCCTGGCCTCGCTCTTTATCCGCCAACTCTTCTCCATCCACAGCATCAGCGACCCGAAAAGTGCCATTGATCGTGCGACGCAAGGCCTGCAAATGAGCGCCACAACCCAAGACCCGACCAATATCCGCAGCTAGGGTACGAATATAAACTCCCTTACCACAACGCACCCGGATTGATATTTTCTCGGCGGTTCTGGAAAGTAAATCAATTTGCTTAATAACTACCTGCCGAGGAGCCTTCTCTACCACAATTCCTTTACGGGCATAATGATAAAGGGGTTTGCCCTTATACTTCAAGGCTGAAAAGGCAGGCGGCGTCTGTAACTGTTCGCCAACAAAGCCATTAAGGCAAGACAGAATTTCACTATCACTGTACTCCGGCACCGGTTTCTGCTCTACTATCTGCCCTTCCAGGTCCTGTGTATCTGTTACCGTACCGAGTTTCAGGTGGGCTTCATACTCCTTCTCACCGGCCATGAGCTGTGAAATAATCTTAGTGGCCGACCGACCTGCGCAAATTATCAAAAGTCCAGAGGCAAAAGGATCAAGTGTGCCAGTATGCCCAACTTTTTTTATACCAAGCGCTCGCCGCACTTGCTGAACAAGCCGGAAGGACGTGGGGCCAACTGGTTTATCTACCAAAAATATGCCGGCCTCAATCGCATACGATTTTTGTCGTAGCACTGGCGGGACAGTCGATTCTTTCATTCTACGTTTTGCTGATTCTGTACCAGGGGCAGCAATTCCTTAAAAACCAAATCACGCACCTCTTTCAGAGTTTCACCATTTTTAAATTTACAGCCCGCCGCATTACGATGACCACCGCCATTAAACTGTCTAGCAACCGCTGCAACATCATAATCTTTCCCCTTAGAACGCATACTAACCCCGATAGCGCCATCTACTTCCTTAATCAAGGCAGCCACCTTAACGGTGGCAAGTGATCTGGGATAATTAATAAACGTTTCTGTATCGGCCTTATCGGCACCAGTTAATTCAAACATTTTATGGGTGGCGCTGATAATAGCCAGCTTACCAGACCCATACAACTCAAGGGTGGATAAAACCGCCTGTAATAATTGTAAACGGCTTTCAGTAAAATTATCAAAAAGTTTACCAGCCACCTCCTCCGGTTTAACGCCTCTGGCCACGAGCTCCCCCGCAATCCGAAAAGTATCAGGGGTGGTTGAAGCGTATTTAAATGAACCAGTATCTGAGACTATAGCCGTGTACAGACAATAAGCAGCATCAAGTGAAACCGCAGCCCCAAGATACTGTGACAGTTCATAAACCATATCACCCGTTGAAGCCCGGCCCTCCACCACCCAACGCAAATCACCAAAGGCCTTATGGCCGGCATGATGATCAATGGCAATAAAAGGTTTAACCTCCAGTAACTTATCAATAGCCTGGCCCAGCCGAAAACGATCGCCACAATCAAGGGCAATAGCGCAATCTACCTCATCTGGGTTAGGAACTTCGCTGTCAATCCTTGCACAACATGGCAAAAATTCGTAGAGATAAGAAATAGATTCCTCACCGTACAACAAAACCCTTTTGCCCATATCTTTTAAGATATGGGCAAGCCCAAATTGCGATCCCAGGGCATCACCATCCGGAAAGGTATGGGTGACGATTAGAACGCTCTTGGCATCTCTAATGATTTTAACAATTTCGTTAAGGTTCTCGGTGGTCATCGGCAAGCTCCCGGAAAATCTTATCCATCTTCTCTTGGTATACCGCAGATAGATCGAATTTGAATATCAAGTTGGGTGTATGACGTAAAGATATGCGTTTAGCCAGACTGCTACGCATGAAGCCCTTAGCTCGGTTCAAACCAGCCTCGACATATTTTTTTTCTTCTTGCCGACAACTATAATAAACAGACGCCGTCTTTAAATCAGGACTAACCTCAACCTTAGACAGGCTAACCCCTGCCAGACGTGGGTCATGCGATTCATTCAACAAAAGAACCGCTAATTCATTGCGGATGGCTTCTGAAACACGATTAGGCCGCCGATTGACACGTCGTCCTAATTCCGGCAGAGTATAATTGCCGCTTGTTTTATGTCTTTTGTTCACGCAGTCTGCCCGTTATAATTTGCCTGCGACTTCGTCCATTACAAATACTTCGAAGGTATCACCCACCTTAATATCATTGTAATTTTCAACGCCGACTCCACATTCATAACCGGCGGCCACTTCCTTAGCATCGTCCTTAAAACGCTTAAGCGAATTTATATTACCGGTGTAAAGCACCACTCCCTCACGCAAAAGTCGCACTTGGGAATTTCGAGTAATTTTACCATCGGTCACATAACAACCGGCGATAACACCAATTTTGGGGACACTGAATGTTTCCCGCACCTCAAGAGTACCAATCACCCGCTCCACAAAGGTTGGGTCAAGCAGTCCTGTCATAGCCTTACGAATATCGTCCACAGCGTGGTAAATAACATCGTAAAAGCGAATATCTACATTCTCGGTTTTGGCAAAGTCCTGAACCTTGGCACTAGGACGAACATTAAAACCAAGGATAATCGCATTGGAAGCCGAGGCTAAGAGGATATCAGAATCCGTAATTGTGCCAGTGCCCGAGTGGATGACCTTAACCCGAATCACGTCCGTACTTAAATCAGCCAAAGTTTTAGCAAAGGCCTCCAAAGTACCTTGCACATCGGCCCGCAACAGGACACAGAGTTCCTTCATCTCGCCTTCCTGGAGTTTTTCAAATAAATTTTCCAGAGATATCTTGGTAGTTTGGGCCAATTGCAATTCCCGACCCCTCATCTGGCGCTGACTACTAACATTTCTGGCTGTTTTTTCATCCGGGACAACAATAAACTCGTCTCCAGCGTGAGGCACCCCGCTTAAGCCATGTACCTCCACAGGCATTGCCGGGCCGCTCTCGTCCACGGTCTCACCCTTATCGTTAAACATTGAACGCACTTTTCCGAAAAAATCTCCGACTACAAATGTGTCCCCAACCCGTAATGTTCCCTGCTGTACCAGAATGGTAGCAACTGACCCCAAACCTTTATGCAGTTTGGCCTCAATTACCCAACCCCTGGCCTTACGTTTTGGATCGGCTTTCAGCTCCAGGATTTCCGACTGAAGAAGAATCTGCTCCATTAATTCGTCAATACCGATATTTTCTTTGGCGGAAACATCACAAAAGATTGTATGTCCACCCCAATCTTCAGGAACCAGGTCAAATTCAGCCAGCTCTCTTTTGACCCGCATGGGGTCAGCCCCATCCTTATCAATTTTGTTAACAGCCACTACAATGGGCACTCCGGCAGCCTTGGCGTGGTTGATAGCTTCCCGGGTTTGATCCATAACCCCATCGTCAGCCGCAACCACCAGCACAACAACATCCGTTACCTGGGCTCCCCTGGAACGCATCTCTGTAAAGGCCGCATGGCCGGGGGTATCAAGAAAGACTATCTCTCCCTGAGCGGAATGGACATGATGCGCACCAATATGCTGAGTAATACCACCAGCCTCACCTGCCGCTACATCGGTCTCACGAATTGCATCTAAAATTGAAGTTTTACCATGATCGACATGACCCATAACGGTAACTACAGGTGGCCGGGACACCATCTCTCCACCAGCCTCATTGTCTTCAAAATTAAGGATAGTGATTTCTTCCGTCATGGCCTGTTCAACATCATATCCAAACTCAGCAGCGACCAAGGTTGCAGTGTCTAAATCAAGAGTCTGGTTTACAGTGGCCATAACCCCCATTCCCATAAGCTTAAGGATCAGCTCATTGCTCTTAACACCCATACGATGAGCTAGATCACCGATGGAAACCGTATCATAAATCTGAATACGTTTCTTAATGGCCTTGGTCTCGCCAATAGACTCATCATCCTTATTTTTTTTGCCACCCTTCCGACCCCGATCAAACTTCAGGGCAGAGGAAAACCGACCTCCCGACATGGCCACATCTTCCATATCAACGGTGCCATAACCTTTTTTGCGACCGCCTTTTTTGACCTTACTACCCTGGTCATGATGGAATTTAACAAACCTTTTGCCCTTCTTGCCCTTTGCGTCAGCTACAGCACCAGGCTTATTTGCAAATTTTGCCTGGCGAGAAGGGGCTGGTGCCCCTGCAACACCGGGCTTCTTGACATCAGATCGTCCCTTCGCCTTATTTGGTTTTCGGACAGGCCGCAATTTCTCCGTTTCAACGGGGAGCTTAATAGCCGATCTTTTTATTACCCTGGCCAAGCCTTGGCGACTTTTATCTACAACCGGTGGAGTATCATCCTGCGGTTGTACCTCTACAGGTACTGATGCTATTTCGTCCCCTGTCTGCGGCTTAATTTCAGTTTTAGCTGCAACTTTATCAGGGGCGGCATCTTTAGAACCAGGCAGGGCAGGATGTTCTGCGGCAACTTCTCCCTCTGACTTGGCAGCTTCATCAGCGGACGGCAAAATTGCTTCAGGCTCACTATCAGAATCCTTGATACTGGTCTCTTGAATCACCTCTGGAACATCAACGACAACCTTAACAGGCTCTTCCGCTTTCACGGGCGAAATATTTTCTTTTTCAATTTCCGGTTCCAGCTCAACCTGTGCCGCATCAAGATCTGCTGCCACTGGCAGGTCAACATCGTCAACTGAAGTATTTTTTACTGCCCGGGTTCGCCGTCTGATAATCGTACTCTTGCCCTCAACCTGGATTCTTTTCTCCTGCACCTCAGTATGAGTAGCCATTAAGCGGCTCCTGATTTCATTGGCAGTCGCCTCATCCAAACTCGAGCTGTAAGACTTTACGTCATATCCAAATCCTATGAGCTTGGCCGCCAGCACCTTACTGTCCATTTTTGCTTCTTTAGCCAACTCGTAAACTCTTACCTTCATTTCACTTAACTCCGTAACAATTAAGAACTAGCCTACTCAGCAAAGCTCTATTTTTTTATTCAGCGGTTTTATCTGAAACTTTAAGAGGCAAAGGCTTATGCTTTGCCTTTATAGCCGGGCAACGTAGCGCCCCTGCAACCTTACGTGGATTATCAACCAATGCCTGTATACAACTCTCATTATCACAAGAGTAAACTCCACGGCCATTAACAAATCCCTTGTTATCCTGCATTAGATGCCAATTATACCAAGCAAATCTAAGCATACTGGTCTTTGGCGCTTTTTTACCACATCCCAAGCATGTTCTTATTGATACCATAAGTTGAATCAAGCATCATCAGCATTTTTTTCTGTCAATGTCTCTACTTCAGGCTCTGTGACATCTTTTTCAATCACTGCCGCCTCAGGCTCGGCAACCACATCAACTGCGTCAGAGGCTGAAGACTGCGATTCTGCTTCACCGTCAGACTCTTCAGAAGGTTTGACTGCATCTGCCTCAACTTCCTTTTCTGCTTCTGCTTTTTTCAGAATTGCTGCCTTGGCAACTTCTACCATATTTACGGCAGTTACCACATCCAGCGCAGTAAACATTTCCACGATTTCAGCCGGAACAGCCTCAGCCAACTCAGCAGCCGAACCTATGCCATTGTCGTAGAGGATATCAGCAGTCTTATCATTAATTCCAGGCAAAGAGATTAAAGACTGGAAACCTTCTTCCATAATCTTGGCGTATTTTTCTTCGTTTTTAACATCAATTCTCCAACCAAGCAACTCTGAGGCCAACCGGACATTTTGTCCGCCACGGCCTATCGCCAGGGACAATTGATCATTTGCTACCACTACCTGCAAAGTTTTTCGTTCCTCATCAACAACAACCATAGACACCTCAGCAGGCGCTAAAGCATTAGAAACATATTTAGCAGGATCTGGGCTCCAGGGTACTATGTCGATCCGCTCCCCCTGCAATTCCTGCACAACATTCTGAACCCGTGAACCCTTCATACCCACACAGGCACCAACGGGATCTACGTCTGATTCAGAAGAAACAACGGCTATTTTGGATCGATTGCCAGAATCACGAGCGACTGCCAAAATTGAGACAATTCCCTCAGACATCTCCGGCACTTCAAGAGTGAACAACTTGACCAAAAAATCTTTGTTTATGCGACTTAAAATAAGCTGTGAGTCCCTTGCCGTCTGACGAACATCTAACAACATAGCACGAATGCGGTCACCCTGGCGATATGAACGCCGCGGCATCTGCTCACTTCTTGGCAAGATAGCATCCGTCCGACCAAGATTGATAATAATATTGCCCCTTTCAAAACGCTGCACAATGCCATTAACTATTTCGCCCTTGCGATCTTTAAACATTTCATAGACCACTTCACGCTCAGCGTCTTTCATCTTCTGAATAATGACCTGTTTGGCAGACTGAGCGGCAATACGACCCAAATCGGCCACATTTTCCATCTTACTACCCAGTTCGTCAGCAAGTTCTACTTCCGGATCAAGGATCTGAGCATCCTGCAAGGAAATTTGAGTTTGTTCGTCCTCAACTTCCGCAACAACTTCCCGAAACTGAAACAACTCAATCTCGCCAAGTTCTTCATTAAACTGAGCCTCCATCTCACGCCTTACCCCAAATCTCTTTTTGGCAGCGGACATAACAGCCTCTTCCAGACCCTCAATCAACAAATTACGATCAATTCCCTTGTCCCGGCTGATCTGATCTATAATTCTTCTCAAATTTGATAACATTACCGCTTCTCCAAACTACCCCAGACAAACTGGGAATAATTACATAAATTCGACTACTATCCTTTTGATATCTCAGCTCTCATTTGAGCCCCAATCCAATCACCTTGGTAATACCTACCAGCCCTTTTATTCTAAATACCTTTGAGATATTCAGGTAAGCGCAGACCCCGGACAATGCGCAACACAGGAACAAACCTTAAAGCCCCTAGGAGGCTGTCCGAGAATAGAAGCCGCAGCGAAAAGTTGGAGAATTGAGCTAATTTCTCCGGCTTCGACGTCTGCGCTTATCTGCAGCAGGCTCTCTATTCTCGGACAGCCTCCTAGAACTCAATCACCAGCTTAGCCTTATGAATTTCTGTTAACAAGACCTTTTTCGCTCTCCCTTCGTCGATAATCTCGACTGTATCCACATCTGTTTTGCCGATTATTCCAATAAGCGTTTCCGACCCGTCATCTGCCGCAAATTTAATTTTAACCTTTTTACCACAATTTCTGGCAAAATCACGCTCCGTGACTAAGGGCCGTGTCAACCCTGGCGAAGACACCTCCAAACGAAATGCTTTTTTTATCGGGTCTTCAATTTCGAGAATATGACCTATCTCCCTGCTCAACTGCGAACAATCGTCGAGACTAACACCACCGTCCTTATATATGGTAACTCTTAACACGAACCCCACTTCCTCATTCCTGAGCTGTAGGTCAACTAATTCGAGGCCAAGATCCTCAATAACTGGAGTTATTAGCACGTTTATTTGTTCAATTACTTGTTGGTACATCTCTAACATTAACTCATAACTTTTGTTATAAAATACACTATAAATAAAAAAAAGCGGGTAAAAACCCACTC
>CAYTNB010000034.1:0-18754 GCA_964439085.1 uncultured Desulfobulbia bacterium | reverse complement strand
GGGAAAAAGCGGGGTAGCCGGAGACAACTTCATTATCAGGCAGGTTGCTATGAATGCCTGATTTAGCGCCAACCATTACCCGGTTACCAATGGATAGATGGCCGGATACCCCAACTTGTCCGCCTAGAATAACTCCTGTCCCCAGAATGGTACTGCCGGCGACCCCAGCCTGGGAGACAATGATTGAGTCTTCACCAATTATGGCGTTATGCGCAATTTGCACCAAATTGTCAAGCTTGCAACCTCTTTTGATCCAGGTATATCCAAAAGTAGCTCGATCCACGCAAGAGTTGGCGCCAATTTCTACATCATCGTCAATTCGCACAAGGCCTACCTGCGGTCTTTTAATATGATGACCGTACTGGTCAGCGGCATATCCGAATCCATCTGCCCCAACAACAGTGCCAGAGTGGATTATAATTCTATTACCCAATTTACTGTCATGGCCGATGATAACATTAGCATGTAGCACTGTGTCGTTGCCAATTTTAACATCATCGCCAATAACCACCCCTGGATGAATAATTACCCGATCACCAATAATTACCCGGTCACCAATGACTACCATTGGACCGATGGATATCTCGGAAGATATCTGGCAATTATTGCCAACGACGGCTTTGGGGTGTTTTCCTGAAGTTACAAATGGGCGTGTTTCAAAAAGATTATGAACAATGGCAATAGCCAGGTATGGATCGTTAACTTTGAGAATTGGTAGAGGAGCGTCTTTTACCTTCTTAGGGACAATGGCAGCAGAAGCTTTTGTCGTGTCAAGAAGGGCTAATTGCCGTTCGTCAGCTAGAAAGGTAATATCTCCTGGTTCCGCAGCTTCAAGATTTGCAACTCCAGTTATTTCTACCTCTTCATTTCCGTCAAAATCAGAATTTACTAATTGTGCCAATTCAATAAGTTTTTTTACCATTATATTTCCATAAGGATTACATGAATAAAAGTCACAACTTCTCTAACATAATTAAGCCGATGGTAGAATAAAAAAACGAGCAACTCAAAAAGAATTACCCGTAGGAAAGAGCTTGTAAAATTATGTTATGGACGAATAAGGGAATTCGGCAGGTGATAATCCATAATTATTTATTACCTCATACATGAAAGAGATAATATACCAGCCTGGTTCGTTAGTTGTTTATTTTGTCCCGCAGAAGACCAGATGGTTTGAATGTCACAACCTTTCTGGCATCAAGAATAAGCTCATGACCGGTTTGGGGATTTCTGCCCCTGCGGGAGTTTTTTTGTTTAACATTAAATTTTCCAAAACCGCTAATCAATAGATTTTCGCCATTTTCTAGACAAATTTTGGAAATAGACAAAAATGTCTCCACAACTTCAGAGGCCTGATATTTAGTTAAATCATGTTCTTCATATACTTTCTGGACGAGATCTGCCTTAGTAAGGGTCATGTTATTGCAACCTCCGTATTCATTGATAATCGGGAACCGCTCAGTGATACACAATCTATAGTAAGTCGAGCTTACCTGAGCGGCTGCTGATTAAATTTGCATGTAAACCTGTTGAGTAGTAATAACCATATCGTTAAAACATAATTTTATAAACATATTCGGTGATTCTGTAAGGTACTTATACCCCTTGTGGGGTGTTAGTCTCCCCCTAGGGGATGTTGTATATTAAGTTACCAATGCATGAGTTTAAGGCTCTTTTGGGACTAGTTGGCATCATCCGCCAACAGCACCTGCCATAGAGAAAATCGGTAGATACATGGCGATAACCAAGCCGCCGATCATACCACCCAAAAAGACCATCATTATTGGCTCAATTGCCGCCGTGAGGTTATCAACTGCCTGATCAACTTCTTCGTCATAGAAATCTGCAATTTTTTCAAGCATGGTGTCAAGGGCTCCGGTTGATTCACCAACATTAATCATTTGGACGACCATACTGGGAAATACTCCGGTTTCTTCTAACGGTTCCGCTAAGGCACGGCCTTCGCTAATTGCGTCCGTTACCCTGAATACTGCGATTTCAATAACTTTATTACCGGCTGTTTTGGCCACAACATTTAATGCGTCGAGGATAGGGACACCACTTGTAAGCATGGTGCCAAGTGTCCTGGTAAACTTGGCAACGGCCACCCTGCGCAACAAAGGACCAATGATTGGTGCAACCAGCATAAATTTATCAATATTAATGTGACCCTTTTCGGTTTTGTAGTATTTCTTTAGTAGAAAAAAAGCACTCCATATGCCCCCTAGAATATAAAGAAAATTATGTTTGGCAAAATCACTCATGTCCACCACCATTTGAGTGGGCAGGGGCAGGGCAGAGCCAAAATCAGCAAACATCTTTTGAAAAACCGGTACTACAAAAATCAGCATAACTGCCATAACTAGAAAAGATATACATAGGCAAATCGTTGGATATGTCATGGCCCCTTTTACCTTTTTCACCAAGATCATATTTTTTTCCATATAGGCTGCCAAACGAGACAAAATTGTATCTAAAATACCACCAACTTCACCAGCATCTATCATATTACAAAATAAATTGTCAAAAACGTCAGGAAATTTTTTCATGGATTCGGCTATAGTGCTACCTGTCTCCACATCATTTTTGCAGGATATTAGTACCTTTTTGAAGCTTGGGTTCTCCTGTTGGTTAGCTAAAATTTCAAGACTTTGCACAAGAGGAAGGCCAGCGTCAATCATAGTCGATAATTGTCTGGTAAATATAACGACATCCTTGCCGGTGACCTTAGGTTGAAGAAAAGATATATTTGCAAAAATATCCTTAGGCGACTCCTTAAGTACCAAAGTAGTTATGCGCTTTTTTTTCAACTGCGCATGAGCTGCGGCTTCAGATGGCGCTTCTATTTTGCCCTTTCTCTTTTCTCCGTAAGAGTTGACACCTTTATATTGGTATATAGGCAACTTTCAAACCCTCCATATTCCGTCATAATTTATACAAAAAAAGGTATTAAAAATATAATTACCCAAAATACTATGTTGTTTTCTGTAACCATTACAACAGTATACTATTAATTAATCGTTAAAGACAATAAATAGATATTTTTTTAAAAACTATTACTCAAATCAAGGTTATCTTTTTTGCCTTGACAATCAAGGTCATATTCTTTATTGTGAAAAATTCAAAGAAACAACTTAAACGGTGACCATTTGAGTCTTATTGCAACGGATTCTTGATGATTCATTTTGTTTATTCCAAACTAAAGAAGTAATATTTTTAACATACTCAGGAGATTTGGCATGGCCCCAGCAAATAATCAAATATATAGCAGCGGAATTTTTAATCCTGTAATTGACAAATGTGAAGGTTGTAATCAGATCATCGAAGTTGAGTCGCAAAAAATTTGTAAAACCTATACTTCTCCTGTCGCAAAGTGGAAACTTGGTATATGTAATTTTGCTTCACATGCTAAGCTTGACATATCAACTGTTGCAGTTAAAATAAATCCGCTTAAAGCTTCAAAAAGAGCTATGGGTCGGTAACTATAGCTTTTATTGAAGTGTTGTCACAGGGGAGGGCATGAGTCATTAATTTTATGATTTAGATCTCCCCTTTTTTTTGTTCTTATAATGAATGATGCACTCGTAAAAAGTCTGCGTTTAGCTGCTTAGCCATCATGAATGGCCTAGCTGGAACGTAGAAGCTTTTGCCTGCGGAAATATTGAGCTTAATATTTCTTTATCTTTTAATATTTCCTGAAAACGCTCATAGACCGAGTTTAAATGACCAGGCATAGAGTCGGAAGCTTGCATTTTCATTTTGGCCTCTGATAACAATTGCCCCCCACAGCTATGCACCGCTTGAAATACTAAATCATAAACCTGCATAGGTCTCTTTTCATATGCTGGTGGAATTTTGTTCAGCACCAGGATTGCTTCATCCACTGATATTGTCTTAATTACTTCCAACAATAACGGAATGTCATATATTTCTGCGCATTTTAGCAATTCCACAATCGTATTTCTGGGTATTTGGGTAAATAAATCCGGCAGCATTTTATTTGTACCGTTGTTGTGGCCTGTTTTTTGGTTTAATTTTACATTATGTTGATATTCGCCTAATAAAATATGTATATAAGGCGCAATTTCACTGTCGGTTAGAGATCCTTTACCCAAAACACTAACTAACCATTCCACCTTCATTACTGGGCTACGGGCAACAAATGGTAGTAAATCAGACCACATTTTTTTAAACAAGCCGGTTTGTTGCATCTTCATTCTTGCTCAAATTCCCCAAATATCCTGAGCATATTCCTTTATGCTTCGGTCACTGGAAAATTTCCCCATATTGGCAACATTCAAGATGGCCTTTGCTGTCCATTCTTTGGTGTTCTGGTAGGTTTTGCTGACCTCTTCCTGACAGATAATATAAGCTTCTAAATCCATTAAATGTAAGTATGGATCACGGTGATGGACAAGAAGGTCATCTACTATTGGCTTGAATAGAGCTGCATCACCGTTACTAAAGGAGCCTTTTTCAATTGCGTCTATTATCTGTTTAATCTCAAGATTTTGTTCATAGATCATCTTTGGTGTGCGCTGCGGGGCCTTTTTTTCCCACTCGGCTTCTTCGGCAGTCAGGCCAAAAATAAATATATTCTCTTTTCCCACCTCTTCCATAATCTCAATATTAGCACCGTCTAAAGTGCCCACGGTTAGGGCGCCATTAAGAGCGAATTTCATATTGCCAGTGCCCGACGCTTCGGTTCCTGCTGTTGAAATTTGCTCGGACAAATCGGCGGCTGGAATAATTTTTTCGGCCAGGGATACTCCATAATTAGGGATAAAAACGACCTTCAAACGATCCTCAAGACGTGGGTCATTGTTAATTACCTCTGCAACTGAGTTGATTAGTTTAATAATTAATTTTGCTTTCCAATAGCTAGGAGCGGCCTTCCCCGCAAAAATGAAAGTCCTTGGTGGAATGTCAATTTTGGGGTTGGCTACAATACGATGATACAAAGCAATGATATGCAGGACGTTTAATAGTTGTCTCTTGTATTCATGAATTCTTTTTACCTGCACGTCAAATATGGAATCAGGATTGACAACAATATCGCAAATTCCCCGAATATACTTCGCAAGCAGAACTTTATTTTTTCTTTTTACTGCTCTGAATTTGTTTTGGAAGGATGCGTTATTGGCAAATCTAGTCAATTTACGGAGTTGATCAAGGTCTGTTACCCAGCCATCACCAATCTTTTCGTTGATCAGGGAACTTAAGTATGGATTACACTTTAATAACCAGCGTCGTGGTGTAATTCCATTGGTCTTGTTGTTGAATAAATTTGGTTCAAATTCATTAAAATGCTTAAATAGTCTACTTTTTAACAACTCGGAATGCAAAGCGGCAACACCATTAACTGAATGACTGCCGACTATGGCCAGATTGGCCATTCGTATCTGTTTGGGAGGTCCTTCATCAATTATAGACATCTCTCGAAGCTTCTGTTCATCATCTGGATATTTTGCTTTAACACTATCTAGGAAACGCTGATTTATTTCATATATGATTTCTAAATGGCGCGGCAATACATGCCCTAATAGATCGACCGCCCAAGTTTCTAAAGCCTCCGGCATCAATGTGTGATTTGTATATGCAAAAGTTTTAACGCTTATATCCCAGGCCTTCTCCCAACCAATACCATGTACGTCCAGTAAGAGACGCATTAACTCTGGAATAGCAATAGCGGGATGGGTGTCGTTAAGCTGAACAGCTACTTGGTCGTGAAATTTCGAAAAATCTTTATTATGCTTGGTGAATCTCCTGAAAATGTCCTGAAAGGTGGCAGCTACAAAGAAATACTGCTGCTTTAATCTAAGTTCATGGCCAGCACTGGCCTCATCCGGTGGATAAAGAAGCTTGGAGATTGTCTCTGAACTAACCTTATCTTGTACCGCACCGATATAATCGCCCTTCTCAAAAAAAGAGAGGTCAAGTTCGCGGGAAGCCTTGGCTTGCCATAGCCTCATATTAATGACGTTGTCATTCATATATCCGGGAACTAAAACATCACAAGCAATGGCCATTACAGATTTGGCATCAACCCAATTTGATCTATAATTTCCATTGGCGTCAATTGTGCTGCTTACCTTGCCGTAAAACTTAATTTGATAAATAGGCATGCGACGTTCAAATTCCCATGGTGTGCCAAAACGAAGCCAATTATCAGGGTTCTCTACCTGATAGCCGTTAATTATTTTTTGGTTAAAAAGGCCATATTCATAGTTAATGCCATAGCCATAGGCAGGAATTTTCATGGTTGCCACAGAATCCATGAAACACGCTGCTAGTCGTCCAAGTCCACCATTACCAAGGGCGGCATCTTCTTCCTTGTCGAGAATTTCCTCAAGATCATAACCTAAGTCGTTTATAACCTGCTTTGCCTTGTCCCAAAAACCTAAATTAACTAAGCTATTGCCTAATGAACGGCCAATGAGGAATTCCATTGATAGATAATACACCCGTTTCTGGTTCTTGGTATAATAGCTCTTCTGAGTGTTAATCCACTTTTCTACCAGAAAATCACGCATGGTATAGGCTAGGGCTTGGTAAATATCCTGCTCGCCAGCCCGATCAGGATCTCTGCCCTGGAAGCTCAAGAGGTGGTTAAGAATAGTTCGTTTGATACCTTCACAATCTTTTGGATTAAATAATGGCGAGAGGGGATCAACTTGTATTTTTTGGGGGGGCTCCAATGTTTTCTTTTTCATATGTATTTAGGTTATGTTTCTTGTAATTAAATAGTGCCATTGCACCGTCTTGATTTTTTTACACTAGGACTATTTAATAGCCTATAATGACTTATATAAGCCAGTCAACTGTTTTTATTATTGTTTATTGATTGCATATAATCAGATCACAGCGCTGATTTAAAAAATGTAGTGGCTATTTGTAAGGCCTCAAACTTTGTCATTTGAGGGTTATCAATTTGCAGGATCTCCAATTCCTGAAAAAAACGGCTAAAATCAGGGCCAGGATTTTGTCCAATACGGATTAAATCTCGCCCATTAAGTAGTAGTGGGTTGGATAATACTGGTTGCAATATTTTTTTATTTACCTGGTATATCTCATCAAATAAGGCACTCAGGCTATCCTCCATACCTACAGGTTTACCTGGGCCACAGCCAGCAAGGCTATCTGCCATAGCCAGTAAAAAAAGACCAATAAGTTCATTTCCTACCGCCTTGATTAGCTTCAGATATGCCTTATTAGTGAGACCTTGTTTTAATTTGGCATTTAGTAGATGGAAAGGGCGCATGTGTTGTTTAATTAACAGGGCAATGGCTTTTTGGTCATTTACACTCCATTTTAGCCTTTTAGATGCTGAACCAAGCATCTTAGCTCCAGCTAGATCGTGGTTATAGAATGTCCTTTTGCCATTTCTAAGAGCAAAGGATGATGGCTTGCCCAGATCGTGTAACAGGGCTGCTAGTTTTAGCTGGATTATCTTTCTTTTCCGGGCAAGATAAACATTTATAATTTCACCATAACCGCTGAAAAACATGTCAGGGTTTGATATAATTTTTCCTATTTGCGTTAATGCCTCAAGATTATGATCAAAAACGTCTAAGTGGTGACTGGCTGGCTGGGCCATGCCAACGCCCAGATACAAGTCCGGGAAAACATGCCAGAGTAGTTCCGTCTCGGCCATTTCCCTTATAACCATAGCCGTTTTCCGGGCAGCCATAATTTTATCTAATTCGGCAGTAAGACGTTCCCCTGCGGATTTGTTTAACAGGGACGCTTGTTGTTTTATTAAAACTTTGGTATCTGCTGCTAGTTCAAAATCTAAACAGGCAGCAAAACGGAAAGCGCGTAGCATTCGTAGCGGATCATTTGTAAAACTGGTCTTTGAAGTAATTCTTATGATGCCATTCCGAAGGTCGCTAATACCTGAAGTCGGATCGATAATATTTTTGCAGAGTCTTTTTGTTTCAGAATTGAAAACAAGAGCCATTGCATTAATGGTGAAATCTCGCTTCTGAAGATCATCTTCAATATTTGTGGTTTGCTCTCTGAATGAAGAAATATCCAGCCATAAATCGTCTTTGACTATTCTAACGACGCCCTCGGCTTCTGATAATGGCACAATAGTGCCGTGAATATCGTTGGCCAGTTCATGAGCAAAGGTGAATGAATTGCAGGGTATGGTAATATCCAAATCCGTTGGCTTCTGGCCCATTAGCCAATCTCTAACCGGACCACCAGCAAAATATATTGGTACATTTTGCCGCAGAGCTTGACGGGCAAGGGCACTTATAATATGTTTGGGGTAATCAAGTAGGTAATTGGAGTTGTCAGATATTTGTTCAGGCGGCATATCAAAGATTCGATAAAGGTTTCTAACACCCCACAAGGGGGTATAAATACCTTATAAATTCTTTTCTAGAAAACAGGTAAGCGGAGCGAAGCGTAGACTCCGAGAAAACAATCTGTAAGGTACTAATAAAAATTAGCGTTATGACTTGATCATATGCGTACGAAAACGGTAATGGAAAAAGCAAATTTACAGATTAAACGTATTACGCTTCGCGAGATAAATTTCGCTGATAACTCCTATAATCTTCGGCCTAATGGTGAAGATGGCTTACCCAAAGATTTTATTAAAAGTATTCAAATATGTGGTGTGCTCCATCCCCCAATTCTACAAGAGCAATCTGCTGGTTATATAATTTTAGCAGGGCGTAAACGTTTGCTGGCCAGCCGTGATATCTTGGAATTAAACAGATGCAATTGTTTTATTGTTCCCAAAGATGCATCCAGCAAGAATTGTCTGGAATTGGTACTGGAGGATGGGCTTTTATCAAACACATGGTCACCTGTTATTAAGGCAATATATATTAAGAAAATTGTCGCAATTATAGGAGAAGAGGAAACTATTGTCCGTATCCTGCCACGCCTTGGTATAACACCTCAAAAGTATCATCTTGAAAGAAATTTAGCCCTGGCAGAGATTGAAGAGCCCCTGGCCCTGGCAATTCATAAGGGACACATAGCCGAGAAGACTGCTTATGAGTTGAGCCGGCTAGTATTTCGCGACCGCCTGACTTTGTTTGATTTGATTAGCAGCCTGAAACTTAGCGTTGGAAACCAGCGGCAGGTTATTGATATATGTGAGGATCTGGCCAAACGTGCCTCATCTTCAATCCATGCCGTTCTTACCGAAGCAACTGTCTTGGAGGTTCTAAATCAACCAGGACAAAATATACCTCAGCAGACGGCGAAATTAATGAAAACTCTACAGGCTCGCAGGTTTCCCCGCCTTACTGCCGCTAACCAGGAATTTAATGATTGGCAAAACAGCCTTAAATTACCTGGCTGGGCAGAAGTCTCTCATGCGCCTTCTTTTGAAACTGAGAAGGTTTCTTTACGACTTAATTTTACTGATAAAGAGAGGTTAGCGGACTTCTGTCAAGAAAAAATTAATTAAGATCAACTTTTTCTATGCGATCTAAGTGGAAATTTTCAGGTAAGTACAGAATTTTTGGTATCTTACATCTCCACGATCCCTTTCTGGCGAAATGAAAATCACCTTGATAGCATAGTAATCGGTCTAATTTAATATGCCTTTTTTCTAATTTGTCGTTTTCTATGACATAAATTTTCTATCAGGACACTAAACTTACCATTGACATGAATTTTGTAATTAGCTAGAGTTTCTCATTAATTAATCTAGTGCTCCACAAGGGGTATAAGTTCCTGATAAATTCTTTTCTAAAAAACAGGTAAGCGGAGCGAAGCGTAGACTCCGAGAAAACAATCTGTAAGGCACTAATCAACAAATGAAGGTAATATGGATTATTCTAACTCAAAAGTAATTATTATCGACGATGATTCTACTACTAGAAGAATTGTGGCCAGGCTTGTCAAACAGATTGGCTTTAAAGAGTTTATTGAAGCAGAAAATGGGCAACAGGCTTATGACTTGATGCAAGAGTCTGATTTTGACCTTATTTTATCTGATCTGGATATGCCAGTAATGGATGGTATGGAGCTTCTTGAAAAGGTTCGAAATAATGAAAGGTTAAAATCGATTCCTTTTATCATGGTTACAGCTAATGACAGTAAAGATAATATAATGAGAGCCGTTAAAGCGCATGTTAGTCAATATATAGTAAAACCTTTTACCGCATCTGCTTTAAAAGAAAAAATTGCTAAAGTACTTGACCAAACTAAAGAGTGAATTAAACCGCCTTAGCGGTGCCTGACCTCTGTTCTATAGAATACCTCTTTGTTTATATACATTTTCTGGTCAGCTTGTGCCTTCAGTTCTGCTGGTGGACAACAATCTGTACCCGCTGTACCTACACTGATGCTAACAGGGAAATTTTCATCATCTCCGACTTTAATAGTGACCTCTGTGAAGAAATCATTAATTAGTCGTGAGGCATAGGTTTTGGCACCTTTTTCTCCGGTATCGGTTAGCAAAATCAAAAACTCATCGCCGCCGGTTCTGGCAACAACATCTACTTCCCTTAACGATTTGCGGATATTATCCGCAACTGTTTTGATTAGTAAATCACCAGCTTCATGACCATAAATATCGTTTGCTTTTTTTAAACTGTTTATATCAACAGCCACAATGGCATGGTTGATATTGTATTTGGCTAACTTAATTTGCTCCTCGCTAAGGGCTTTGTCCATATAACCACGGTTGTACAGACCTGTCATCTGGTCAGTATTAGCCTTATCTTCTAGCTGTCTCAACAGAAGTTTGTTGTCAATATAATCCCCCAATGACTTGGTGAATAAGGACACTTTCTCTTGTTGGTCATCGATCAAACGGCCAGAGAAGCAAAGTAGGCCAACCCGCTTGCCGCGAGCTCCTTTTAATGAAACCTGGGTGACAGAATCCCAAAGGAAGGAGTCATCTGACACTATACCAGCAGGAGAATTCTGCACCTCTCTGGACAAATATTCTCGGCTAATGTTAGCTACAAAAGCACCATCAACATTTTTACTCATTGTCTGCCAAAGATTACCATATCTTATATCATCAACTAACAAAATTGCAGCGTTAGATAAAATAGTCGATAAAAATTTATCCAAAAAGATTTGCAGCACTGTTTTAATATCATCTTCTTTCTGCATGATGTCTGATAATTCCACAAGACCAGACAGAGTGTCCTGTTGGTTTCTTATCTGCTCAATTAATTCTATCTGTCTGGTTGTGTCATTGAAGAGGAGAAGTCCGCCTTCGCCACTAGGTAGTTTTATTATTATTTCGGTGAAATATTTATTGTCTATAAAATGTTTACTTTTGGATCGACCAGCAGGAAAGCCAGCAATCACCGGGCAGTCAGGGCAGGGAGAATCATTACCGAATAATTCATAACATTGCCCTATGGGATGTATATTTAAAACATCGCTAACGGCCTGATTGCTTTTTGTAATTTTTAAATTATTATTTACCGTTATCAGTGCTTCAGGAAGACAATCAATAATCCCGTTCAGTTCATCATGAGCAACCAGCAGTTTTTGCATACGGCGTTCTAATAGAATATTCTTTGCTTCAGCTTCTTTTCTGTTCAGGTCAATTTTTTTTACAAGCGTTACTTCTCTGGTAACATTATGTATGGTCAAGAGGTGGTATTTACGCCAATTAAAATGCCATACTTTTATGTAGATATTTGTGCCATGAGTATTCTTGAAAACGTATGATTTAGCGACCTTTTCCGGTAAATTGTCAATGTCATTAAAAGGGCAATCTGCACATACTTTATCTTGTTTGACTAATAAGGAGTAACAATGAGAAAATTCACATTTTGAGGTATCTGCATGGGTAAGAATATCCGTGGAAGCGACGGTGTTAACATCAACAATTCTAAAGTTATTATCCAGGATCATCAGCCCAATGCCAATATTATCAAAGAGAGACTTTAGATTATCGAGACTGTCTATTCCAGCAAACTCTTTCATCAGTGTTTATCTTTGTAAAAGAATTAGAATTTCAAGATTGGCTGAACCAGGGAACATATCCAATGGGACAATTCGGATCGGCAGGTAACCGTTGTCCTGCCATTCCTTTAGGGATGATGGAATTTGATCCACCCCGCAGAAAACGTGCAAAACTTGTCTGGGATTACGGAGGCTCAGTGAACTTATAACATTATTTTTTGGTCCCTGGCGGGGGGGGTCAAGGATAATTGTCTCTGGTATCGTTGCTGCGGGCAAAACAGAATCAAGAGACTCAGCAATTCTATTGGCGATAAATCTGGTATTATGTGAGGCAGAATTTATTTTACTATTCGCTATTGCAGAGCGTATTGATGGTCCTTCTGCGTCTATCCCGATAACATGCTTATAATCAGCCGCAAAAAAATGGCTAAAAAGTCCATATCCACAATACAGATCAAAAAGCCTCATATCCGGGGTAGGTGATAATAGCTCATGCGCCTTATTCAACATCACTGGCACCATGGATTCATTTATTTGCGAAAATGAGGTGGGATGAAAATTTAGACGACAATTAGCATATTTGACGGTTAAATTTGCCTTGCCAAAAAGCTTTTTAAAACTAACCGGATCAGTTGGACGTCTACTTTCCAAATAATAATCTGAATGGCTGGGATCGAGATAAATATAGGCCGCCACCACATTCTCTGCCAGGCATTGAAGATGTTTAGCAATAATTTTTATTTTATGAACCAACGGCCCATTTAAGGTATCAACATTAAAGATGACCGCTCTTTCATCATAGTTACCGCGAATAATAATGTAATTTAAATGACCTGCCAGCATTTTAAAAGCTGGTTCACTTAATTTACTCTGTAAAAAACTGAATATGTGCGTGTGCTCAAAGGGTTCGAGCGGTGATTCCTGAAAGGGGGCCGATTGTGTTGCCCGCAATTTTTTGCCGAAGATAAAGTAAAGTGTTGAACCACGCAAAACAGTTTTTCGTTTAGAGGTGGTTCTATAATTTCGAGGACGTGGAGAGGCAATTACGGGTTCTGGGGTCCCTGACAGGTTCTTACGCCGCCAGAATAATTCAAGGGCATGGTTCTTAATATCCAGTTCTTTAGCGTATTCAAGATGGCCTAATGGTGCCCCTTGCAAAGCTGTGACCTTTGCCAGTTGTTCCTGTGATTTTGGAACAAGCGGAATTAAAAGGTTAGCAAACTCTGTAGGGGAAAGTTTTTTGTCAATAGACTTAATCTGAGTTTTGCTGACTTTGGCTGATAATTTATACTGTTTTTTATGCAAAGTGCTTATAAGTGGTTTTCAATAATTATAAAGACAAAGTTGAACGTTTATTTCTGCATGTGGTCTTGCCTATAAGCCAACCAATAAAAAAAACACCGCCGCCGGTCAGAAACCAGTAAATCATTTTTTTATTAGCCATACTGTTGTTTTCATCTTCGAGACTATTTACCCTGTTTTGCAAAATAGAATTATTTTTTTTAAGAGTATCACGTTCATCTCTAATGCTGATAAGTTGTTTGGATTGGTCAAACAACTCGTTATATTGGCTTGTTTTTTGTTCTAAATCCTGTTTTAAAGTCTCCAACTTACCTTGCACAGCAGCATCTTGAGCAAGTATTTCCCGATGCTTATTTTGGAAATCATCATCATTTTGGGATAATCTGTTTTTTAATTCAGTAATCTTCTTGATGTAGTGCTTGTTACTTAAAATAAGTTGATTATTCTTTTCTCTAAGTTTGGGAAGAAGAACGCCGTCGGGAGGGTTAGCAATGGTGTATTGCTTTTGTATCCAGCCTTCACTGTCGTCACTAGCCCTGACTTGCAAGTAACCGCCTCTTTCTCCCAGGACAATTACTGAATTGCCTGTACGTAGAGTTTTGACCATCGAGAAGGTACTTCCTGGCCCATTGCGCATTGCTACGATGAGCGTGTCACCAATATAACGAGTCTCTTTCTCAGCCCGCCCAAGGCCAGGTAATATAATAATACCCAATAGTAATGCGATAAATAATCTACTTATGGTAGCCATGTTGATCTCCAATTCATGCGCTTAATAAATAAAATCTTGCTCTACTTTACAAAGCTAACTCTCTGTAAGTCAAGCATTTTCCAGCAATTTGCCATTGTCGGCTGCAGGTCAACTTTTAACAACCCCTTCTTCCTTCAATAGAGCCAAAAGTTCCGTCGTTGATATTTTATGACTTAAATCACTACCCTTAAGAAGATTATCGGCCAATTCCCTTTTCTCTCTGTGCAAGGCGACGATTTTTTCCTCAATGGTGCCCTTGGTAATCAGACGATAAATAGTCACCGGGCGCTTTTGGCCTATGCGGTGAATTCTATCAGAAGCTTGATCCTCAACAGCTGGGTTCCACCATGGATCCATATGAATTACATAATTGGCGGCAGTAAGATTTAGACCTAGACCGCCGGCTTTCAGACTAATCAGGAAAATATCACCTTCACCCGCCTGGAAGGACTCTACTCTATTTTTTCTTTCCTTGGGCGGGGTGCTGCCATCCAAATATTTATAACTAATTTCTTTCTTGTCTAAAAAATTCCTTAATATAGTCAAATGACTGACAAATTGGCTAAAGACCAAAACCTTGTGGCGATTCAACAATAATTCTTCTATTAGTTTTTCGAATATGACCAGCTTAGAGCTTTGGATACCTAAGTCAGGCGCTATTATATCAGGATTGCAACAGGCCTGTCGCAAACGCATGATACCAGCTAGAATCAGCATGTGATGGTTCTGATTACGTTCATTTATCTCCAGATTTTCCAGCGCCTCCCGGCGTAATGATTCATAAAGAGCCGTTTCTTCAGGGCTTAAATCAACCTGATAATTAATTTCCGTACGTGGAGGTAAATCATCTAATACCTGTGATTTTAGGCGACGCAAAATAAACGGACTGATAATTTTCTTTAATCTTTTTTGAACATCTCTTTTTTTGTCTCGTTCAATGGGGACAGCAAAATGGCGGTTAAATGAAGAGATGGAACCTAAAATTCCTGGATTAATGAATTGGAATAAATTCCATAATTCTCCCAAATTATTTTCCAAAGGCGTAACGGTAGTAATTAGCTTAAACCGCCCCCGCAAATTCATAGCGGCCTTAGAACGCTTGGTGGACATGTTCTTAATGGCCTGGGCCTCGTCAAGAACAATTACCTGCCATTGCTTGACCGTCAATAACTCTTCTTCTTGTTGAAGTAAGCCGTAGCTGGTAATTAGCAAATCGAAACTTTTCAACTTATCCAAGGTCTTCTTTCTATCTAAAGTGCTAAAAGATACACAATTTAATGTTGGGGCAAAATGTTGTATTTCGGCTACCCAATTGTGGCAAACTGAAGTGGGTGCTAAGACCAGGCAGGGGCCGTATTTTGCCTGATCAAGAATGAGAGCCAAGGCCTGGATCGTCTTGCCAAGACCCATTTCATCGGCCAGACATGCGCCGCATCCCAAATAAGCCAAGCGAGACATCCATGCGAATCCTTCAATCTGATAGGGGCGCAGGTCAGTAAGCAAGGTTGAAGGAACACTGGGATTATAGTGTTCCGCCTCCTTTATTTTTTTTTCCAATTCCTGCCAATGTTCATCTTGATTAATCTCCGCCGCTCTTTGTGAAAACTCCAAAAACATGGGAGCTGCTGATTGCGGGAGCTGAATTATGTCATCTTTAACATTTGTAATGGCATTTAAGTCAGCCAAATGCTGATAAAGCTCTTCTGTTAAAGATAAGAATTCGTTGTCGGACAGCGGAATAAAACGGTTGTCATGTTTTTTAACCATATTCAGGAGCTGGCGCATCTCGATAACATGATCTTCATCAATCTTAATCTTGCCATCTATGGCAAACCAGTTTTTGTGCTTGTTTATTTTGAGATATAATTGCTCAACTCCGGCTTTTTGGCGAATTTGGAAATTCTCTCCTTGCGGCCACTCAACAACCACCCTGTTTTTTAAGTCTTGAACCTCAAGTAAAAAACTTAAACAATCAGGCAGTTCGGGCAGAAACCACTGCCAATCTTCATCTTCATGGTTTATTAATGAAGGACATGCGTCAATAATTGCCTTGGCCTTTTCCCTTTCACTTTGCTGATTTCTTACCGTTTGTAAACGTTCACCGTCTATATCCGCAATTATAACTTTTGCCCCCATACCAGGTTTTAAGCTTGGGCCACTTGTTCCTTGTGGTTTAACCTGAATGGCAACATTAAAGCTGCCACGAGCAGGAACAATTTGACAGTATAAGCGTTCATCTGGCTCGACTGTTTTTAATTTGATGGTTGGGGTAAAGAAATCAGAATGAATGGGCAACTGGCCCGCCATGCCACCCAACATATCGAGGATCTCGTTTTTGGATTCTTCAGGAACATGCAAGCCATTAGGCCCAATGAGAGCCGCAATTTTATGCTTAATTTCCGTTACTTCGTAGACTTTGAGATGCCCCGGTGGGCAAAAACGAATGATGAGATTTTGATTGTCAAGCGGGAAGGGCGCAAAGGTTATGGCCACTGTCTGGTCTTCATTTTTGACTCGTAATTGTGGTTCATCTCTACTAATATCAATTTTCACCATCTCGTAATTATCCCTGAATACGAGGGGATGGCCAATCATGGCGAGAATCGCTTGATCCAAGTCAAAATAATAATTTGTTTCTTTGTCTGTATTGCCATTCCTCCTGATGGTTGAACATATTTTTTTGTCCTGCTCAGCTAATTTTCTTAATATCCCAGGATCTGATAGTTTCTTGAGTGCTAAACTTCGGCCTTTACTCCATTCTCCATAACCAGAAATTTTTTGTTCTTTGGGGGTGATGGATAAAACCATATTTGTGATTGAATCAATTTTTATCAGCCATATTAAACGATTCTTGGTAGTTGAAATGGCTTTATCTACTTGATTTACAATCTTGTTTAGTCCCCTTACAACTCTTTGCCATGGCTCTTCATGGCTAATGGAGTTAAGCAGCGATTTGACTCCCCATTTCTTTTGAAAGTCCGTCACAATCTCTTTATAATTTGACTCTCCGGTATTCAGATAGAGTAAATTGGCAAATTCCTGGGCTAGCCAGTCATAGCCATTTGCTGCTGCCAGTTCAAAATTTTCGAAAATGACTTTTTGTAACTTTGAGTTTAATCTGCCTTCCAGCCAGTAACTCGCCAGGGCGGCAAACAGGCAGGTCTGGCTGTTAAAATTACCGACGGAATAATCTATTACTCTAAGCTGTGGATAGGTAAGCTGTTTCTTACGGCAAATAAATACATCAAATAACATTCTATAGGCTTGCCTATACAATTTACTTCCCTTTAGGGGCTGTTGGTCAGTGTATATCTTTTGGGCTTGACCGTTTTCATCGGTGTCTGACTGTATTAAAGTCATAAAAAATAAGAGCCCCTCAAAACCTGTAAAATAGGCATCGTCGTTTTTATTAACCTGCCTTAAGATCGTTAGATCTTCTTTGAACTTTTCTAAGGCCTCGGCAGAATTTCCTTGAATAAAATGTAGCCATCCTGTCAGTCCTAAGCCGCTCAATTGCCCCTCATTATCAGATAAAATCTGTGTCGCCCTGCTTAATTCGCCACGCAAAAGAAGGGATGAAATAAATAAATAAGCGAAAGAAGGATGCCTGGTAATAGGAACTTCCAAATCGTTAATACCGTGCTCAAGATATTCTAAAATGTCATCAATCGGTTGCAGAAGACCTATGCGATCCTTTAATATTTCATGGACAGCAAGAAATTGAACATGATCCGGGAAGGTAGCCAGCCAAGCAGCTGAAAATGGTTGACCGCATATCTTTACAATTGGATGTGGTTGTGAGTGGGAAATAGATCGTTGGTGATAGGTTATAAGATGCTGATGAAATGCCCCCAAATCATTAGAGTAAAGCGCTATCCTCAAATCTCTTAGGTCTCGTTTTATGGCTGCTTGGTCAGACATATATGAAACTGGAATGGAAGGCAAAATTATTTTAACTGCCCTGGACATTTTGTCGAAATTGTTATCAATAACTGCCTGACGGGATATAGTTTCAATAATAACTTCAGAACATTGACATTTGTTATTTATTAGTTTTTTATCCTGCAAAAGGTTCAGACAGGTGTGAATCTCTCTGGCATAGTCTGCTCTAGCAATATCTGTTTGAGATTCAGAGTCGTACAGGCATTTAAGTAAGGTCGATACACCAATTGGCTCGTAGATAACTGAGCAGAGTTGTAAAACAATCTTGGAAAATTTAGGCAGGGAATCGTAGACTGCCATTTTTGTGGACAGGGTGGAGAAGTTTTTATCGGGCATTTGGTAAACGGTATTATTTTAGGTTAATATGTCTTGAAAAATTGAATTGCTCACTATAGTCAATAATTGCTTGGATCGAAAGGACTATATTTATTCCTTGATTTGGCTTTTTATTCACAAAAATACAGGAGAAATAGATGGGTAAGGATAAGAAAAAATTACATGAGAAAAAAAGAAGGAAGCACTGTAAAAGGGTGTCCGGATGTATCTGAATGTGATGTGCCCAAGAAATTGGCTACTTTTGAATAGTTACGCTATGTGGTTGACCACAGTTTATATCCAGACCTACGGCCATTAAAGGTCTTAATTGTTTTTATTTTGACATTTATTTTTAATTTAAATAGACTATCCCTAGTTTTTTAATTTTTTTTTGGACTAAATCACAAGTTGATGTTCTCGTAAAAACCAATGGGATGTCTAAGTAAAAATTTCGATATACCAAGGAGTGGGGTATTTTTGAGAGTAAGGCCACACATATGGTATGCCGAGCGAACAAAAATGGGCCACGACGCAGTAGATCAG
>CAYTNB010000033.1:0-19270 GCA_964439085.1 uncultured Desulfobulbia bacterium | reverse complement strand
AAAGGGCAGTCAAGTCCATCCCTTTAAGTGACTGATCCAGATTTGCCAACAAGCTATTCAAGCGCCTGACAGTTTCCGGTAACTCCGCCTCATCCACAGCCCGATCAAATTTATCCAGAGAAGATTGGATATGGGTCGATAGTCCGGCAACATCGGAGCCAACTATAGCCTGATCAAGATGCCCCAACGCCTTTTTGGCCCGCTTAGCCATATCGCCAATATCGATGGTTTTTACTTTTTGGATAATCTCGTCAATACTATGAAATAATTGTTTGATTTCAGAGGGGCGTGAGGGAATAACAGGAAATTCTGTGGGGAAATTTAATTTAACAGGCTCCATAGGAACGTCATTGGGGAAACGGTCAAGTTCAATAAACATATTGCCGGTGATACCAACTATTTTTAATTGTGCGAACACCTTATTACTAAATTTAAAGTCGTCATTCATATTGAGCACAACTTCAATAAGATGTGAGTCTGCGGCAACCTTTATAGACTCAACCAGGCCAATGGCGACACCACGATATTTTACCGGCGCTTCCACCTCAAGTCCCTGCACCGATTCATCAAAATAGACGGCGAAGCGTTGTCCACTTCTCAACAAGCCCGTCATTCCCAGCCCGATAATGACCAAAATCAGAATCGTCACACCGCCAGCCACAAACAGACCAACAAAAAATTTAGTTTTTTTATTTACCATAATGAATGATTGTTATTGGGCCGTTCCAGGTTTGCGGGAGAAAAATCTTTGCACATAGGCGTTAAGGCTGTGATCTCTTAGCTGAAAGGGATCACCTTCTGCGACAACTCCTTTAATCTGTTTATCAAGCATCAACACTCGTTGAGCGATATTAAATACACTGGACAGTTCATGGGTAACAATTACCATCGTGGTGCCAAAATTATGATTTATGTCCAGGAACAACCGATCCAACTCTGCCGAGGTAATGGGGTCAAGACCCGCTGAGGGTTCATCACAGAAAAGGATTTCCGGGTTCAAGGCCATGGCCCTGGCCAAGCCGGCCCGTTTACGCATACCGCCGGAAAGCTCTGCCGGAAAATGATTTTCAAAACCGGCAAGTTGCACCATCGCCAATTTTATTTTAACCAGATAAGCTATATTTTCTTCAGGCAGTCCGGAATATTCCCGCAAAGGCAAGGCAATATTTTCAGCCAAGGTCATGGAGCTGAAAAGAGCTCCTCCTTGAAACAGGATACCACATTGCCGTAAAACTTTTTGTATTTTTTGTTCCGAACCGGAGGCGATATCTGTCCCATTGATAAGTACGCTGCCGGACATTGGTTCTTTCAAGCCGATCAAGTGTTTAAGCAAAGTGCTCTTGCCACAGCCACTGCCACCCAGAATAACAAATATTTCACTGGGCTGGACATCAAAGCTAACATCTCTCAAGATGACCTTTTCTCCAAACCCCGCCACCAAATCACGCACCTGAATAACGGCCCGGGGTTTATCTCTAAACATTGTCACTGGTAATACCTCAATATCACGACCATTATCGAGTCCAGAAAAATAATCATGAAGATACTGGTAACCACCGCAGAAGTTGTGGCCCGGCCCACATCATCGGCCCCTTCCCTAACCTGAAAGCCTCGCAGACAACCAATCCAGGACAGAAACAGAGCGAAAATTCCACTTTTGAATAATCCCCAAAAAACGTCGAATAGCGATAATGTTTTAAAGGTCTGGGTTAGATAACCATCTACTGTCAGGCCGAGCATTGAGGTGCCCACTACCAGCCCCCCCGCAATGGCAAAGACATCTGAGAATAAGGTCAATAGCGGCACCATTAAAAAAGCCGCAATAACTCGGGGCAAAACAAGGTATTGGTGCGGATTGATACCCATAGTAAACAGGGCATCTATCTCTTCGGAAATTTTCATGGAACCAATTTCAGCGGCAAAGGCAGAGGAAGAACGACCGGCAACAATTATCGCCGTCATAATTGGCCCGAGCTCCCTCGTCATACTCAGACTGACCAGGGAGGCCACATAAATATTTGCCCCAAATTGTTTAAGCTGCACAGAGGACATAAAAGCCATAATCAGGCCAAGCAAAAAGCTGATTAAACCGACAATAGGCAGAGCCTGAACGCCAACCAACCGCATATTAACAATGGTATCTCCAACACGCAGCGTCCCAGGGTTGCGCATAAAGCGCCAGAATGACAAGACTGTCTCACCCAAAAATTCTAGAGAGAAAACCGTTTTGGCGGCGAAATCAATTGAAACACTGCCAATTCTGGTAAAGATGCCAGGCGATGGTCGCAAGGCGGGCGGAGGAGCAGTTAATTTATCGAAATTATAGACCGTCAAAGCCTCATGCACGGCTGGTTGGATATTGCTGAAGAGGAACACCCCCCTCTGGTCATTAATCTTCTTCTTGATACCGGCCAGAACGGCAACGCCGAAGTCATCAATACCGGTAAGTTCGGCAAGATCGAAATTGACTGACTTAGCCCGAATTTTGCTCAACTCCTCGTTCAAACTAACAACAAAAGATGCGGCATTACTTGTATAAAGTTCCCCAGCGATAGTGACGATAAATCTCCTGGCACCGCTATCCTTTATCCTGAAAACTGCCTCTGCCGTCATAAATAAATATTCCCGTAAGTTACTTTTATCAATTCTGTCTAGGAGGCTGTCCGAGAATAGAAGCCGTAGTGAAAAGTTGGTGAATTGAGACCAGTTTTTCGATCGTTTTAGGGCAATAGTAGCGCTATTAGACGAGAAATAGCGGGAAAATGGTCCGATTTCTCCGGCCTTAATGTCTGCGCTTATCTGCAGCAGGCTCTCTATTCTCGGACAGCCTCCTAGTTCACCAAAGTAAACGCCACTTTAATGAGGATATAATAATATCACTAAAGCTGTCAATCTGGTTTGACGGTAATTGGATTTGATATTGGCTGAAAATTGTTGTAAAAATATTATTGATGATACATTCGTAATGTGTGGCGGTTCAGGGGCGCTCCATATGGTTCATTCTAAGTCTGCGTTTATTATGGGGCATCGTAAGATACTACTCGTATTCGAGATTGCTATGCCCCTCCTTTTGGGCGAGACCGAAATGGCAGGGTAATGACAAACTCAGCAGATTGGGTGTACCTGAATTATTACCGTAAATTTTACTGATTCGTCATGAACGCAAGATGCGCTTCATTCCTCAACACATCATACACAATGATAGTCGGAATTACGGATTGGGTTTGACTTTAGAGGGCTACTATGGCTGACAATAATGATAAGAGAAAATTCAAACGTAAACTTTGTGATGATCTCTGGATAGAGGTCATCACGGATCAAAGCACAGCCTCTTCATCCTCCGTCAAGACTAAGGTTGACAATTTAAGTGACGGTGGGGTATGTCTGGTTTCCGACTTTATATTTGAGTTGGGGCAAACTATTCGTTTCCCAAAATCCATGCCCAGTTTCCGAGGCATAGTGGTTTGGACATGCCAATCAAAATTAGAGTGTAAGGCTGGAGTGAAATTCACCAATAGTCCCCAGGCCCTATATTAAACTTTTCCAGTAACTTTTTAAGTAGGGCTACAAACTACCCTTAGCTCTGTAGTGTAATGCTGCTCATGAAAAAAAGGTTTATTCTCCTTGCGGCCCTGATAATTTTCCTATGCATGGCCTCCCTCTCCCCTCTTCTGCTTAAGCAGCACGCTATTCGGGAACGTGTCAATCAACAACTAACGGCTTTATTAGGTGAAAAAGCGAAAATTGCCGACTTAAGCTGGCGTTGGCTGCCTATACCAGCCTTGCGGATTAAAGATCTCAGGAGCGAAAACGATTTATATTCCTTGACCATCCCCAAGGTTCTGCTTTTCCCCAACTGGCGCTCCATCTTCAACCGTAAGTTTAACTTGGGGGAAATCACCTGTTTATCCCCCGAAATTATCATTAAAGACCTGAGCAGCCCGGCAAGATCCTGGCCTACCCACATTCCCAATCTGAAAATATCCATCAAAAATGGCAAGATTTCTCTGCCAGCCATTACTGCGCTAACTGGCGGCATCCGCACCAAGAGCCTGAGCTTAAATGACCTGCGCTTAGACATTAATAGTCGTGGCCAACGTTTTAAACTCAATCTGCAAGCGAAAACAAGCTTCAGCGAAAAGGTCACGTTACTGGCGAGAGTTGACCTAAGTAAGCACTATTACCGCCTTGACCTTAATGGCAATAACATAAATATTGCCCATTTATTCAGTAAACTTGGCAATAATATTACCCCGGCCTCCAGTAATTTTTCCGCTAAGATACACGCCGAGGGGCTTGGCGGTGACAACTGGCAAATAAGCATAGGCGGCATGAGTGCGCCGTGTCCAATTTACGTAGCCCAAAAATTATGTAAAATCAACAGCCTGGGCAGCCTGAAATTAACGAAATACAATGAAGATTATTTTATGAAATTGAAGGAGCTGACTATCTCTGATCCGGCCCTAAGCTTAAGCGGCACAATTGCACGCCGTCATAGTAGCCAAGAGAAAAAACCACGCTGGGAAATTGATTTAAATGGCAAGAACATTGATTTAGCAGCGGTACGCAAGATTATAAAGGCTAGATTTGGCACAAACCAAGTTGCCAAAGAGGTTTGTGCCATAGTCCGTGGGGGGTATGCCAAGTCTGCCCGTTACACATTTAACGGCCCAAGTGCGGATTTCAAGCATATTCATAAAATGAAAATTTGGGTCGATGTAGACAAAGCGCCAATTAATATCCCAGGCATCAATCTGAATCTCGATTGGGCCAGCGGCCCAATAACTATCATTAACGGTAATCTGGCAGGCAAGGGGTTGAGCGCCCAAATTGACAAAAGCCGGGCGCAGAATGGTAATTTATTTCTAGCCCTTACAAAGGACAATAATGATTTTAATCTGGCTATCGACATAGACGCAGACCTGCACAATCTCCAGAATGTCCTGAAAAAAATAGTTAACGACAAACCTTTTCAGAATGAGCTTCGTAAATTCAAGTCTATTACAGGCCGAGCCCAAGGCACTCTATACCTGGGCGACCAACTGCATAATCTAGAAACACGCGTGACTGTTCGTGGCATAGACGGCCAAGGGAAATATACTAGAGTGCCATGGGCCTTTAAAATAACGGACGGCAATCTGCAAATTGAACCACACCGAGTGGGATGGGATCACCTAACCGGAGTACTTGGGCCACACAAAATAAGGCGGAGTGCGGGAAATGTATCCTGGGGAACCGAACAAAACCGCGAATTAAACGTCAATCGTCTCGATGCCGATATTGATTTGGCCGCTTTATGGCGCCAAGGCTCCCTGCAGTTAAATGGCAAACGTAGCTACCTCAAAGATTATCTGGACGGCCAATTATCTGATATATCCGGCCAGGCGAAACTACGAGGATTCAGTTTAAGAGGCCCGCCCGCATCCCCGTCAGCATGGAATTTCAAGGGTGATCTGGATGTCCAAAAGCTAAAAATAAACGCCAGGGATTTACCTGGTACTGTAGAGAGCAAAGAGGTTCAGGCAAAGTTGAGCGGCAAGTCTGTTGCCTTAACCGGAATATTTACCGCCGCCGGTCAGACCTTATATCTCAACGGACGTTATAGGCACCATAATTTGAAAAAATGGCACGGCCAAAGTACCTTCGACGGCGTGATCGACGGCAAGCTGGGGCAGTGGCTAAAAGAACAGGAATGGCTGCCAGCAGAACTTTTCCCCAAACTGCCATTCCAGCTAAAAAACTTCACTGTAACCAACAATAATTCATCATGGACAGACATACGTATTCAGGGCGATATTATTGCTGGCCTTAACAGTAACAGTGGCCCCTCCCTTAGCCTGGACATTATCCATACTCCCAGGATATCCTTAAACAATCTCGTCCTGCGCGACGGCATCAGAGAAGGCAAATTGACTTATATCAGGAACTCAATCTCAGCCAAAACCGTATTCACCTGGCATGGCAGTATACGAGCCCAGACCCTAACATCATTATTACAGCAAAACTTTGTCGATTCTGGAGAAATAACAGGTTCTTTCAATATGTTGTCCACTCACAAAAAAAACCTTTCATCATTTTTCGGCGGCTCTCTTAAAATTCACGATCTAACCATGCGGTCAGATAACAGTCCGGCTAATATTCAAACCATCTCCATCAAAGATATGGAGTTGGCCGGCAACCAACATAAAATAAAAATCACCAAACTGGATATAAATATGGGGCCAGATGTGATAAAGGGCCAAGGGCTGGTAACGACAAATAAAAACAATTATCAATTAGACCTGGATATCGCTGCCAACAGCCTGGCCTGGCATAATCTCCGACAAACCCTGACAACTCTTAGAAACAAATTCAAAGCAGACAAAGGCCGGGCAAAATCAGAACCGGGTAAAAAAATACATCATTTTTTACCGCAAAACTTGAATGGCAAAATCTCATTTGATTTCGGCAACTTCACCTATAAAAAGCAACCGGCACCGGATGATAAAGATAAAGACCCTATTCTGTATTCCTGGACACCACTATTAGGGACTCTCACCTTTCGAGGCAATAGTAAAGCCAAGGTAAATCTAAATTCCGGTCTGATCTGTGGAATGGAGATGTCCGGGGTCTGGGATCTGGATGGGCCGTCAGCCAACAGCTTTTTTCAAATATCCCAGCAAAATTCAAATTTCCTTTTCGAGAACGCCCTGCCATGTTTAGGAGTCAAACAAAGCCTAATTGAGGGGCCATTCTCTCTTGACGCTAAATTATTCGGCCTGCCGGGAGATTGGCAAAGCGGCCATCTCAATCTGCAATCACCACATGGTTTGATTCGCAGGATGGATTTATTATCCAAAATTTTCACCGTCATCAACTTCACAGACCTTCTAGTCTGGGATAACCAATCAACCTCAAAGCATAAAGGACTGAAATATAACAGCCTGAATATTGAGACAAAAATAAAAGACAACGTGATGAATGTTGACAAGATTGTCTTGAAGGGGAAGGGGGTCAATCTAACAGGACGAGGCACCATTGCCCTCAAAAACCGGCAGGCCGATCTCACTTTTTTTATTGCCCCATTGAAGATGATTGATTCAGTGGTAACCAGTATCCCCCTGATTGGCAAAGCCCTGGGAGGAAAAAAGGAATCCATCCTAACCTTCCCTGTAGGGGTAAAAGGCCCCCTTAAAGATCCTGAAGTGACAGCACTACCGCCTAGCGCCATAGGTCGAGCCGCATTAGATTTCGTTATGGACACCCTCACCTTGCCCTTCCGCATTTTTGCGCCACTGATCCCTGAAAAAGGACAGAAGTCAACTGAACATAAATAGTTATCTTTTTTGTTTGACCACGCATGTGGTATGCCTCGTGCCTAAAAAATTGCTACAACGCAGTAGATCGGACTTTTTACGATGCCATCATTAATTCAATTTTGTCGTAACGCCTAGGAGGCTGTCCGAGGATAGGCTATGAAACTCATAGGCCCTTAGACAATGAACTAACACCCCCACGAGGGGGTTAAGTAAGTACCTTGTGAATTCTTTTCTAAAAAACAGGTAAGCGCAGACTCCGAGAAAACAGTCTGTAAGGTCCTAACTATTTTGCGAAAAGCAGAGAGGTAAAATACGGTCATTAAGGTGTCAATAGCCAACCGACTGCCCCTATCAAGGTACTCCCATATTCAGTGCTTCTCGTACTTCCAAAGTATCTCCTGGCCAAGATCTTGTGAGAAGGTGTGCGGCAATCTTTTAGAATGTCCTGACCAGAATCTGAAAAAAGTGCTTGCCTTATTATTAATTTAGAGTATAGTGGATAAATCTAGAAGAGTATTGTCTACATTATAATGAGAAGTAGCTATAAAAGATCGCGCAATTCTCTAGTTATGGGATTGGGCGATTTTTTTTTAGTAACTTGATTTATTTCCAGTTGATCTGGGTTGGGTAGTTCGAGATAATATTCTCGTTTATTAAATGGTTCTATGTTAGGACCGCATTCAAAGGAGTAGTTCGCAGTGAATAAAGGTATTGTAAAATGGTTTAATGCGTCAAAGGGGTTTGGTTTTATTGAGCAGGAAGACGGAGCGGATCTTTTCGTTCACTATTCTGCTATTACAACCGATGGTTATAAATCTCTCGACGAAGGCGCTTCCGTGAGCTTTGAGATTGTTGACGGGGCGAAAGGCCCTGCCGCTGCCAATGTAGTGCAGTTATAATAGTCTCAAGATTCACCTGAATATCGCCTAACGGCGGTATGAATGCCCTGCACGCAGTACGCAGGGCATTTTTTTTACCCCCACCCCGCCCCAACTCTTACTTCTTGATAAAGATATAAAAAATTATGAATACATTTACAGATATTGGTATTAACGACGACATCATTAAAGGTCTGTCAGCCCTTGGCTTTCAGGAACCAACCCCTGTTCAGGCTAAAGTCATTCCACTAATGCTGGAACAAAAGGTAGATATGGTAAGCCTGGCTCAGACCGGAACAGGCAAAACCGCCGCCTTTGGTGTGCCTTTAGTCCAGCTCATACACAGAAAAAGCAGACAGACACAAGGTCTGGTTCTTTGCCCCACACGAGAGCTTTGTGTACAGGTCGCAAGAGATATCGACGCTTTTGCACGCTATGCTGACAATGTCAAAGTTCTAGCGGTTTACGGCGGCGCAAATATTGAGCCTCAGATTAAGGCCCTCCGCAAAGGCTGCCAGATTATTGTTGCTACACCGGGGCGTCTGAATGATTTAATCAACCGTAAGCAGGTTGATTTATCCACGATACGTTATGTGGTCTTCGATGAAGCTGATGAGATGTTACAAATGGGTTTTATGGATGACTTAAATGCCATCCTCTCCCAAACACCACCAGAAAAAAACACCCTATTGTTTTCAGCAACAATGTCGAAAGAAGTATCCACCATAGCTGGCAAATACATGTCAGATCCCGTTGAAATCACCATAGGTAAACGTAATGCGGGCGCCGAGAACGTCAGCCACGAATGTTATATGGTTCGAGCCCGGGACAGATATCTCGCCTTAAAGCGGATTGTTGATAATAGCCCCCAGAATTATTCAATCATTTTTTGCCGTACACGGAAAGATACCCATGAGATCGCCAATAAATTGATTAAGGACGGCTATAGTGCCGATGCCCTGCATGGAGATTTATCTCAAGCCCAACGCGATCAGGTAATGGGGAAATTCCGTAGCAAAAACCTGCAATTACTTGTAGCCACCGATGTTGCGGCGCGCGGCCTCGATGTTAATGATCTAACCCATGTAATCCATTATAATCTTCCCGATGAAACTGCTGGTTACACGCACAGAAGCGGTCGTACCGGCCGGGCTGGACGTACGGGAATATCAGTTGCGATTGTTCACATGAAAGAACAATATAAGCTCCGTGAGATTGAGAGAAATATCAAAAAGAAGTTCACGCTCTGCCGCATCCCATCCGGCAAGGAAATTTGCGAAAAGCAATTACTCAGCCAGGTTGAAATGGTCAAAAACGTTGAAGTAAACCACAGCCAAATCGACCCACTTTACGAAAAAATTGCCGCCACTTTTGCCGATTTTGATAACGAAGAGATTATCAAAAAATTCATTTCCTTAGAGTTTAACCGCTTCCTGGAATATTATAAAAATGCCCCCGACCTTAATGCTAATGTGAACGAGGGTGCTCAAAAGAGGCGTGGCAGGGTAGAGCGGCCACCCCGTCGAGAGTTCGGCAGTCGTTCAAAAAGACCGCAGCAATTTACCAGATTTCATCTCAATGTTGGACGGCGTGACGGAATTTTGCCTCAGGGTTTGATGGGCAAAATTAACGGCATGCAGGGTGGCGGAAAAATCAAAATCGGCAAGATTGAGATTATGCGTAACACAGCTCTTCTTGAAGCGGACAGCAAGTTCATTCCTCAGATACTTGATGCCTTTCAGCATTTTAAAATAAATGGCAAAACAGTTTCTATCGAGGTGGCCCGTGGTAACAAGGCCCCCAAGATGGCTGCCCGCAGTAAGCAAGGCGCCAATCGTCCCAAATCTGCGGGGGTACACCGCCGCAAAGAAAATAAGTTAAAAGCCGCCTAAGAAATGGCCAGTATGCCAGCATAACAGAAAAAGTTATGCTGGCATTTTACTCTATCCAGTGTAGCACCATATTTTAGTCCCCTGTTATCCCCAAATGTCTTAGCGACGGGGATATGCTTCATTTGTGACAACTATCATTGTCAAATCCCGATTTAAATTGTATTTTTTTCTTTTTTATTTTAAATCTAGCAGAGTAGTCAAGTAAACTAGAAATAAAGGAATCCTTTCAGTAATATTTCAATTGTGCCTAATCCTTCAAGCCCATGAACAGCACATTCCCCAGAACCTGCGTTACACCACAGGGATTCAGGTTTGCCATTCACAAACCCTCGTTTTCCGTATTTAACCTACGACAGGATGATTTCGTCCAAACTCTAGGGGAATTAGATGGTCATAGTATTGATAACAGCCGCAACTTCCCATCTGGAACCGTAGGCGTTGCTGAGGCGGACTGGATATATGAAATTCCTAATCCTCTGCCCTTCCGTGGAGCCACCTATATAACCAGAAGCTGGGGTGACGCTAAAGCCATGAGCCCTGCAGACATAAAGATACCAAAACCGCCTGCTGCCTCCATGACTAAATACCTCAATAAATGGGGAGATGCAGATAATGCCAAGGTCGGCCTGGCTGCGATGTTCAAAGATTTACCGCAACCGGTACTCCTGGCTTTGGCCGCCAACTCGACAGACAGTAACGACTTAATTATTATGGCCCAATTGTGCTGCGAATTCGTCTACAACCGGGCAGGAGACCCAACTGGCCTACGTTATCAGAAGGACGATAAAGGACGAACCAGGGCCAAAATATCTTTCTCTGATCTCTTTGAGATACTGGTAAATAACGAGCACCTACCTACAATCTACAAAGAAGTTATGGTTTTACGTCCAGGCGCACAGGGCGGCAGTGAGATTGTCGGTGATGCTAAGAACGACACACATGTTTTTGAATATCTGCGGCGCAACAGTTATATATCCGGCGGCCATTATGCCGCCAATATGGCAAATGATGCCATTCGCTATCATATCAGTGACCTTAAGCAGACCGACATGGACGGCCTGCGGCATATTTACTACCAACGCACCTATATAAGACTGGCCGCCGCCCTGAATCTTGAAATGCCCTTGGCCAGGCAGTCATTGGCTCCTTCAGAACTTGAGAAGCTACGCCTGAAAATTGTCGCTAAACTGTGCACGGCTACGGCAGTAGATCAACAATTTGCAGCCACCCTTTGGGGCTGGAATTACGGCTATGACTGTTCGGCCAGCAACTACCGCCTACACGCCTCGCACCAGATGATCCATCATCAATTCGCCATGCTGCCCGGTGAATTAGAGACGATAGGCGGCCCGGTAATAGAAGCATACGGATGCGGCAATCTTATCGGTGATTTTATGAGTCAATACCACAAAGCCACCAAATCTTGTTTCTTTGACGATTATCATCAGGCTATCATCCACAATAAACGCTTGGATGGGCGGCAGGATCTGGAAAGCAGCCTGATTGTCCATCAGGACGAGCAGGTTATTCTCTTTGTACCCAAGGCTCAGACCTCACAATGGGAACTACAACTTATGCCAGTGCGGCGAGTTGGCAATATTGTCGAGGCAGATTCAGCAACCCGAGAATCAATCAACAAGGCCATTCTAACCGCCATGCGTATGCTCACTGGCCTGGGCGCTAAAATGGTCACCGTAATTGAGTACAGCAAAAAGCTCACCGGCGGCGACCCCGGCCAACGCCTGCTTTACTCTTTTTTACCCAAGCTGCCGGAATCGCCAGGAGCCTTCAGCGAAGCCCAATTGCGTTGGATAAACGGCCATTACCCGGAAGATTTCGCCAGGGCGCTGAGACTTCTGTAAATTGCAGGCAGAAGACTAAAAAGCAACAAGATACCTTAATTATTGAGTTATGTGGTTCAAAAAACATCTACAAGCAAGGCTATTTTATGAAAAATAATGGTTATTACGGAGAATGGGGCGGGGCTTTTATTCCCGAGGTACTCCATGAAACTTTTGGACAATTAAACAAGGCCTATACTACGGCCCGGCGTGACCCCTCCTTCTGGCAGGAATACGCCGATCTAATGAGTACTTACTCATGTCGACCTACACCGCTGACCCATGCCGACAATCTTTCCCGCCATTTTGGTGGAGCCCAGATATTTATCAAACGTGAAGACCTGAATCATACAGGAGCCCATAAGGCAAATAACGTTATGGGTCAAGGACTCTTGGTCAAACGGATGGGAAAAAAGCGGGTCATTGCCGAGACTGGCGCTGGCCAGCACGGTGTAGCCACTGCTACAATGGCCGCTAAATTCGGCCTGCAATGCACTATATATATGGGCGAGGAAGATATTTTGCGTCAGCGGCCCAATGTTTTCTGGATGGAAAAATTGGGAGCAGAGGTAATCTCGGTCACCTCTGGTTCCCGAACCTTAAAAGATGCCATCAATGCCGCCTTTCGTGACTGGGTAACAAATATGGATGATACCCATTATTGTCTGGGAACAGCCTGCGGACCACATCCATTTCCAGAAATGGTGGCCTGGTTTCAGTCTATTATTGGCTTGGAGGCAAGAGAACAGATTATAAAACAATTTGGCACCGCGCCCGCCCGAGTCTATGCCTGTGTAGGTGGGGGATCTAACGCAATGGGTGTCTTTCAGGGGTTTATTGATCAACCCGATGTTGAGCTTGTGGGCGTTGAAGCTGGAGGATACGGTCTTCCCTCCGGAATGCATGCCGCCCGCCTGGCAAGTGCTGACGGTAGTCCAGGTGTCGCTCAAGGTTATAAAACCATGTTTTTACAAGACGATGACGGTCAGATGCGTACCACTCATTCAGTCGCTGCGGGGCTTGATTACGTTGGTGTCTCACCAATTCTTACCGATCTATGGGAAAAAGGTAGAGTGCGCTTCACTTCCGCTGATGATAAAGAGGTGATGGCAGCCCTGGAATTAACCATGACCAAGGAAGGAATCATCCCAGCCCTTGAATCGAGCCACGCCTTCGCCCAAGCCTTCAAAGAGGCAGGCGACATGAATGCCGATCAGGCCATTATCATTAATATGTCCGGTCGGGGAGATAAGGACATCTTCACCATTGCCAACGCCTTTGCCGACCCATCCTGGCAACAATTCATCATCAATAAGGGAAAAGAGTATGAAGCTGCGAGATAAGATCCGAGAGGCAACAAAGCAGAAAGGCGTCCTGCTGATGACCCATATTGTTCTGGGTTATCCGTCCCTTTCAATAAACCGTGCGGTTATAAGCCAAATGGTCGATAACGGTGTTGATCTCATCGAGATGCAAATTCCCTTTTCAGAGCCCATGGCCGACGGCCCGGTGATTGTGAAGGCCAACCAGGATTCGTTGGCCAATGGCATCCGCCTGGCCGATTGTCTGGCCTTCGCCAGAGAGATGGTCGAGACCCATAAGATTCCCTTCCTGCTTATGACCTATTATAATATTTTATTTAAATACGGTCTGGAAAAATTCTGTAAAAAGGCCGCAGAGATAGGAATTAAAGGCTTTATCATCCCTGACTTGCCACCGGAAGAAGGGGCAGAGTATCTTAAATACTGTCGGCAATATGGGTTGGCATCCATTCTGATTTACGCTCCAACCAGCACCCTGGAGAGAATGCGTGAACTAGCCGAGTATGGAGATGGTTTCATCTATTGCGTGGCTCGCCGTGGAGTTACCGGCACCCAGACCACTTTTGACAGCAGCTTTGATGAGTATATTGCCCGATGCAGGGCCAGTACAGATTTACCGCTGGCAGTTGGTTTTGGGATTACGGATAAGAACGATGTTGCGGCCATTGAAGGTAAAGCTGACATTGCCGTGATTGGCAGCGAAACAATCAGGCTCGTTGACACTAAAGGGGCCGAAGCTGTAGGACCATTTATTGCGGGACTGAGAAGCCGATAAGAGCTGAGATTGCCGCAGCCCTATTTAATAACGAAAAAACCTGTGTAGACGAGAATTACCGTGGTATCTAAATTAGTACCTTACAGATTGTTTTCTCGGAGTCTGCGCTTACCTGTTTTTTAGAAAAGAATTTATAAGGTACTAGGTAAGCGTAGACTCCGATACCCCCTCGTGGGGGTGTTAGCTTAGTCTTACTAAATACTGCTGCCAGCAGGGATTTTCAGCCCTGGAAAATCGGCAGCCTTTTTAGATGGCGCCACGATACAATTACGGCCAACACAAGCCTGTTCCGGTATGTCGGCATCTTTGCCGATTAGAGTAATGCCGGTGTACAAATGAGTGGGATACGCCTCATTGGCCACATCCTTTCCTTTTCCACAACCTACCACGGCACCACGACCCACATTAACTCGTTTATCCATAATCGCCAGATCAACCACGGCCTCCTCCAGAATCTGACAATCGTCAATAACCACCGAATCCCGCACCACAGCGCCACGACCTACCATTACACCCGGCCCCAAAACAGAGTTTTCGACCTCGCCATGGATAACACAGCCCGCCGAGATTAACGAATTTTTAACCTTGGACTCCTTAGCAAAATGAGCCGGAGCCCGATCGGCCGCTCTGCCATCGGCATCGGGATTAGGGCGGGTTCCCCATTGCTGCGGCGAAATGCCTGATTCGTCATCCAACAGATCCATATTGGCCTGCCAATACGCCTGGATTGTACCAACATCACGCCAATAGCCGGTAAACGGATAGGCGTATACCCGATCACGTTTGATGGCCTTGGGAATAATGTGCATGCCAAAATCAACTTCCTGGCGTTCTTCCTCCAGCACCTTTAGCATATAGTCTGTATCGAAGACATATATACCCATTGAGGCTAGATTGGTCTTTGGTTCCGGCGGTTTTTCTTCCCAATCGATAATCCGCTCATCAGCATCGACAATTCCAGCCCCGAATTGATGAATCTGCTCCAGAGGCACCACCATCATGCCAATGGTGATATCGGCACGTTTGCGGCGATGAACTGCCAGCATATCGGCAAAATCCATATTATAGATATGATCGCCAGAGAGGATGATCACCTCTTTCGAGGGATGTCCCTTGATAAAATCTATATTTTGGCGCACCGCATCTGCCGTGCCCTTATACCAATCAGAGTCTTTAAAGCCGGTGCGGGGCGGTAATATTTTGATCCCTCTGGTGCGGCCGCTTAAGTCCCACGCATCTCCAGTGCCCAGATGGTTCATTAACGACAGAGGCTTATATTGAGTCAACACGCCAACATGCGAGAGGCCGGAGTTCATAACATTGCTCAAGGCAAAATCTATAATTCGATACAAGCCCCCAAAAGGTACTGCCGGTTTGGCACGAGTCTGAACAAGAATATTCAAACGGCTGCCAGCTCCACCGGCCAGGAGCAGTACCAGAGGCTTTTCAGCAGTCATCGGGTAATCTCCCCGGCCTCAATAGCCCGGCTAAATTTATTTTTATCCTGGCCAGGATAAATAGTGCAGCCCCCGGCAACGATCGTACCAGGAGGCAGATGATTATTCCAGCCCAAAACGGTAGCCTTTTTACTTCCCGAGTCAGAAAAACTACCAAGCCGACATCCCGAGCCGACACTGCAATTCACATCACAAATCACCTTTTCGAGCTGGGCACCCTCAGCCACCTGATTATTAAAGAACAGAATGGAATCTCGCACCACCGCCCCCTTGGCCACTCGAACACCTGGAAACAAGATGGATCGTTCAACCTGCCCCTCAACCACACAACCGTTATATATCAGGCTGTCAGAGGGTGAAGAATTACCGATTTTGACAGGGGCACAATCTCGAATACCACGATGCTCAAGATTGGTACGCAACCCCCAGGCCTCAAGATCAATAGCCGGATTTTCACCCAGCAAATCCATATTGCTCTGCCAATATTCCTCAATAGTGCGGGAATAGCCCCAATATTCATAAAATTTATAGCCATAAACCCGCCGGGATTCCGCCATCATCCGAGGAATAATATCCCGACCGAATTCAAAGGAGTTATCCGCTTGCGCATTGGCCTCCAGAACGGCATACAAGGACTGCGGTTTAAAGCAGAAAATAGTCATGGAAGCCCAATTAGCCTGTGGGTCTTGCGGCTTTTCATCATAGGCCAGCACTCGGCCACCGACTTTGCCATCCTCGTCATCAATCCAGGCCACACCAAAGCGGTTCGCCTGCTCTATTGGTACCTGTAGGCAGGCAATAGTTAAGTCGGCATCCTTATCACGATGATACTCTATCATCTTCTGATAATCCATATTGTAGACATGATCGCCTGAAACAATAACCACCACTTCCGGATCATGATACTTAACAAAATCCAGGTTTTGATAGACTGAATCAGCCGACCCCCGATACCAGGAAGAACTTTCTGAACTGGTAGAGGGTGGCAATATGGAAATACCCCGATAGCGGCCCAACATATCCCAAGCGGCGCCAGAATCAATATGATTAATCAAGGAGTAGGAACGAAATTGGCTAAGAATGGCAATCTGTTCCAAGCCGGAATGCAGCAAATTACTCAAGGGGAAATCAATTACCCTCGCAAAACCGCCAAATGGTACCGCCGATTTGGGCCGGTAATAGGTCAGGACATTAAGTTCGTCCACTCGCCCGCCAGCCAGTACCATGGCCAAGTTTTTGTTTTTTTGACTCATAAACGCAAATTAATTATAGATGCCTTCTGGCAAGACGCATAAGAATTTTTGTTTCAAATTCCTGGTCTTGTTTATCGAGATTTTTAAGGGGTACTTCCGCCCTGGCCGCCTCCCGATGGCCTCCAGCCGAACCGAACTCTGAAAATATTTTTTCTGCCAATTTACCAGCATTCTTTTTATAGCCGTCACAACGGAAAATTACCACAAGTCTTTCACCATGTACACCGGAAACAAAAACCCATGACACCTTTTGGACATGATTAAAAAAATCGGCAATAATCACCAAAATATCGGGATTAAAGACCCTACCCATATGGACATATAAGCGATTATTACTGATTTTCATCTCAGTGAGGGCGGTACGGAAATAATTTAGTTCTGAGATACGTAACTCGGATAGTTCAATTTTACGAACAAGGTTTGGGTTGGCTCGATTAAACAGGTAACGAAAGGAAATCGCATCGGCCAGATTGGCCTTTTTTTCAAAATTATTGGTATCAACCTTAATGGCATAAAACAGAGCAGTAGCCAAGGATACAGAAGGTTTTATATCCGCCGCCCGCAGGTATTCTACCATCATTGAAGCAACAGCACCATAATCAGGCCGTAAGTCTATATATGCGGCCTGCCAGCCGATGGTAATGGGATGATGGTCAATTACCGCATCAAAATTTATTTTCTCAAAGGCGGGCAGATGGAAAGGCTGGGAATCCAGCATCACCTTTTTGGAATAATCCTTGAGGGACAAGGTATGCAGCCGCTCAGCAGGAATCTTCAAGAGATGCACCATCGCCACATTACTCAGCCGTCTGATCTCATTAGGATAGCCAATCACCACACTTCTAACCTTGTAGCGCAACAGGCGCTTGACCACCATGGCGCTGGCCAGGGCATCGGGATCGGCATTGATCACCAGCAGTACATCATCCTCTTTAACAAAGATGTCCAGAAACTCTTGCAGACGCTCTTTGGCAGTTTTTTGTGGCAATTTCCGACGAGACCGCCTGACCTTGCGAACCGACTTATTTTTTTCTACCATGTTTTCGGTCTAATCTCCCGTAGATAAAGGCATTTTCCCCTATATCACAACGGTTTTTAATTAGTGCCTTATAACTTTTTTTTGTGGTCACTATTCAGTTACACTACGGAGTTAAGGGCCATTTATAGCCCTTAACTAAACAGTTAATCATTACTATAAATTTTAAAACACCTTTTAGAATTAGGAACTTGCTTCTACAGTAAAAGCACTTACCCATTCACGGGACTAAACAAAGTCCCCGAATGAGGGTTAGTACCTTACAGATTGTTTTCTCGGAGTCTGCGCTTACCTGTTTTTAAGAAAAGAGTTTATAATGTACTTATACCCCCTCGTGGGGTGTTAGTTCTTTTAAAACATAAAGGCCGCTACTCTACCACATCAACCACTATTAGCGCAACTTAAAGCCTTATACGGCCAGACGCCCATAGGGTAAGATGCAGTAAAAGCTGAGAATAATGGTAACAGCGAAAAAACTAGCTATCGAACATAGGTACTGTGGGGAATAAGCTTCTATCGGTATGGGGGATAAATTTAGCACCGGAAAAACGCATCATAAATTCCTGGTTGACGTTTAGCTCAATATAGGTGATTTTCTGCATAATCCGTCCACACCTCTCCCGGTGATGTTTGGAGTACAGCACCTTTTCCGCTCCGGCCAGAGAGCTATTGCCAATGGGGACATAGGTCGCAATGGGCAGATCGGGCAACATTCCCAGGGTTACAGCCCGCTCAGGATCAATATGACGACCAAATGCTCCAGCCACATATATCTTATCCAGATCGGCAAAAGATAGGCCAACTTGCGAAACCAGGGTAGTCAAAATAGCATACATGGCGGCCTTGGAGCGCATCATAGCGTCCAAATCAACCTGCTCCAATTCTATAGCCCGGCCATTGGCAGCCACCGAGGCTGGCACCACAGTATAACTTAACCCCGCCTCAGTCTGGTGCAGACGATTATCGGAACCTAAGCAAAATTTGCCACGCAAATCAATAATTCTAGCCAGATACAAAGCCGCAACCAGATCAATTATCCCCGATCCGCAAATACCACAGGCTGGCTCATCGCCCACAGTCTCGTATTCCATCACCAGACTGCCAGGCTCAATCCTGATATGTTCAATGGCTCCAGGTCCCGCCCGCATCCCCATTCGGGCCACCCCGCCTTCCAGGGCAGGTCCGGCCGCCCCGGCGCAGGCAATCAACCAATCTTTATTTCCCAGCACCACCTCTGCATTAGTGCCCACATCAATCAGCATACAGGTTTGTTCCTGTTCGTCCAAGCCGCTTGCCAAAATGCCCGAGATCAAATCGCCGCCAAAATAGCTGCCCACACTTGGCAGTACAAAGACCGGGGCCGCCGGATGCAGATTTAAACCCAACTCTACGGCCGGAAGCAAATCAGGGGCATTAAGGACAGGAATATACGGCTCCCGGCAAATATTATAAGGATCAAGTTTAAGAAAAAGATGAATCATGGTAGGATTGCCGGAGACGCTTAGAGCCCGAATCATC